>NZ_JAHPJG010000022.1:0-116142 GCF_020515755.1 Pseudomonas sp. B20
CCAGACGACTTCACCAGACGCTTACGTACGCTCAAGCATGGGCTTTTGTAGGAACGAACTTGTTCGCGAAGGCGGTGTTTTGAACACCAAATCTTCTGCGGCTGTGCGGGCCCTTTCGCGAACACGTTCGCTCCTACATTTTGCCGTACGCTCAAGCATGGGCTTTTTTAGGAGCGAACTTGTTCGCGAAGGCGGTGTTTTGAACACCAAATCTTCTGCGGCTGTAAGGGCCCTTTCGCGAACACGTTAGCTCCTACATTTTTGCCCTACGCTCAAGCATGGGGACTTTTGTAGGAGCGAACTTGTTCGCGAAGGCGTTGCTTTGAACGCCAAATCTTCTGCGGCTGTGCGGGCCCTTTCGCGAACAAGTTCGCTCCTACATTTTTGCCGTACGCTCAAGCATGGAGGGCTTCTGTGGTAGCGAACTTGTTCGCTAAGGCGTCGTTTTGAACGCCGAATCTTCTGCGGCTGTGCGGGCCCTTTCGCGAACACGTTAGCTCCTACATTTTTGCCCTACGCTCAAGCATGGGGGCCCCTTGTGCGAGCAAACACGTTCGCGGCTACTCCAGAGGAACCAGCCGCTCACGGCTGTTGCTCAGGTGCGTCCACATCGCTGCACGCGCGGCATCCGGGTCCTTGCGGCGAATGGCGCTGAGCAGTGCTTCGTGTTCGAGGTTGGCCAGGTAGCCCTGATGCGCAAGGTTGTTGCCTGCCCGCTCGCTCGAGGCAATGCGGCTGCGCGGAATGACCGCGCTGCCCAAGTGTTGCATGATCTCCAGAAAATACGGGTTGCCGGTGGCTTCGGCGATCAACATGTGAAAGCGTTTGTCAGCCTCGACGCAGCTGTCGTCGTTGGCCAGCAGGTCCTGATAATCATCCAGCGCCTGACGCATGGCTGCCAGTTGCTCATCGGTACGGCGCACAGCCGCCAGCGCCACGGCCTGGGTTTCCAGGCCGATACGCAGTTCGATGATATCGCGCACTCTGGAAACGGTCTCGACCTTGAGGCGCAGCCCCGTCTGGTCACTGCGCTCGAGTACGAATGTGCCGATGCCGTGATGGGTCACCACCAGCCCGGACGCCTGCAACTTGGAAATCGCTTCACGCACCACGGTGCGGCTGACGCCATGCTCGCGGACGATCTGGTTCTCGGAAGGCAACTTCTGGCCGGGAGCGATCTTGCCAAGCAGGATGCGCTGGCTCAGTTCGGTGACCAGATCGGTGGCCAGGCTGTGCTGACGGCGTTTGGGCGCTGTGCTGGCAGGCTCTTGCATGATGAACGGATCCTGACTTGTCTGTTTATGCTGCCGTATCACGGCCGTGGCAGCGCGAATACGGGGCCGGGAGCGGCCAGAAGCCGGGTTTAACAGCCCTGCGTAGTTGTCTTACTTGTATTACAAGCATTCCCACCTGTCAAAGCGCCCGCTTCCGTCCACCCTGCCTTCCGTCAGCCGTTGCGCTCAATGGCACCCGCCACCCTCAACTGATGCACACAAGCGAAATCCCAGCATTTATTGGTCAAAACCTTAATTAACCGCGACCACATACGTCCCGCACACCTGCACGAAGGCGAGTGCCTCCGGTTTAATAATCTCGCAGATCATCACTGCGAAGGGATTGCACAACGGCTTTTTACTTGTATGATGACCGACAATGCGAAGGACACACTTCGCACATACCCGCATAAAAACAACGAGTGGGAGATTCAACTGTGAGCACATCCAATTCCAGGATGGCCGACGGCACAGGTTCGGTTCTGAATTCAGCCGTATCGAAGGTCAAACGTCACGTCCTGCCGCTTTTCGTCATCATGTTCATCGTCAACTACATCGACCGGGTCAACATCGGCTTCGTGCGTTCGCACATGGAGCATGACCTGGGTATCGGCGCTGCAGCCTATGGCCTGGGTGCCGGACTGTTCTTCATCGGCTACGCCCTTTTCGAAGTCCCTTCCAACATCCTGCTGCAGAAAGTCGGCGCGCGTATCTGGCTGACGCGAATCATGCTCACCTGGGGCATCGTCGCCGCCTGCATGGCCTTCATCCAGACCGAAACCCACTTCTACATCTTGCGCTTTCTGCTCGGTGTGGCCGAGGCCGGTTTCTTTCCAGGCGTGATCTACTACTTCACCCGCTGGCTGCCCGGCGTCGAGCGTGGCAAGGCGATTGCCATCTTCCTCAGCGGCTCGGCCATTGCCTCGCTGATCTCGGGCCCGTTGTCCGGCCTGCTGCTGCAAATCACCGGTTTCGGCCTGAAAGGCTGGCAGTGGATGTACTTCATCGAAGGCATGTTCTCGGTCGGTCTGTGCTTCTTCGTCTGGTTCTGGCTGGACTCCAAACCGCACGATGCCAAGTGGCTGACCCGCGAAGAACAGGATGCACTGGTCAACGCCATCGATGCCGAACAGGCTGCCCGTGAAGCGGCGACGCCGGTCAAGGCCTCCATCGGCAAGCTGCTCAAGGACAGTCAGATCATTCTGTTCTGCCTGATCTACTTCTTCATCCAGCTGACGATTTACGCAGCAACGTTCTGGCTGCCGAGCATTATCCGCAAAATGGGCAGCCTGACTGACTTCGAAGTCGGCATGTTCAACTCGATTCCGTGGCTACTGTCGATCATCGGCATGTACGTGTTCGCCACGCTGTCCGCCAAGTGGAAACGTCAGCAGGCCTGGGTAGCCATTGCGCTGCTGATTGCTGCTGCCGGGATGTTCATGTCGACCACCGGCAGTCCGATCTTCGCCTTCGTCGCCATCTGCTTTGCAGCACTGGGTTTCAAGTCGGCTTCTTCGTTGTTCTGGCCAATCCCGCAGGCCTATCTGGACGCGCGGATCGCCGCTGCGGTCATCGCGCTGATCAATTCGGTGGGCAACCTCGGCGGCTTCGTGGCACCCACCACATTCGGCCTGCTGGAAGAACACACCGGTTCGATCCAGGGCGGACTGTACGGCCTGACAGCCACTTCGATCATCGCCGCGATCATCGTTTTCGCCGCGCGCAATAACCCCAAGCCTGGCGCGACGCCGGTCGCCGCCATTCAGACGCCGGCAACCCACTGATGCACGTGCGCAGCCGCTTTTTCATCGGTCATATTTTCAAGGCCTTACGTTTAAAGGACCCGTCATGAACATTCAGCAATCCAATATCACCAGCAAGGCCCCCGTCATTACCGAGATGCAGGTTGTGCCCGTAGCGGGCCATGACGACATGCTGCTCAACCTGAGCGGCGCACATGGCCCCTACTTCACCCGCAACGTGGTCATTCTCAAGGACAATGCCGGGCATGTCGGTGTGGGCGAAGTGCCTGGCGGCGAGCTGATTCGCCAGACGCTGGAAGACGCGCGATCGCTGGTCGTCGGCAGCAGCATTGGCACTTACCAGAAGATTCTTAACGAGGCACGCAAGGCGTTTGCCGATCGGGACTCCGGTGGCCGTGGCTTGCAGACGTTCGACCTGCGCATTGCCATTCATGCGGTCACCGCGCTGGAAGCGGCGCTCCTCGACCTGCTCGGCCAGCATCTGGAAGTACCGGTTGCGGCGCTGTTGGGCGAAGGTCAGCAGCGCGATCAGGTCGAAATGCTCGGTTACCTGTTTTATGTTGGCGACCAGCGCAAGACCGATCTGGCCTACCGCAGCGAACCGGAGGCCGACAACGACTGGTTCCGTATCCGCCATGAAGAAGCACTGACTCCAGAGGCCGTGGTGCGCCTGGCCGAAGCCGCGCATCAGCGTTACGGCTTTCAGGACTTCAAGCTCAAGGGCGGCGTGTTGAGCGGCGACCAGGAAATCGAAGCAGTGACGGCGCTCGCCGAACGCTTCCCTGAGGCGCGCATTACGCTGGACCCCAATGGTGCCTGGTCGCTCAAGGAAGCGATCCGCCTGTGCCGCGATCAGCATCATGTGCTGGCCTACGCCGAAGATCCGTGCGGCGCAGAAAACGGTTATTCCGGTCGCGAAGTGATGGCCGAATTCCGCCGCGCTACCGGACTCAAGACAGCCACCAACATGATCGCCACCGACTGGCGGGAAATGGGTCACGCCATTCAGCTGCAGTCAGTGGACATTCCACTGGCCGACCCGCACTTCTGGACCATGCAGGGCTCGGTACGGGTGGCGCAGATGTGCAACGAGTGGGGCCTGACCTGGGGCTCGCACTCCAACAACCATTTTGATATTTCCCTGGCGATGTTCACCCACGTGGCCGCTGCAGCGCCGGGCACTATCACCGCGATCGATACGCACTGGATCTGGCAGGACGGCCAGCGTCTGACCAAGGCGCCGCTGCAAATCGTCGGTGGCAAGGTCGAGGTTCCGAAGAAACCAGGGCTCGGTGTCGAACTGGACATGGACCAGCTGGCCAAGGCTCACGAACTCTATAAAGGCATGGGCCTGGGCGCGCGTAACGACGCCGTGGCCATGCAGTTTCTGATCCCGGACTGGAAATTCAACAACAAGCAGCCTTGCCTGGTGCGTTGAATCGGTCTGACATTCGCAGTTGACTCGCCGCCTGTTCACTCTCTGGCTGGCACACGGCGCGCAACCCCCTTGCGCGCCGTTTTTTTAATCGAATTTGGCTGGCCGAAGCGGCATGCTACTGTCTGGTAATGTCCAGTAACGATTAGACCGCATGCGCCATCTCGCCCGCACCCGCCCTCGCCTCACCCTTGCCGCTCTGGTCGGCCTGACCGCAGGCATCGCCTGGTCCTGGCTCATCCCCCACTCGACACTGACCCAGAGCCTGCTGACTGGCTGGGACACGGGGGTATGGCTTTATCTGATCATGATTTTCATCCGCACGCTGCGCAGCGACGCCGACGATGTGCGGCGAGTCGCGATGAGGGAAGACGAAAACGCAGGCGTCATTCTGGTCACGGTCTGCGTCGCGGCGCTGGCCAGCCTGGCCGCGATCATTTTTGAAATCGCCAACAGCAAAGGCCTTTCCAACGACGCCAAGATGCTTCACCACGCCTTCACCGGCCTGACGGTCATCGGCTCCTGGCTGATGATCGGCGTGATCTTCAGCCTGCATTACGCACGCATGTTCTACACCTGGAAAGGCAAAGAGCCCGCACTGGCATTTGTGGGCGGTGAAAAGAACCCCGATTACTGGGACTTTCTGTACTTTTCGTTCACCCTCAGCGTCGCAGTGCAAACCTCCGATGTGGGCGTAGCGACGCGTGAAATGCGCAGGGTCGTGCTCGGCCAGTCATTGATCTGTTTTGTGTTCAACACCGCGATTCTGGGTTTTTCGATCAACATCGCCGCCAGCCTGTTCAATTAGCGCTGGCCTTGAAAAACAATCCCATCAAGAGGCCTTCAGACGATGACCCCATTGAAAATAGCGGTACTCGATGACTGGCAAAACGTCGCCAGCACTGTAGTGGACTGGTCCGTGCTCCATCCAGTGGGCAAGGTCAGTTTTCTGCATGACTACCCTGCCGATACATCGACCATGGCGCAGCGCCTGCGAGACTTCGACATCATTTGCGTGATGCGCGAGCGAACCCTATTCGATGCGGCGCTGCTCAGCCAGCTGCCGGCGCTGAAACTGCTGGTCACCGGCGGCATGCGCAATGCGGCGATCGATACGGCTGCGGCCAAGCGTCAGGGCATTGTGGTGTGCGGAACCGAAAGCTATAAGCATGCGGCACCGGAGCTGACCTGGGCGCTGATCATGGGCATCACTCGCAACCTGGTGGCCGAAGCCAACTCGCTGCGTGCCGGCAATTGGCAGGTCGGACTGGGCAGCGATCTGTATGGCAAAACCCTGGGCATTCTCGGTCTGGGCAGTATCGGTAAGTGGATCGCCCGCTACGGGCAGGCATTCGGCATGAAAGTCATTGCCTGGAGCCAGAACCTGACGCCAGAGGCTGCTGCCGAGTCCGGCGTCACCTATGTCAGCAAACAGCAACTGTTCGAACAGGCCGATGTGCTGTCGGTGCATCTGGTGCTCAGCGATCGCAGCCGCGGCCTGGTGGACGCAGAAGCACTGAACTGGATGAAGCCCGGCGCTTATCTGATCAACTCGTCACGCGGCCCGATCATCGATCAGGCCGCGCTGATCGAAACACTGCAACAGCGCAGAATCGCCGGCGCAGCGCTGGACGTCTTCGACATCGAACCACTGCCGGCCGATCACCCGTTCCGCACGCTGGACAACGTGCTGGCGACCCCGCACATCGGTTACGTCACCGAGAACAACTACCGGACTTTCTACGGGCAGATGATCGAAGATATCCAGGCGTGGCATGCAGGGTCGCCGATCCGGGTATTTGGCTGAAGAGTCATGCAGCATCACGCTGTAACCTATGGGTGCCACGCTGCGTCCGGGCGTTGCGTGTCGCCCCCTGTAAAGCCTCACCACCAGTCTCGCGGTCGGCCCCCATTTCCAGGCCAGTAAACGACCAGTACTTCGGACAAAAAAGACCAGAACCACATTAACCGTGAAGACTTTGCTGCACGGAAAATAAGTTCTATGCGAACCTGCTCGCCCGATGGACAATGCTCGGAATATAATTGCACCCTGATGAGCCCGAGTATCGATAAACAACAGAAACATGGAAACAGCTGCACAATCGTTATATTAAGTTTTCGACGTGCTCATATGAACATTGTCATTCCATACATTATCGCCTGCCTCGATATTCATTCTCCTGCTTTATCAGGCGCAGTCACTTTTCGCACAGACCACTGAGACATCCGATGAATATCCGCTCAGCCAGGCCACATGACAGCCTCATGGCAGCTAATGAGAAACCTGTCGTGGCAGACAGGCCCCCGGAACCGGCGAGCGCTGGCACGACGGGTGCAACTTCGGATACGCAGACGAAACTCGATACCTACACCCCTTCCGACAGGCGCTCCGCTGAAGCGGCGCAAACCTCTCCGGTCTATACCAGAGCAATGTTCAAGCGAAATGCTCAATCGCTGGAGAATGGAGCATCCTCGTCGGACACGGCGTTACTTGCCAGTCAAAAAACGCGCGTCAGTCAGGACGATACCAAGGCCGTGCTCAATGACGTGGCCACTGTCAAAGACAACACGACCTCTGCCGAGCCAGATACAAAAGTCAAAGACAAAGACAAGGTTTCCGCTTCCGAGCCCGTCAAAACCGCCGAGCCCGTCTTGCGCGGGGGAGCCAACGTCAATCCTGATGATATCGCCACACCTGCCGCTGCTACGAAGATGATTCAGGACCTGAAAGCGATTGGAGGCGGAACCTTGCGCTTTCAGATGACGCACGATCAGATCAAGGACAGCAGGCAGTTGGATAAGCTCAGGGCATTGCTCAGTGAAGGGGGCAAACAGGGTGTAAAAGTTCAGTTCACGTTCCGCGACGATGCGAACCAGGGTAGCGGAAACGTGCTGACGGGAGACAAATTGAAGCAGGCCTCGGCCGACATCAGTACCATTGTCAAAAGGTTTGGCAGTCGTACAGGCTTTGTACTGGATACCTTCCATCAGGGCGGTAAAAGCGCAAGTCAGGAATGGGCCGACATGCAGACCACGTTAATTAAATCCGCGCGCGATGCCGGTTATAAAGGAAGTATTGTTGTCGAGGACAGCAATTGGGGGGGTGGCCTGACCGCAGGTCCGCAAAGCGGCCTGGTCAAGTTTGCCGTTCAATTAAAGGCTGCCAATGGCGACGACAACCCAGCCTTGATTGGAAGTTTTCATGTGTATGCCAGAGAAAGCGAAGCCTCTTCGCGACTCGCCAGCCAGATCAAGGCATTGAAAGAGGCTGGCTATAAATTCCAGATTGGCGAAGTGGGTAATGCCAACCTGACAGCAGCCAATACCTTCCAGCAAAAGGACGCCGCCACTAATGCCTTGCGGGATAATATGAGCGCTCTCAAAGCAGCCGGAGCGGACATTTTACCCGGCAAGGAACAGTTCCAAGGGGGCAAACTTCGCCATCGTGCCGGTTTTTCAACGGCCGATCAGTACTGATGATGCACGGCTGCGTGTGCACAAGGGCCGGCGCCCATTACGCACGCTGCTGAACCTGCCCTTGAAAGGGTCAGGCTTTCTCCATCAGAACCCGATACCGGCACACGGCATCACAACGTATAGGCAATCCCCACCTGCACCGTCCGTGGTGCCCCCGGATAGGCATAGACATTGCCGAAAGAGCCCTCCTCATAGTCTGTGTCGAACACATTCTTCAGGTCCAGATTGAGCTTCACGTGCGGGTTGACCTTGTAATAGGCCAGCAGGTCAAACACCGTATAGCTGTCCATCGAGAAAGAAGTGTTGGCCGTACGCCCGGCGCGCTGGTCGACATAGCGACCGCCGCCGCCCAGGCCCAGGCCACGCAGGGCGCCGTCCTGAAACTCGTAGACGTTGAGCAGGCTGAACGTTTGCTCGGGGATGTTCATCAGCCGTGTACCGGACCGCAGCGTGTTGTCCTTGGTAACCTCGGCGTCCACGTAGGCGTAGCTGCCCATTACCCGCCACTCGGGCGTCAGGTTGCCGACCACGTTCAGGTCCAGGCCGCGACTGCGCACCTCGCCCGCCGCCACACTGAACGTTGAATCGACCGGGTCGGTGGTCAGCACGTTACGCTTTTCGATCTGATAGATCGCCGTGTCGACACTCAGTTGCCCGTCCAGCGCCTCCCACTTGGTTCCGATTTCATAGGATTTTCCCTCCTCCGGCTTGAACCCGCCGCCCAGTCGGCTGGCGCCGCTGTTGGGCTTGAACGAGCGAGCGGTGGTGGCGTAGACGGCAAGGTCGTCGGTCAGGTCGTAGCTCAGGCCAAGGCGCGGTGTGACGGCGTTATCGCTGGCAGTCCAGCTGCTGGTGCCGGGCAGGAAAGAATCGTAATCGTGTTCGAAACGCTCCAGACGCACACCGCCCAGCAGCTTCAGGCGCTCGGTCAGGGCCACCTGATCCTGCACGAAGGCAGCCCAGGTCTTGAGGTTCTCCTTGTCGTGGGTTGTCGTTCGGGTCAGTGCCGGACGAGCCTGGCCGTAAACCGGATTGAAGATGTCGATCGGGTAGGCACTGACTGCACCGCTGGAGCGTTGAATGATCGACTTGTAGTCATAATCTTCATACTCGACACCGGTCAGCAGCGTGTGCTCGAAACCGCCCGCAGAAAAATGCCCGGTCAGGTTCAATTGCACATCGCGATCGGTCCATTCCAGCTTGCGATAGTTGAAGTTGCGCCCGAGGGTGCGGCCGTCCGCCGCCAGCCCGTTGGCCTCGATGGCATCGCCTTGCAGGGAACCATCAAGGATCTGCACGCCACCGCCCAGCGTCCAGTCCGGGTTGAGGTCATGCTCGAAGCGCAGTTGTGCCATGTTGTTGTCGTTATGCAGCTTGCCCACACTCTTCTCGCCGAAGAACGTGTCGCGGGAAGCGGTACCCGTCTGATTGGCATACCGCGTCAGGCCACGATCCAGCGGCGCGTTGTTGCGCATGAAGTCGCCTTCGAAGGTGATGCGCGTGGCGTCGTTGACCTGCCAGCTCAATACCGGCGCCACGCCATAGCGCTCGGTTTCGACGTGGTCACGGAACGTATCGCCGCCCTCACCCACCACATTCAGGCGATAGGCGAAACGCCCTTCGTCATCCAGTGGCCCGGAGGCATCCAGCGTTCCGCGCTTCATGCCCTGATCATTGAGCTGACTGCCCAGCGTTACGGAAGGCTCGGCCAGCGGCTGTTTGGAAACCACATTGAAGGTGCCGCCCGGATCGCCGCGGCCGTAAAGCGTGGTGGCCGGACCACGCAGCACCTCAAGGCGCTCTATGGTGTTGGCGTCCGGCATGTTCGGATAACCGCGATTGATCGGGAAACCGTTGCGGTAGAACTCGCCGGTGGTGAAGCCGCGCACTGTAAATGTGGTCAGCCCCTGGCCGCCGAAGTTGTTGGCTCGACCGACGCCACCCGCGTAGTCGAGAGCATCCTGCAAACGTGTGGAGCCAATGTCCTCGACCGCCTCGCGGGTCACGACGCTGACCGATTGCGGGGTTTCGTGCAGCGAGGTATCGGTACGCGTGGCGCTGGCAGACCGTGTGGCCCGATAACCATCGACCGGCCCTTGTGCCGTTTCGGCATTGGCGGCGCCCTGGATATCGATGTTCTGCAACTCCATGGCAGGCTGGACGCCAGCCACCTGATCAGCCCAGGCCGCTTGAGAGATAGCCTGGATAACGCAAAGTGAAACGAGAGTACGACGCATCGACATGCAGCCCTTGGCAAGAAACCAGGCCTCTTGGGACCCGGCAGGATTTTTTGCGAATAGTACAGATTCGTATTAACGCCTGATACAAATTCCCAAAAAATACTCTCGCACAGGCCAGACATGATGCTTAGCCAATGTGGCGATAAACAGGCAAACTGCGCTCATTGCTCCTTACCAGAGAACCCACGATGCCCCTTTCCCACAAGCCTGCCGATCCTCGTTGCGCCTTGCTGGTAATCGACATGCAATACGACTTCATGCCCGGCGGGCAACTGGCGGTGGCTGACGGCGATGCGCTGCTGCCGCTGATCAATCGCCTGGGTGCGCGCTTTTCCCAAGTGGTCATCACACAGGACTGGCACCCTGCCGGGCACATTTCCTTTGCGTCCAGCCATGCGCAGCGCCTGCCGTTCGAGAGCATTACCCTGCCCTACGGTCCGCAGACGCTGTGGCCGGATCATTGCGTGCAAGGCAGCCACGGTGCGCAGTTGCATGCCGACCTCGATCTGCCTCACGCGCAACTGGTCCTGCGCAAGGGCTGCAATGCGCATATCGACAGTTACTCGGCATTTCTGGAGGCAGACCGCACGACCCGCACCGGGCTGGCCGGGTACCTGACAGAGCGCGGCATCGATACGCTGTTCGTGGTCGGGCTGGCGCTGGACTTCTGTGTCGCCTGGTCGGCGCAGGATGCACGCAGTGCCGGTTTCAACACCTTTGTGGTCGAAGACGCCTGTCGCGCCATCGATATGAACGGCTCGCTGGATCACGCCTGGAAGACCATGCTGGGCATGGGTATCGAGCGCGTGCAGAGCGCCGATCTGCTGGGCTAGACCGACACATTCTGCCAACTGGCTCAAACATTTCTCGATACGCCCCGCTGCTGGCGAACGACAGCGCGCGGCGCCTGTCTGAACCATCGGCTCGACATTGCCCCGGTCGGTCCATTTCATCACTGGCGCTGAGGACGTTGTATGGATCACGAAGTAGATGGCAAGACCCCCGGCCTGTCAGCCGAGGAAGAGCGCGAGATCGATGAGAACCAGCCGCCCCGCGCGGCGGTGTTGCACGAAACCATTCGCATGCAGGGCGACCACGAACTGGAGCGCAGCGTAGCCGCGCTGTGGTGGTCGGCACTGGCGGCAGGGCTGACCATGGGCCTGTCGCTGATGGCGATGGGGCTGTTGAACTCGCGCCTCGAAGGCATCCCCGGCAGTCATGTGATCAGCAGCCTCGGCTATTCGGCAGGGTTTCTGGCAGTGATTCTGGCACGCCAGCAATTGTTCACGGAAAACACCATCACGGCTGTACTGCCGGTCATGAGCAAGCTGAACCTGGCCAATATCGGGCGGCTGCTGCGCTTGTGGGGTGTGGTTCTGACCGGCAACCTGGTCGGTACGCTGACGGTGGCCTATGTCATGCTCAATCTGCCGATTTTCGATACCAGCACAGACAAGGCGTTTCTGGAAATTGGCCATAAGGTCATGGAAAACGACCTGGCCCAGATGTTTTCCAAGGGCATCGTCTCGGGCTGGATGATTGCGACCATGGTCTGGATGATCGCGTCGATGGAAAACGCCAAGATAGCGATCATTGTGCTTATCACTTACCTGATGGCGCTCGGCGACTTCACGCACATCGTGGTGGGTTCGGCCGAAGTGTCCTATCTTGTGTTCGCGGGTGAGCTGGGCTGGAAGGATTTCTGGTTTGCGTTCGCAGGCCCCACGCTGGCGGGCAACATTATCGGTGGCAGTTTTATTTTCGCTTTGATCAGCCATGCGCAGATCCGCAGTGAAAAAGACACCACAGAGAAAATGGAGCGCGATCGCAAAAACAAGGAAGAAAAACGTCGCCTGGAGAAAGCGCAGAAGCTCAAGGAAGAGGATTCCGCGGCAAAGCGAGAAATATGATCCCTATCATTAAACTTTCTTTCAGGAAACGCGGCGGATTTTAAAGGCAGAATGACTCTTTGAACGCATCTATTCAGGCAGGGACCATGACCCGAATTCTGGCAATCGAAGACGATGCCATCACTGCAAAGGAAATCGTGACCGAACTCAGCAGCCACGGGCTGGAAGTGGACTGGGTCGACAACGGCCGTGACGGCCTGGCGCGTGCAGTGAGTGGCGATTATGACCTTATTACTCTGGACCGCATGTTGCCGGAGATGGATGGTCTGACCATCGTCACCCACTTGCGCGCCCAGGGCATTTCCACGCCAATCCTGATGATCAGCGCCCTCTCCGACGTGGACGAGCGCGTTCGCGGCCTGCGTGCCGGAGGGGATGACTATCTGCCAAAACCCTTCGCGTCGGATGAGATGGCCGCACGCGTCGAGGTGTTGTTGCGACGCAGCAACCCGGTCAGCGCCGCCAAGACGGTCTTGCAGGTTGCCGACCTGGAACTGAACCTGATCACTCGGGAAGCGTGTCGCGGCGGCGAGCCGCTGATCCTGCTGCCCACCGAATTCAAGCTGCTTGAGTTTCTGATGCGCAACAGCGGACAGATCATCACCCGAATGATGATTTTTCAGGAAGTCTGGGGCTATCACTTCGATCCGGGCACCAACCTGATCGACGTTCACATCGGCCGTTTGCGCAAGAAGATCGACCAACCCGGCACCGCACAGCTCATTCAGACCGTGCGAGGATCCGGCTATGTCATTGCCGAACCCGTCTGACGGCTGGCGATCATCCACAAGTCGATTACTGGCGCTGTACAGCTCGCTGTTCGTAGCCTGGAGCGTGATTCTGCTTGGCGTCCTGTACTGGGAAGTGACGTCCTATCTGGACACACTCGCCCGCCAGTCGCTTACCCATCGCCAGCAACTGTTTTCACGCTTCGAGGGCCAGGGTCTGGTGGACGCCCTGGCCACCAGCATGACCTTCGATACCCGCTCGGTGGATGCCTACGGTCTGTTCGACGAGAACTTCGGCCCGGTTGCCGGGCCTATCACCAGCGTCCCGAAAAACCTGCCTATCGACGGCCAGATTCATGTACTGAACGATTGCATCGAATCGGACGATCCAGGCATGCCGCAAGGCAGTTGCGATGCGATCGTCAACCGCACCTCGGACGGCCGCTGGCTGGTGCTGGTTCGCGAGAACGGCTCGCTGTTTGCGGTAAGCACGCTGATCCTGCATGCCTTGCTGTGGGGCATCTCGCTGACCATTATTCCCGGTGTTGCCGGCTGGCACTTGCTACGCCGTCGGCCGTTGCGACGCATCCGTGCGATCCAGGCCAGCGCCGAATCGATCATCGCCGGCGACATGGCCGGCCGTCTGCCGGTCTCCAACAGGCGCGATGAGCTAGACATGCTGGCGGTGATCGTCAACGCCATGCTGGACCGCATCGAAAAACTCATGAACGAGGTCAAGGGCGTCTGCGACAACATCGCCCATGACCTGCGCACACCGCTGACGCGCTTACGTGCGCAGCTTTACCGTATTCAACAGCAGTCAGCCCACGATTCGACCCATGCCACGCAGATTGCCCAGGTCATCAGCGAAGCTGACACGCTGATGGCACGCTTTCGTGGACTGCTGCGCATCTCCGAGCTGGAAGACCGCCAGCGGCGCTCGGCATTCGTTGAAGTGGAACTGCGTCCACTGCTGCAGGAGCTGCATGACTTCTATCTGCCACTGGCCGAAGAAGACCAGATCACCCTGATACTCGACCTGCATGAAACGTTACCCACCCTGGTAGGCGACCGCGCCCTGCTGTTCGAGGCACTGACCAATCTGCTAGGCAACGCAATCAAGTTCACCCCCGGCGGCGGAATCGTCAAAGTCAGCGCCTACCCTGCCGCAGGCGGCACCACGCCGTGCATCGAGGTACAGGATTCCGGGCCTGGCATCCCCGTCGCCGAGCGCGCCGCTGTCTTCCAGCGCTTCTATCGCAGTGAGGCTGGCACCGAGCAAAGCGGCTTCGGCCTCGGTCTCTCGGTAGTGGCCGCAATCGTCAATCTGCACGGTTTTACACTGCAAATAGGCACCAGCGAATACGGCGGCGCAAGCTTGCTGCTGGAATGCCGCACAGTGAATACGCTGGCCTGAGATTCAGGCACCTTCCAAGCCCTTGATTGCACGATCGTGCCTGCTTTTTGACGAGATTAATGCGTCTGGCTCAAGGGTTTCAGCGATTTCGATATTAATCTGGCGCGTTCTGCCAAGCGTAAATTTGTAACTAGATGTTGCAAATTTGCACGCGGCTTGACCGTTTCAGCACTGACAAGTTCTTCCCAATAAATACGCTTTTCAGGCTCGATACGGCGTTTTTCCCCGATTAAATCCTTCTCTTGTGCAAAAGATGATGGCCAAACGCCAAGGTGAATTGTGAGCGACTAGACATTTTTATGACGTCAGTGACTTGTCGCAATGCTGGCACTGCGTTATCTATGTCCGGGCAAACACAGTTTCTGCGGTAACGTTTCCGCTGCACCCAGAATAATAACTCACCGGATTTCGCCACTTATCAGGCGAGGCTTTGGCATGGCTGCCGAAGCAGAGAACGCTGCATTAATTGCTGGATAAAATTTTAGCTGGGAGGCTGTTATGGGCGCACAATCGAAGATTCTAACCATCGGTAAGTACAAGGTTTACGCCGAGACTTACTGGAAAGGCAGCGACGCCAAGACCATTCTGCTGGTCAACGGTGCACTGTCGACCACTGGCTCATTCGGGCAGACGGTCAAGTACTTGCAACCGCACTACAACCTGGTGCTGTTCGATCTGCCGTTTTCAGGACAATCCCGAGCGCATAACCCGGACGACATGATTGTCAGCAAGGAAGATGAAGTAAACATTCTCCTGCAACTGATTGATCTCTATCAGGTAAACCACCTGCTGTCAGTCTCATGGGGCGGTGTCTCGGCCCTGCTGGCCCTCTCCGAATGCCCTCCATCCGTGGAAAAGGCCATCATCAGCTCGTTCTCGCCGGTCCTCAACGAGGCCATGCTCGACTATATCGATAACGCCCAGATCTACCTCGCCGCCCGCGAAAAACGCAAGATCGGCTCACTGCTCAACGACACCGTGGGCAAGTACCTGCCGCGCCTGTTCAAACTCTATAACTACAAGCACCTGATCAGCCTTGCCGAGCATGAATATCGCCAGATCGACTTTCACATCAGCCAGATTCGCCAACTAAGCGCCAGCAATTACGTCGAGCGTTTTTCCTCGATCAACATTCCGGTGCTGTTCATCAACGGTGAAAAAGATGAATACACCACTGTTGAAGATGCCCGCATGTTTTCCAACTACATCGCCAAAAGCAGTTTCAACGTAGTTCCGGACACCGGGCACTTTCTGGACCTGGAAAGCAAGGCGGCATGGCACCATTCGCAAAGAACCGCACTGACATTTCTGGGCACTGAAGCTACCCAAGAGGTATGGCCCAGCGTCACCGCGATGGCCTGAAGCTCGCTCGCCTGGCCCGGGAAGCCCTTGCGCTTTTCCGGCCTGACGCTGTGACTCATGGATGATGTTGGCTTCTCTGATCGGGCAGTGCTATTCGTTGATGACTTTTCCCTTTGCAACGCTCCGGCGTTCGTGCTGCCGTGTTTCCGGAAATATCCGGCCGTTGCACTCCCTGTACACTCAGCCCGGCGTGGTGCTGGGGTTCATCTCGCTACTCTCGCTCAGCGCTTGCTCTGCAGGAAAACCCGCAGAAAAGGCGCTGGTGCGAGTCGTCGCGCAACCGGTTGCCCTACTGAACGTTGCCAGCAGTGTGACGCTGACGGGCGATATTCAGGCACGCAAGGTGACCGAGCAATCGTTTCGCGTCTCCGGCAAGCTGATCAAGCGCTATGTGGATGTCGGGGATCGAGTGCGGGTCGGACAGGTTCTGGCCAGACTCGACGCACGCGAGCAAAACACCGAACTGGCGTCAGCCCGTGCCGAAGTCGCCGTACGACAGTCGCGACTGTACCTCGCCGAACAGAACTACCAGCGTCAGCAAGTGCTGCTGCCCAAGGGCTATACCAACCTCAGCGAATACCAGAAGGCCCGCTCCGGGCTCGACAGTGCGCGGGGGGATCTGGCCGCGCTGCAGGCACAGCTGGCCAACGCGCGTGATCAGGTCGGTTACACCGAGCTGTTCGCCGCAGCCGATGGCGTCGTGACGGCGCGCTATGCCGAAGAAGGTCAGGTGGTTCAGGCCGCCACTGCGATTTTCAGCGTCGCTCACAATGGCGAGCGCGAAGCGGTGTTTTCCGCGTACGAATCGCTGCTGCGCGCCGATCAGACCGGTGCTGCAGTGACTGTCAGCCCCTTGGGCCAGCCGGAGATGCAGCTGACCGGCATCATCAGGGAAATCACCCCTATCGTCTCCGCCGCGAACGGCACGTTGCGAGTGCGCGTTGCTCTGCAGGGTGCCGCTGCGTCGCTCGCACTGGGCTCCGTGGTCAGCGCTCGCTTGCAGACGCAGTCGCAATCGGCGTTCGCCCTGCCCTGGTCCGCCTTGAGCCGTACACAAGGAGAACCGGCAGTCTGGCGGGTGGACGCTCAGGCCAAGGTCAGGCTGACGCCTGTGAAAGTGCTGCGTTACGAACAGGGCCAGGTCATCGTTTCAGAGGGCTTGTCCGAAGGTGATCGGGTGGTTTCCCGGGGGCTGCAGTTTCTCTACCCGGGACAACGGGTAGAGGTCGCAGGGCAAGCGCAAGCCGAACAAAGCGTCTCGCTGGCGTCATCGGGAGCTGCGCAATGAGCACCTCGTGCGTAGAACCACGAACGAGATCCCGCTGCTGGCTGATCTGCATTCTGATCGTGGCACTGCCGGGCTGCCGCGACAAACCGCTTCGCGAGGTTGTCGAACGCCCGGTGCTGTTCACCGAAATAGTCGATCAGCGCAGCGCCTCTTATGGCCGCTTCGCCGGCGTCATCCAGCCGCAGTATGAAGTGGCATTGGGGTTTCGTGTCGCCGGGCGACTGGCAACCCGGCACGCGGAGATCGGCGATCAAGTGCGCAAGGGCGATCTGCTCGCCACCCTGGAACCCGGCGACCAGCAACACCGTTTGCACTCCCGCCAGGCCGAACTCGGCAAAGCCCAATCCGCCTGGCAACAGGCACGCGATGAGTTGACGCGCTACCAGCAACTCTATGAGCGCGGTATCGGCTCGCGGGCGCGAATGGATCAACTGGACAGCGACCTGCGCACTCAGGACGCGCTGCGCAATCAGGCACGCGTCGCCGTGCAGCAGGCCACTGATCACGTGTCCTACACACGCTTGTCAGCCGAGTTCGATGGCCTGATTACTGGATGGCAAGCCGAGGTCGGCCAGGTCATGGCGACCGGTCAGGCAGTGGTCAACCTTGCGCGCCCGGACAGCCGTGAAGCGCTCGTCGACTTGCCACTCGGTTCGCTGAATGAGAGGCACCGCATCAGAGTGATTTCGCAACTGAACGAACAGCTTTCAGTGGCCGCGAATGTCCGCCAGCTTGCACCGCAAATCAATGCCGAGACCCGCACTCAGCGCGTCCGCCTGGCCTTGCAGAATCCTCCGGACAGCTTTCGCCTGGGCTCGACCGTCACCGTAGAGATCAGTGGCGACGCACCGGCGTTTCATGACCTGCCCGGCAGCGCAGTGCTGCAGCGTGACGGCACGTCTCAGGTGTGGGTGATCGACCCGACGACATCGACACTGGTCCCGCGCGCGGTGCAGGTACTGGCGCGATCGGGGTCAACGGTAAGGGTCAGCGGCGCGCTGCACAAGGGCGAAAAAGTAGTGACTGCCGGCGTCAACGGCATGCAGTCCGGTCAGAAGGTCCGTGTGCAGCGAGAGGTCAGTTTGTGAAGGAGCGCTTCAATCTGTCGGCCTGGGGGCTCAGGCATCGCACACTGGTCTGGTACATGATGTTCGTTTCATTGTTGATGGGCAGTTGGTCATTCCTGAATCTGGGGCGTGAAGAAGACCCTTCATTCGCCATCAAGACCATGGTCATTCAGGCGCGTTGGCCGGGTGCAACGCTGCCCGACACCCTGCAGCAGGTGACTGATCGGCTGGAAAAGAAGCTCGAAGAAATCGACGCGCTGGATTACGTAAAAAGCTACACGCTGGCTGGCGAATCGACGCTTTTCGTCTTCCTCAAGAGTGAAACCCGAAGCGCCGACATCCCTGCGGCCTGGTATCAGGTGCGCAAGAAGATCAGCGATGTGCGCAGTGAGTTGCCCAGTGGCATCCAGGGCCCTGCGTTCAACGACGAGTTTGGCGATGTGTTCGGCAGCATCTATGCGTTCACCGCCGACGGCCTGTCTTTCCGCCAACTGCGTGATTACGTCGAGCAAGTGCGCGCCGACATCCGCAGCGTGCCTAATCTGGGCAAGATCGAGTTGCTCGGCGCCCAGCGCGAAGTCATTTATCTGAATTTCTCGATCCGCAAGCTCGCAGCGCTGGGCATTGATCAGCGCCAGGTGCTGCAAAGCCTGCAAGCGCAAAACTCGGTCACGCCTGCCGGGGTGATGGAGGCCGGTCCCGAACGCATTGCGGTGCGGGCCAGCGGGCAGTTCAGCAATGAACAAGACCTCGAGGCGGTCAATCTGCGCTTCGGCGACCGGTTCTTTCGCCTCAGCGATCTGGCGACCATCGAGCGCCGTTATGCCGATCCGCCCTCCTCACTGTTCCGCTTCAATGGGCAGCCAGCCATTGGCCTTGCGGTGGCCATGAAGCAAGGTGGCAACATCCAGGCATTCGGCAACCAGTTGCAGCAACGCATCGACGATCTGACCACTGAATTGCCGTTGGGCATCGACGTGCACCTGGTTTCCAGTCAGGCCGATGTGGTCGAAAAAGCCATCGGCGGCTTCACCCATGCACTCTTTGAAGCGATCCTGATTGTGCTGGTCGTCAGCTTCATCAGCCTCGGCATTCGTGCCGGTCTGGTGGTGGCCTGTTCGATCCCGCTGGTGCTGGCGCTGGTCTTCGTGTTCATGGAGTACAGCGGCATCACCATGCAACGTATCTCGCTGGGCGCATTGATTATCGCTCTGGGGCTGTTGGTGGATGACGCAATGATCACCGTCGAGATGATGGTCACCCGCCTTGAAAGCGGCGATTCGTTACCGCAGGCCGCCACTTTCGCGTACACCTCGACCGCGTTCCCGATGCTGACCGGCACATTGGTGACGGTCGCCGGTTTCGTGCCCATCGGCCTGAACTCCAGTTCCGCAGGCGAATACGTGTTCACCATGTTCGCCGTCATTGCCGTGGCGTTGCTGCTGTCCTGGCTGGTGGCGGTACTGTTCGCGCCACTGATTGGCGTGCACATCCTCAAGGCGTCGGCGCAACACGCCGCGCCGGGGCGCTGGATGCGTGGTTTCAGCCGCCTGCTGGTCAAGGCACTCGAGCACCGCGGGTGGGTCATAGGCATCACGTTGCTGATGTTCATCGGGTCGCTGTTTGCAGGCACGTTGCTGCAGAACCAGTTCTTCCCGGACTCCGACCGGCCGGAAATTCTGGTGGATATCTACATGCCGCAAAACGGCTCCATCGAAGGTACCCGCCAAACCATGGACCGCTTTGAAGCAGCGCTCAAAGGGGATGCCGATGTGCTGCGCTGGAGCTCTTACGTGGGCAAGGGCGCGGTGCGTTTTTACCTGCCGCTGGATCAGCAATTGAGCAATCCGTTCTACGGACAGCTGGTGATCGTCAGCCAGGGTGGCGAAGCGCGTGACCGGCTGATCGAACGCTTGCGTCAGCGCTTTCGCGACGATTACGTCGGCGTGGGTGGCTACGTTCAGCCGCTGAACATGGGGCCGCCGGTGGGCTGGCCGGTGCAATACCGGGTCAGCGGGCCGGACATCGAACAGGTGCGCAGCCAGGCCATGGCGCTGGCGGCGATTCTCGATGCCAACCCCAATATCGGTCAGGTCATCTATGACTGGAACGAACCGGGCAAGGTGCTGAAGATCGACATCGCGCAGGACAAGGTGCGCCAGTTCGGTCTGTCCTCCGAGGACGTGGCGCAAATCCTCAACAGCCTGGTCAGCGGCACCACCATCACTCAGGTGCGTGACAGCACCTATCTGATCGACCTGGTCGGACGCGCCGACAGCGACGAACGCAGCTCGGTGCAGACCCTCGCCAACCTGCAGATCCCGACACCAGGCGGTGCGAGCGTACCGCTGCTGGCGTTCGCCACACTCAGTTACGAGCAGGAACAGCCACTGGTCTGGCGCCGCGACAGGCTGCCGACCATCACCCTGAAAGCCAATGTGCTCGGCACCTTGCAGCCGGCAGCGCTGGTCAGGCAATTGAAGCCCGACGTCGATGCCTTCAGCGCCCGCCTGCCGTTACGCTACTCGGTCGCCACCGGCGGCGCAGTCGAGGCCAGCGCGCGCTCACAGGGTCCGATCCTGAAGGTTGTGCCGTTGATGCTGCTGTTGGTGGTCAGCTTTTTGATGATCCAGTTGCACAGCGTGAAAAAACTGCTGCTGGTGGTCAGCGTGGTGCCGCTGGGCCTGATCGGCGTGGTCGCAGCCTTGTTGATTTCCGGCTATCCGCTGGGGTTCGTGGCGATTCTGGGCGTGCTGGCGCTGATCGGCATCATCATCCGCAACTCGGTGATTCTGGTCACGCAGATCGATGAATTCATTGCCGCCGGGGAAAGCGCCTGGACATCAGTGGTCAAGGCCACCGAACATCGCTGCCGACCGATTATGCTCACCGCAGCGGCCGCAAGCCTGGGCATGATCCCGATTGCCCGCGAGGTGTTCTGGGGGCCGATGGCCATTGCGATGATCGGCGGCATCGCCATCGCCACCCTGCTGACCCTGTTTTTCCTGCCGGCGCTGTATATGGTCAGCTATCGGATCAGGCCACCTGCTGTTTAGCAGGTCAGATTTCCACCGGCAGGAAATCGAACAGCGCCTGCGGGGCTTCGACCAACATAATGCGCTTGAGCGGGTCCGGGCATTCGAGCGCGACGAACTGCTCGATCACATGGGTATAGCTGACCACGTGCTCATGCTGGGTGTGCGGCCAGTCGCTGCCCCATACCAGTCGTCGCGGGCCAAAGCTTTGCAGCAGCAACGGCCATGCGGCGCGAGCAAACGTCGCGTTCTGCTCGACACTGCCGCCCAGACGATAGATCGCCGAAATCTTCATCCACATCTGCCCGCTCAGGCCCAACTCCAGCAGGGCCTGGAGCGCCGGATCATCAACACCAAGGCGCGCATCGGGCCGCCCGAAATGGTCAATCACCAGCTTGCAACCGAACGGCAGCAACTGCCGGATCAGCCCCGGCAGGTCAGCGATCTCGCGGTGCAGTTCGACATGCCAGCCGAGCGTCCAGACGTGTTTGAACAGTGTCTTCCATTCCGGCGCAGCGAAGTCCGGCAGCGGCTTGCCGATCAGGTTCAGGCGGATGCCGACGATGCCCAGCCCGGCCATGCGCTGCAACGCACCGCGACTTATGTCCGTGTCGACCACCGCCACGCCACGCAAGCGGTCCGGAGCCTGCGCCAGGGCATTGAGCAGAAACCGGTTATCAGTGCCTAGAAAACTGGGCTGGATCAAAACACCGTGGCTCAGGCCATGTTCGCTCAGGTTGGCCAGATAGGCCTGCACCGTTGCGTCGTAGTCCGGGCTGTAACGCCGTCCTGACGCCAGGCTCAAATCCTTGCTGAAGACATGTGCGTGGGCATCGATGCCCAGTATTGGCGTGGTACAGGAATCAGTCATGGGTTCGTCTATAAGAAGTCAGCGCGGCGCCGCAACACCGCGAATGAAAGGTTTTCAAGCCCGCTGCGCTGCGCCCTTGTCCAGTGGTTTGGCAACCGGCAGCGTAGCCTCGAGGTTGCGTCCACGGGTTTCCGGCAGACAGAAAGCGGCGATCATTGCCACGCCGTAGGCGATGCCGGCGTCGATTCCGATGGCGCTGCCGAGCGACATTGACTGGCTCATATGCCCCACCAGAAACGGGAACACCGCCGACAGCACGCGCCCGAAGTTGTAGCAGAAGCCCACCCCGGCACCCCGCACCTCTGCCGGATAAAGCTCGTTGAAAAACGAGCCGAGGCTGGCCGGAATGCCGGCAGCGAAGAAGCCCAGCGGAAAGCCGAGAAACAGCATCTGTGTGTTGCTCAACGGCAGCATCAGGTAACACTGCACGGTGACCACGCAGCACAAGGCGAACAGCATGATGTTCTTGCGTCGACCAATGCGGTCGATCAACAGACCGCTGCACACGCAACCGCACCAGAACGCAACGATAATGACCGCCAGATAGCCGCCGGAACTGAGCACGGACAGGTTGCGCTCGGTTTTGAGAAAGGTCGGCAACCAGGTCATGACTGCGTGATAACCGCCGTGCGCACCGAGCCCCAGCAAGCCACCGAGCAAGGTAACGCGCAGCAGCTCGGGGCGAAAAATCCCGGCCATCGACTTGAAGAAGTTGACCTTCGGCGCGGCGCTTTTCTGCCTGCGCAGGAAGCTCTCCGGTTCTTCGACATTGCGTCGCACCCAGATGATCATCAGGGCAGGCAGCAGGCCGACAAAGAACATCACCCGCCAGGCAATATCCTCCGGCACAAACGAATAAATCAGAGTAAACAGCACCACTGCCAGGCCCCAGCCGACGGCCCACGCACCTTGCACGGTAGCCATGACCTTGCCGCGGTAGCGGGACTGAATCGTCTCGGCCATCAGCACCGCGCCTGCTGCCCACTCACCACCGATGCCAAAGCCCTGCAGCGCCTTGACGATCAGCAACTGGTTGAAACCGGTCACGAACGCAGACAAAAAGGTAAAGAAGGAAAACCACAGAATCATCCACTGCAGCGTGCGCACCCGGCCATAGCGGTCGGACAGCGTTCCGCCCACCCAGCCACCCAACGCCGACGTTACCAGCGTCACCGCGCTGATCAGCCCGGCATCGCCCTTGGTCAGGGCAAACGCAGCAATCAGGGCCGGAATGGCCAGACCGAACATCTGCACTTCCAGAGCGTCCAGCGACCAGCCGCCAAAACAGGCCCAGAAGGTCTTGCGCTCTTTGGGAGTGACATCGCGATACCAGTTGAACATGGCGTTTATCCTGATGGGCGTTGCACGGCTCGGGCAGACTGCAGCGCTGTCAGCGAATGTCCACGCTGTAGCGGAAATGGCTGGCATGCCCTCGCGAACGACGCCATTCCAGTGGTTCACCTGCGTAATTACGCGCCACACGCTCGATGACCACCACCGCACTGCCGACCGGAATCTGCAGCAACCGGCCGTACACGTCGTTGACCGTCTCGGCCGTCAGGCTTTCTTGCGCACAGGCGACCACCTGACCGCAGACGTCTTCGTAGATCGGATAAAGCAGTGGCCCCTGCGTATCGAGGTCAAGCTCCAGCAATGCCTGAAACCGCGCACGTGGCAGCCAGATTTCTTCGGCCAGCACCGGCTGGCCATCCAGCAACCGCAAGCGGACCATACGAATCACCGGCGCACCTGAGCCCATCCCCAGCGCCTGAGCGACCGACGACGGCGCATCCACAGGCTCGACGGACAAGATCCGGCTTTCCGGCACCCGGCGTTCACCCGCTTCGGTTTGAAAACGGAAAAAACGAAACAGCGAGGACTGAAACTGCGCGCGACGAATGAACGTGCCACGCCCCTGCTGGCGCTCCAGAATGTTGTCGCTGACCAGCAGATCAATGGCCTTGCGCACCGTACCGGTGGACAGGCCATACTCTGCAGACAACGCCGCTTCGGTAGGAATCGCCTCACCCGGACGCCAGCGATTATTGGCAATCTGCTCCGCCAGGCTGTCGCGCAGGCGTTGATAAAGCGGTAGGCGTTCGTCGCTGGAAAGCTTGTTCATTGTTTTATTCATCCAGTCATCTATATGAATTTCTGAAAAGAGTATTCATCCGTGGCAAGCGAAGGTCAATAGTTCGCGAGCGTGCGTGACTATACCGACACATCGCTGCGCTTCGCTGATCATCATTCCCGGAAATATCCTGTATCAACTCGCCGCACCTACTTAATGACCGATAAAACCGTTAGCCTGCGCTGCATCGATCAAAAACCGTCTGACAGACACGCGTCCAGCGTCTGACAGTCCATGCTCAAGCGAGACTTTCATGCCCCACTCGTCCCAATCCGCGCATAACGCTGTGACCATGACCCCGGCCATGGTCATGCTGTTTGCCTTCTGCTGTGGCGCGATCGTCGCCAACATCTACTACGCCCAGCCGATCATCGAGCTGATTGCGCCGGACATCGGGCTGTCGAGCACGGCGGCCAGTCTGATCGTTTCATTGACGCAGATCGGTTATGCGCTGGGGCTGTTTTTTCTGGTGCCACTGGGCGATTTGCTGGAGAACCGCAGGCTGATGCTGGTGACGACTGTCGTCGCGATTCTCAGCCTGCTGGGTGCCGCCTTCTCCGAGCAGCCGAATGTGTTTTTGCTGGTCTCGTTGCTGGTGGGCTTCAGTTCAGTATCGGTGCAGATGCTCATTCCGTTGGCGGCGCATCTGGCTCCGGAGGAGTCGCGTGGGCGGGTCGTTGGCGGGATCATGGGCGGACTGCTGCTGGGGATTCTGCTGGCGCGGCCGATTGCCAGTCTGGTGGCCGACCATTTCGGCTGGCGGGCGGTGTTCGGCTCGGCGGCTGTGGTCATGATCGGCATCAGCGTGGTACTGGCGACTACCATGCCAAAACGCCTCCCGGATCATCGTGCGTCCTACGGCCAGTTGCTGTTCTCGCTATGGACTCTCCTTCGTACCCAGCCGGTGCTGCGCCAGCGTGCCTTTTATCAGGCCTGCATGTTCGCGACCTTCAGCCTGTTCTGGACCGCCGTGCCGCTGGAGCTGTCGCGCAACCACGGGCTGTCGCAAAGCCAGATCGCGATCTTCGCCCTGATCGGCGCGATCGGTGCCATTGCGGCGCCCATCAGCGGCCGCCTGGCAGACGCTGGCTACACCCGCATCGCATCACTGGGCGCACTGCTGTTCGGCGCACTCAGCTTTCTTCCAGGCCTGGTTCATCCAGCGTACAGCGTGATTGGCCTGGCCATAACCGGCGTGGTGCTGGATTTCTGTGTGCAGACCAGCATGGTCCTGGGCCAGCGCACGGTCTACGCGCTGGATGCCGCCAGCCGCAGCCGGCTCAACGCGCTGTACATGACCAGTATTTTCATCGGTGGCGCCATTGGCTCGGCAGTCGCCAGCCCGCTGTTTGATCACGGTGGCTGGACCTGGGTGCTGATCGCTGGCACGGCACTCCCACTGATTGCATTGCTGGCGCTGCTCAGGGACCGATCCAGGCAGAATGCGTAAACCCTGCACTTTGTAACTGAATTGCAGGATAATGCCGCGGCGATGGCATAGCCCATCGCCCTTCTGGCTCTCTCTCGCACCTAAAGGCTCGCGTATCCGGCACCTCTGGATCTGCGCGATTGAACACGGATTGTACAGACGCCTCATCCCAAGGCCCCGAATCCGTCGATACTGCTTTTCAAGCGCATCGGCACGCACTTGCGCAACCCGAACAAGGCATAACAGCAATGGACGCAGCACCACGAACAAGCAAGATTTCCGCGATTTTCGCCAAGATATCGCTCGGCATCAGCGGTATGATCGGGGCTATCTGGAGCATCTTCACCTACCTTTTCCCGGACCCGGCCGTTCTTGGCCTCAGTATTGACTTCATAAACTGGAAGACACTGGTCATTATCGTCGGCACCGGCATGGTGATAAGCGGGCTGTACATCGCAATCATGGCCAGAAAGCTTCCATCGCCGCTCAAGCTCGGCGTCTGGCTGGCACTGTCACTGTTTCTCTGCGCGGTGTTCTTCAAACTGGGCGGCGAATACGCTAAACCTTCGGTCGATTTCGCCCGCGCTCAGACACTGTTCACCGAGAACGAAAGCGCCAACCTGTTCGGCAAGCGCTCCGAGACCGTCGACAACGTAAGTATGGAGTTGCTGGGTTGTGACCAGAACGGCCAGTCGCCTACCTGCATGCTGGAGCTGATCAATAAAAGTGCCGATCGCGACTTCAGGTTTCTCAACCCGATCAGCCTGTTCGAAGAAACCGGCGGCGCGCTGGGGCTTTCGCAACTGCGTGTCGGCGATGCAAAGTTCGATCGCTGGGACAGCTTCCAGTTGATCCGCAACGTGCCTACCCGCGTGACACTGATCTTTGAAGCGACCAAGGGCCGTGTGAAGCAGTCACCTGCCTTGAAGCTGACCTTCCGCGATCGCGAGAACAAGGACAACGTGCTCAAGTTCAACGAGGTCAAGGTCAACTAGTTGACCGAAGATTGTGCGTCGCCCCTCGGACGACGCACGTATTCACTGGCGGTTTGACTGTTTCAACCAGGCCGCCAGATCCATCACTTCAGCCTCGTTGATGCTGTGCCCCATGCCTTCATACGCATGCAACTGCGGCGTCAGACCGAGCGATTTCAGCGTCGCTTCGGCTTGCGGAGCGCTGGCATAGGCCACCTGGCGATCCTGCGTGCCGTGACCGATGAATACGCTCAGTGCCTTGAGGTCTTCGGAGGCCTTGACCTCGGACTTCAAGACCGGCAACAGCCGTCCGCTCAATGCCGCAAAACCGCCGACCAGTTTTGGCTGTCGCAGGGCGACTTCGTAACTCATCATGGCGCCCTGGCTGAAACCGATCAGGAAGACCTTGCCTGGCTGGGTATGAAACTTCTCAGTGGCTTTGCCGATGAACGCAGCCAACCGGGTACCGCTGCTTTTCAGGTCTTCAGTCACACCGTCGTAATCCGCGACGCCGGGCTTCTGGGTGAACCATTTGTAGCTGTCAGCGCGCAACTCCATCGGCGCCTGTACCGACACGTAGTTGTAGTCGGCCGGAAGCTCTTCCTTGAGCCCGAACAGGTCGGCCGCATTGCTGCCGTAACCGTGGATGAAAATCACCAGCGGCTGGTCAGGCTTGTCGACATTGGTCTGCGCCAGGTAATCAAGTGGCAGATCGGTGTGCAAGGTGTCCTGGGCCTGTGCCATTGCGGTGAAGGCAAACAGCAAGGCAGCTAAGAATTTCAGCATGTTCATCACCTCTGTTTGACGCTGCCAACGGGCAGCGTCGTGAGTGGGCGTGGTAGCAGAAACCAGCACAGTGTCAGTTCTGCATGCTGGTCCGCGAAACTTCCGGCTTGATCAGCTGCATCTGCTGACGGTAATCATCCGTCACCTGACGCGCCTGGCTGCTGCTGGTAATGACCCGCGGCGTGATCAGCACGATCAGTTCGGTACGGTTCTTGGACTTGCTGGTATTGCCGAACAGCCATCTCAAGCCAGGGATGCGTCCCAGATAAGGTACGGCACTGACCGACTCGGCGTTATCCTGCTTGATCAAACCGCCCAGCAGTACGGTCTGACCACTCTGCGCAGCCACCTGCGTGGCAACCGAGCGGGTGGAGATACGCGGATTGCCGTTGGCGTCGTTGCCAGTGGTATCGGTGTCAGCACTGCTGACCTGCTGCTGAATGTCCATATACACCAGCCCGCCCGGGTTGATGCGCGGCACGACGTCGAGAATCACGCCGGTCTGCACATATTCGACGCTGCTTAATGTAGTGTCGGTGGAAGAGTTGGTGTTGATCGAGGTCTGGCTGATCGGGATATTGTCGCCAACCTGAATCTGCGCCTGCTGGTTGTTCATCACCACCAGCGACGGTGCCGACAGGACCTGGGTGCGGCCGTTGGTTTCCAGCGCCCGCAAGGCGACTTGCAGGTTGTTGCTGACGAAGGAGTAGAAGAACGCGTCAGTAGAGGCCAGCGCCGCCCCGCCAGTACCAATCGCGCCCTGACTGCCTGAGGTGTTGGTGACGTTGCCGGTCGTACCCGAGTTGCCCGCCAGACGCCCGAGGTACCACTGCACGCCCATATCCAGCTCGCCCGTGAGCTGGACTTCCAGAATGCGCGTCTCGATCTGCACTTGCAGCGGCGGATTATCGAGGCGCTTGATGGCCGACTCGATCTCCTTCCACTGCGCCGGGCGGGTGCGCACCAGTAACTGGTTGCTGCTCTTCTGCGCAGTGATGCGCGTGCTGGCGTCCAGAGACTTGTTGTTGCCGCCAGACCCGCTGCCGTCCTGGCTGGCCGAATCCGAATCGCCGCTGCTCTGATCGTCACCTTCCGATTCGCTGTCGCCATTGGTCTGGCTGTTGTTCATGCCCTGACTGTTGCCAAAACCTCCGCCATTGCTCAGGCCGCTGCCGGTACCGCCCAGCCCGTTGGAGCTGCTCATGCCGCCCACACCGCTGCCGCCACTGGAGTTGAGCGATGACAAGGTGGTGGTGCGCAGGCCCGGTGCAACCTTGGCCGCAGCGTCTTCCTTGATGGCGCCGGTGCCGTAAATCTGCCGCAGGTATTTGGCCAGATCGGTGGCCTTCATGTTGCGCACGTCATACACGTACATCTGCGGCTCGTTACCACCACCTTCATCGATGGTGTGAATCCACTCGCCGACCTCGTGCAGGTATTCAGGCTGCGAGGAAATCGCCACCACCGAGTTGGTCCGCTCGATCGGCAGGAAACGCACCATGCCCGCCAGCGGCATACCGCTTTCCGGGCCGAACATTTTCTGCAGCTCGGGCATCAGTTCGCCGACCGAAGCGCGCTGCAGGCCGAAGACTCCGACCGACATACCTTTGAGCCAGTCCACATCGAAGGTGTCGATGGTGTCCTGATAGTTGGCCAGCTCTTCGGGCGTACCCGCCAGGCTGAGCACGTTGCGCGCCGGGTCGACCAGCAGGAAAGCGTTTTCGCGAGCGAACGGCTTGAGCAGCTTCTGCATCTCGGTCGCCGAGATGTAGCGCAGCGGGAACAGCCGCGCCGACATGCCCGCCGAAGGTTGCGCAACGCGCATTTCCGGGACCAGCTTGCCCGCCACCGCCTGGTTCGACGGCAGGATCACGTAGCGGTTGCCCTGCTTGATCATCGCGTTGTCGGTCCAGGACAGCAGCGTCTCGAGAATCGACAGCGCCTGTTGCTTGTTGACCGGCTTGGACGTCGAGAAGCTCACATCGCCCTTCACACCCTGGGCAATGCTGTAATTCTCGTGCAGCAGATCGCCCATGATGCTGTTGATCACCGCCTGAATCGGCTGATTGGTGAAGTTGAAGACGATGTCACCGGTCTCGGCCTGACGCGCTGCGGGAGCAGCGGCGGGCTGACGGATGAAACGCTGGTTGCCTTTGATGATCTGCCGCTGCGGCGAGCTGGTCGTCTGTTGGGAAGGTGGCTCGACGGGCGGTCTTTCGCTGCGCGGGTCTACCGGCGGGCGTTGTGAACCGGTTCCCTGGAGCGCTTCCTGCAGCATGCCATTGTCGGGATCGAGTGTGTCTGACTGTGACGCGCAGCCGCCAAGGGCGACGGCGGTGGCCAGGCAAAGCAAGGGTGTGCGCAAGGTAGCGATGGCAGGAACTCCAGAAAAGGTACCCATCACAGGGTGGAATCGTTGGTTAAGGTAATCGGCGGTGTATTCGACGGCGGCGGCAGACGCAGCGCGGGCAGGCGCAGGAC
The DNA here is from genome assembly GCF_020515755.1 of Pseudomonas sp. B20. Lineage (NCBI taxonomy): Bacteria > Pseudomonadati > Pseudomonadota > Gammaproteobacteria > Pseudomonadales > Pseudomonadaceae > Pseudomonas > Pseudomonas sp. B20. The sequence continues at coordinate 29,669 of NZ_JAHPJG010000022.1, forward strand.
TTGCGTGCGGTCATCGAGTTTGAACGTGGCCTGAGTGGGCTCCAGACGGTCCAGCGTCCAGCCGTTGGGCAAGCGATCGCCCTGACGGACTTTCAATGCCGGACCGCTGGCCTGCTTGAGCAATGCCACACGCAGCGAGCCGTCCATGATCACCCCGGTCAGGGTCAGGCCAGCCAGATTGGTGGCTTGCGCATCGGCTTTGCGAACGGCCACGTCAGGGCTGCGATCAGGACTGAACAGCGGGGTTTTCCAGGTATTGGCGAGGCTGTCGAGTGTCGCCGACGGCGCGCTGTGGACCTGCGCCCTCTGATCGACCGGGTTGCGCGGCGCCTGCTCGGGCAGCCAGTCCGGTGAATGCGCAGCGCCGCTGAAGACCAGTGCGATCAAGGCTGCCAGCACTGCGGCGAAAGCCAGCAGTGCCCACTCCAGCGGACGCAGTGAACCGATCATTGCTCGCCCTCCCCGGCACTGGCCGGTTGCAGGTAGCCGCGCACCAGCAGGTGCACCACCAGTTTGCCGGCAGCACCGCTGGCCGGAGCGTTGGCGTCGCGACGCATACTCATCTCGTCAATGAACAGAAACGGGCGCTGATACTCCAGCGCATGCAGGATGGCAGTCAGTGGTTCGATGGCGCAGTTCAGGGTCAGGCTGACCTTGACCTGCCGATACGGCTCGGCACTGTCCTGCTCCGGGGTGATCGGCATGCGCTGGGTCAACTCGCAGCCGCCGCCGGTGCTGGCCTGACTGCTGATCAGGTCGGCAATGCGCTGCATCAGATCAGCAGCCACGGCACTGGGATCTTCGCCCGGCAGCAGGCTGGTGCTGCTGGCCGGATCACGGCGGGCCTGCTCCAGTTGCTCGCGCAACGAATCACCCTGCTGCAAAAGGCCAGCGTAGCGCTGCTGCTGTTCGCGCAACTGGTCGGTCTGCTCGTTGATGTCGCGCAGCGGCCCGGCGAACCAGCTGTCGATCAACAACCAGTAAGCCAGGCACAGCACCAGGGCCAGAATCATCAGGGCAGCGCCCCGCCGCTCACGGCTTGTCAGTGGACGGCGCATCGGCGTTCTCCTGCTGCTGGTTCTGGTGCAAATGCGCGCGCAGGGAATACTGATCCTTGCCGGTTTTGGTGTCGGGCTGGATCACCCCCTGAAACTGCGCATTATCCAGACTTCGGCAGTCCTTGACGCGGCCGATCAGCGCACTGGCCTTGGCGCTCTGCCCGGAAAAGGCCACCTCGGCACTGTCGCTGATTTCCAGATGCTCGATCCAGGTGTCCGAAGGCAGGCAGGCGGTCAGTTCGCTGAGCAGCGCCGAGAGCGGCGGCTGCGCAGCCTTACGGCGCAGCAGGTAATTGGCGGCGCCCAAGGTGTTGGTCAATTGCTGGCGCAGTTGTTGGACCTCGCCAACCTGAGCCTTCTGCGCCTTGACGCTGGCCTGCATGTCCTCGAGCAGGCTCTGCCGATCGTTCAGCCACAGCAACATGGCGCTCAGCAGCAGACCGGCACACAGCCAGATCAGCCCGCGCTGCAAGCGATGGCCGGAGCGCGATTGCTGCGGACGCAGTGGCATCGGCAGCAGATCAATCCCCATGCGCTGCCCTGCAGCCAGATTGTCAGCACCCACGTGAGTGCCCACATCGACAGCATCGGGACGCAAGCCACGCTCGGCGCACTCACTGAGTATCGCGTCCAGCCGCTCGCGCAGGATTGCCACCAGCGTGACCTGCACAAAGCTGGCGCTACGACTGTCCTGACGGGCGACGAAGTACAACTGGCCCGCGTCAAATGGCGTGAAACGATCCAGCTCGTAGCCGACCACGGTCGACAGATTGCGTGCCGCAGCCGCAGGAAGCTGCAAGGTCTGCAACAGCACAGCCGAGGGCGGCAGCAGCAACACCCGCCGCACCTGAGGCGATGCATCGGGCAGCGGCTCGACCAACGGCCAGACAAGCGTCTGCTCCACGGTCTCGCGGCCCAGCCATCGACGCACACGCGGCGGCAGGCAGGCGCGAAGCTCCGTCACCCACCACTGCCAGGCGTGTTGCGCCGGACTGCCACGCCACTGCCGGGCGACCTGTTCGCGTAACGCGTAAACAGGCGCCAGACGTGCAGAAACTGATGAATTCATTCTTGCCAACGCAACACCCTGTAGGGTTGTGCGCCTCCCTCCGATGGGCTCAATAAAACCGTGGTCTGTAACAGGGCGGTCACGCCACCCGGTCGTTCTGCGCGCGTGTCGATGGCCAGGACCTCACCGGGGTCGGCCCCGACCGCGCTCTGGTTCGGCAGGTTCAAGGCCCGACGCAGCAACGCCGAAGCGAACGCCGGGTCGGGCCGATCCAGACCGCTCCACAATGTTATTTCCGGCAACAACCGGGCATACAGCGCCTGGCTCATGCCCGCCAGCTGACGAACTTCCTCTACCACCCGCAGCGGTGACTGACCGCCATTGCGCTGCGACTCCAGCACCTGAGCAATACCGCTGGCCTGATTTTTAGCCGCGCCACAGGCCTGCAGCAGGCGCGATATATCAGCAACCGGCGCGCTGTTGAGGTCCAGCTTGCCGCGCTCGCTTCTGATGCTCACCAGCAGTTGCGTGTCATCCATACGCAACGAGACCACACGCCCGTCAGCAATCCAGCGTTTGCGCTGTGCAGGATCGAGCAAGCCCTGTACAGCCATATTCATGCCAGCTTCGGCCGCCATCAGCGCCTGGGTATTTTGCCGTAACCAGAGCGACTGCCGGCTCTCCAGTTGCACCCACCCGGCCAGCCCGCCGAGCAACAGGCTCAACAGTGCCAGCACCCAGAGCACCACCAGCAGCGCAACACCGCGCTGCGATCGGCCTGTCACGTTCATTCGCCGCCCGCCCCGCCGGACAGGTCCAGACGCAAGGCCACCACTTCAGAAACCCATTTCACCGCGCCATGGGTCTGCATATCGATGCGCACTGCACCCGGCAAGCGATTCGGCCAGGGCCATTCGGCCATCCAGCCGGTCGGCTTGCCCTTGGGCGTCAGCCCGCGATAACTGAACGTCAGCGACTCGACGTTTTGCAGCAATACCTGAGGCTCACCCCAGGGTTTCAGGGCAATGCCATTCGCACTGGACTGAACCTGAGCGAACGACACCTGCAAAGACCGATGCTCTTGCGGCCCCTTGAGCTCCAGGCTGTGAACCTGGATACCGCCGCCCAACTCGCCGGGCAGCGTTGCGACAAACCGCAACTGCTGCGCCGAGCCTTCAAAAAAACCACTGTTGACGTCATCTTCGCCAGACGTGTCCAGCGGCAGCGCCTGAGCGATCGAGCTGCGCAGAAACGCTTGCGCGGCGCGGATCTCGTCCAGGTTCACGGTGTAGCGCTCAGCCTTGAGCACCGCACGATTGGCGCCCAGCAACGCCCCGGCAACCAGCACCAGCAGCACGCCAAGCAGGCTGATCACCAGCAGCACTTCCAGCAGCGTGAAGCCACGCTGAGTGCCCCTCATGACCCCGCACCGCTGACAGCGCCGCGCAATTTAAACGTGCTGAACTGCGCCTTGCGCTGATGCTCACTGAGCATCAGGTCGAGGCGAAACATCCTCGCCTGACCATTGGCACCGGGCAGCTGACGGATATCCAGTGTCCAGTCGATGCCTGCGAGCTCTCCCTTTCGCGTACCGTTTTCCAGCGGACCGGCGCTTTCCTGATCCATTATCGTGCGTGCCGCATGGCTCAGCCGGTCACTGCGCGACACCTGCTGCAAGGAGCGCGCACTTTGCCCGAACGCCACCAGCAGAACACCGCTGCACACCGCCATGACGGTCAATGCAGCAAGCATTTCCAGCAGGGTGAACCCCGACTGCGATGTTTTCATTAAAGCGTCCGGACCTGGACGCTGCCGGTCAGCCAGCCAATATCAATACGCCAGCGTCGGTCGCCGTCAGCGACCACCACGTTGCCACCACTGGAGCCGCCGTCCGGGTAGAACTCCACAGCGGAACCAAGATCGGACGCCGTCTGCATGGTCACGCGCAGACTTTCCGGCCAGTGCATCTCGCGCTTGCCGGGCGCCTTGAAGGTCGCCTTGCGCAGGTTGAACTCGGTGCGCGCCGGCTGACCGGTGACAATCGCGCGCACTCTGGTGGCCCTTAGCGCTTCGACCATGTCGCCGACCGCGCGCCGTTCACTGGCGGTGCTCAAACCCTGTTGCAGACCGAAACCCACCAGACCGACGGCGATGCTCATCAACACCAGCACCACCAGCATTTCCATGAGGGTAAAACCCCGGCTTGCGACAGGCGTTCTCATGCCGAGCTTTACTCCCAGTTGCCCAGGTCGGCACTGTAGCCTTCGCCGCCCGGCTGACCGTCCTGGCCGTAGAAGATCAGGTCGAAGCTGCCGTGCTGACCAGGGAAGCGGTAGCCGAATGCATGGCCGAACGGATCCTTGAGGTCCGAAGGCTTGGCATAAGGGCCGTTCCAGTTCGACGCATTGCCCGGTTTCTCGGTCAATTGCTGCAAGGTCTTGGGTGGCGAACCAACGTCCAGCGCGTAGCTTTCAATCTTCATGCCCAGGCTGGCCAGTTGAGCCTTGCCTGCGCCGTACTTGCCCTTGTCGACGTTGCCGCCCACCTGACGCACGACGATGGTCGCAACGATGCCCAGCAGAACGATAACGGCGAGCATTTCCAGCAACGTGAAACCGCCCTGTCGACGAGCGGGTTTGAAACGTGTACGGCTAAAAGTCATCGGAATGGTTTCCTGTTTCATGAATTCAGATATTGCTGGTCAGGCTCATCAGCGGCAGCATGATGGCCAGCATGATCACCGCGACCATGCCCGCCATCACCACCGTCAGCGCCGGTACGAGCGCGGCCAGCATGCGGTCGATACCGCGCTTGGCCTCGACGTCGAACACATCGGCGACCTTCATCAGCATGGTATCCAGTTCGCCAGCCTGTTCGCCGACCTCGATCATTTGCAGCGCCAGATCCGGCAACAACGGCTGCGCGCCGAATGCGCTGGCCAGCGTACCGCCACCCTTGACCGACTCGGCCGCCTGCTCGACCTGCGCTTGCAGGGCACGATTGGTACAGACCTGGCGAGCGATCACCAGCGCCTGCAACAACGCCACTCCATTGGTCAAAAGCGTCCCGAGGGTTCGAGTCAGACGTGCTGCCTCGATGCGTTGCAATAAAGGACCGATCACCCGAATGCCCAGCAAGCGGCGATCACGGCGCTCGCGACGCTGCGGGTCGCGCATGCGAATGGCCATGCCCCAGATCAATGCGATCAGGCCCGCCAGCACCGCCAGCCCGTAGTCGCTCAAAAACTCTCCGAGGTTGAGAATGACCTCGGTGATCAACGGAATCGGCACGCCGAGATCCTTGAAGATCGGTACGAACTGCGGCACGACGTAGGCCAGCAACAGCGCCAGGGAACCCAACACGCCTACCACCAGGAAGGCCGGATAGATCAGCGCGTTGATCACCTCGCCACGCAGCAACTGGCTGCGCTCCAGGTAATCGCTCAGCTGGCGCAGCGTACTTTCCAGTGCACCACCGGCTTCACCGGCGCGGACCATGCTTATATAGAGGGGCGAAAACTGGCTGCCCTCTTCTTCAAGCGCCACGGACAGCGGCTTGCCAGCTTTTACCTGTTCGCGGATGCGCTCGATCAACGCCTTGGTCTGCGGTTGCCCAGGCTGTTTGAGCAGAATTCCAAGCGATCGTTCCAACGGTTGCCCTGCACCGAGCAACGTCGCAAGCTGCTGGGTAAAGCTGACCAGCGCCGCGCCATTGAGCAAGCCACTGCCCAGCGCACGGCGCAAACCGCCCAGACCGGCAGCATCGACCTGCAGGACCATCAGGCCACGCTTCTGCAACGCGGCAATGGCGGCGTCCTGATCTCGGGCCTCCAGCGTGCCATTCTGCGGCGCACCCTGAGCATCCAGCGCGCGGTACTTGAACAGACTCATGTGCCTTCACCACGGGTGACGCGCAGCACTTCTTCCAGCGAAGTCACCCCGGCCACGGCCTGACGCAGGCCTTCTTCATGCAGCGTGCGCAAACCGCCACGTCGGGCAGCCTCTTCCAGCGTCGAGGCGTCGGCGTGGCGCATCAAAAGGCTGCGCAGTTCTTCGTTCATCACCAGCAGTTCGGTGATCGCACTGCGCCCGCGATAGCCGCCGCCGGGTGCATCGGCACGCGGGCGATAGAGACGGATGGGCCGCTCGTCAGTGAAACGCTCCAGCCCGTGTTCAGCGATCAGCTCCGGTGGCGCATCGAAGGCTTCACGGGTTGCCGGGTCCAGGCGACGGACAAGGCGCTGAGCCAGAATCCCGTTGACCGTCGACGCGATCAGGTAGCTTTCGACGCCCATGTCCAGCAAGCGGGTAATACTCGCCGCCGCGCTGTTGGTGTGCAGCGTCGAGAGCACCAGGTGACCGGTCAACGAGGACTGGATGGCAATACGGCAGGTTTCCAGGTCACGCATCTCACCGATCATGATGACGTCCGGGTCCTGACGCACGATGGAGCGCAGCGCTCCGGCGAAATCCAGGCCGATGGATGGCTTGACCTGAATCTGGTTGATACCTTCGAGCTGATACTCGACCGGGTCTTCAACGGTGATGATCTTGCGCTCGGCCGTATTGAGCCGTGACAGCGCGGTATACAGCGTGGTGGTCTTGCCGGAACCGGTCGGCCCGGTGACCAGCAGAATGCCGTGCGGACGCTCCAGCACGTCGAGAAATTCGTCCAGCCGTTCGCCATCGAAACCCAGGCTCGGGAAATCGAAGTTGATGGTCTGTCGATCCAGCAGACGCATGACCACCGATTCGCCAAAGCTGGTGGGCACTGTCGATACCCGCAGGTCCAGCTCCTTGCCCTGGATGCGCAGCATGATCCGGCCATCCTGCGGCAGACGACGCTCGGCGATGTCCAGCCGCGCCATGATCTTCACCCGGGAAATCACCGCCGCCGAAGAGCTGGACGGCGGTGCTTCGGCTTCGTGCAACACCCCGTCGATGCGATAGCGCACCTTCAACTGGCTCTCGAAGGGCTCGATATGGATGTCGGACGCACGCTGTTCGACCGCGCGTTGCAGGATCAGGTTGACCAGACGAATGACCGGCGCTTCGGAGGCCAGGTCCTTGAGGTGCTCGATGTCTTCCAGCGAGCCGCCCTCCTCATCCAGGTTCTCGATCAGGGTGCCCATCGCCGAGCGGCCCTGCCCGTAGTAGCGCTCGATAAGGGTTTCGACCTCGTTGCGCGGGCCAATGGACAGTCGCACCGGCACCTCGCAGGCGTAGGCGATGGCCTGAAACGGGTACAGCGTGCCGGGGTTGGCGCTGAGCACTTGCAGGCCTTGATCGCTCCAGCCTACCGGCACGACTTGATAGTGGCGCATGAAGCGTTCGGTCAGCGGCGGCAAAGGATCCAGCAGTGGTGGTACGGCGTCGGCGAGCAACAACGGTGCCTGCAGCAATGCCGCCCATGCGCGGGCCAGTTCGAATTCGGAAACCAGGCCCAGACGCGTCAGCAGCCCGAGCAGCTCAGTGCCTTCCGACTCCTGCTGCAAGCGCTGCGCGCGCTCCAGATCGGCCGTTTTCAGACCGGCATTTTCGATCAGCCAGGCGCAAACCTGCTGGGCATCCGGAATGAGCAGACGGGAAACTTCGACGGGAGCTGACGGCATGAATGAGGGCATTTTGCTACTTCGGAGGGACATATTACAGCACTCTCCGACCGGAGAGTGCTGCGCTCAAAGGCTTCAAACGATCAGTTTGACTGCTTTTGAGGGGTTGCGTTCTGCGGGCGGCCGCCTTTTGTCGTTTCGGTCTTCTGGTTTTGCGCCTTCTGCGCTGCCTTGGCGTCCTGAGTCTGGGTCATCACGGTCTCGTCGCTGGCGCCGGAAGTTGCATCTGCATCCGTCGCGTCATCGGCAAAGGCTGCACCACTCAGGGCAAGACCTAACACCACACCGGCACTCATCATGGAAAATTTCATCGTAGTAACTCCTCAAAAAACAAAAAGAGCCCCGCAAAAAAGCGGGGCAGTTGTAGAAACCGGTCAAGCACTAGCGCACAGCATATGTCGCAACTTGCGAGCCGTCTTTCTTCATCCTGAAAAATCTTAAACCCATCGACCAGTAGGTTTAACAAGAGTTCCTCAGATGTAAAGAAAAATTACCAAATCAAAGAAAAATACGCTTTTATTTGACATTTATGCCTTGTTTTATACTTAATTGTATCGTTTTGTAGATTCAAAACGCCATCACATGATGCCAAGGTGATGGCTCTAGGCAAGTAAAAAAAGAAACGCCAAACAAAACTAATACGGCAACTAAGGAGTCCTACCTCGCGCCCTTGAAACAGGGAATAAACGCGACGACGGGAAACTGTTGCCCACAGAAAAGTTGGCCGAAAGCAGTAAATAAGAACGTATTTATCCTGCGCACGTGCGCAGGCAGACAGTTATTTGAAACGCAGTTGGAGAGCAATATGAACAAGCGAAAGATGATAGGCGCGCACTCGGCGCTGGCCTTGCTGGCATTGGCAGTATCCCAGGTGCACGCCGCTGACCCTACCGTACAACAAGGGCGTGAAGATCGCGCCGAAAAAGCCGCACAGAAAACCCTGGCCAAGATGACCATGGAAGAAAAGCTGGCCTACATTGGCGGCACCGGCGGCTGGGACGTCAAGCCGCTGACCAACTACGGCGTCCCGCAGATCCACGGCGCTGACGGCGGTGTGGGCGTGCGCTACACCAGCGAAGGCAACGATCAGGGTGTTGTCTACCCGTCCGGCCCTAACCTGGCCGCCACCTTCAACCCGCGTCGTGCCATCGACCTCGGCCGCGCGCTGGGTTATGACACTGCCGTCGGCGGCTACCAGTTCATCACTGGCCCCGGCGTCAACCTGTACCGCATGCCGTACGGCGGCCGTGCGTTCGAATACCTCTCCGGTGAAGACCCGTTCCTCGGCGCCAGCCTGGCACCAGGTGTCATCAACGGTATCCAGTCTCGTGGTGTATGGGCCAACGCCAAGCACTACGCGGCTAACGATCAGGAAAGCAACCGCTTCAATCTGAACCAGACAATGCCAGAGCGCGTGCTGCGCGAAATGTCGCTGCCTGCGTTCGAATCGTCGTCGAAAAACGGCAACGTGGCGATGATGATGTGCGCTTTCCAGAAAGTGAACGGTGAGTTCGCCTGCGAAAGCGAGCACCTGATCGCCCAGATCCTGAAGAAGGAATGGGGCTTCAAAGGCTTCGTACAGAGCGACTACAACGCTGTCGTTCACGGTTTCAACGCTGCCCGCGCCGGTACCGATCTGGACATGATGGGCTACCAGATGAACAGCTCCGTGCTGAAGCCGCATCTGGACGCCGGCGACCTGAGCGCTGCGACCATCGACGACAAGGTCCGTCGCATTCTCAAGCAGATCTACCTGTACAAGTTCGACAGCAAGACGCCGCTGACCACGCACAACATGAACAGCTCGACCAGCAACAAGGTTGCTCTGAACGCTGCGCGTGAAGGTATCGTACTGCTGAAAAACCAGGACAACCTGCTGCCGCTGGACAAGCAGAAAGTCAAGAAAATCGCCGTTGTCGGCACCCTGGCCAGGTACTCGCCACCGACCGGTTTCGGCAGCGCCAACGTCATGGCCAGCCATTACGTCAGCGAATTGAGCGGCCTGCAGCAAATCGCGCCTAACGCCAAGGTCGACTTCATCGAAGGCCTGTCGCTGGACCCAAGCACCAGTGCCTGGACCACCACCGACGCAACTGGCAATGAAGTCCAGGGCATGAAGGTCGAGTACTTCAGCAACACCAACTGGTCTGGTGATGCAGCGGTCACCCGTACCGAGAAGCACGTTGACCTGGACTGGGCCAACGACAAGAACCTGCCGTTCGAAAGCAACACGTCGACGTCCGATCCGTACGCCACCAAAGGTTCGACCGCTGGCCAGCTGAATGGCGATACATCGTCGACTTCGATTCGCTACACCGGCAAGGTCACCCCGACCCAGAGCGGCGAGCAGGTCTTCAAGGTACGTGCCGACGGCGCCGTACGTCTGTGGGTCAACGGCAAGAAAATCATCGACAACGGTGACGGCAAGCCGCTTCCGGGCAACAGCATTCCGCCAACCATTCCAGAGTTCGCCAAGATCAATCTGGAAGCGGGCCAGTCTTACGACGTGAAGCTCGAGTACTCGCGCCGTGCAGGCTACCTGTCGACCATGGGCGGCCTGGTAGGTGTGCAGTTGAGCTCCGCCTCGCTGAACGCTCCTCAGGACCTGTCCGGCTATGACGCCGTTGTGGTTGCCGTGGGTAACAGCAACGAATACGAAGGTGAAGGTTTCGACCACAGCTTCGATCTGCCTGAGTTTCAGAACGAGCTGATCCAGAACATCGCCAAGGTCAACCCCAATACCGTGGTGACCATGTATGGCGGTACGGGTCTGAAGATGAGCGACTGGATCGAACAGGTTCCAGCAGCGCTGCACGCCTTCTACCCGGGTCAGAACGGTGGTCAGGCCCTGGCCGAGATCCTGTTCGGCAAGGTCAACCCGTCGGGCAAGCTGCCGATCAGTATCGAACGCAACATCGAAGACAACCCGGCTTACGCTTCCTTCCCGAAATTCGACAATCAGAACACTCTGACCGACATGGATTACAAGGATGACCTGCTGCTGGGTTATCGCGGATACGAGAAGAAAGGCATCAAGCCGCTCTACCCGTTCGGTTACGGTATGTCGTACACCACGTTCGGCTACAGCAACATCAAGGTCACGCCGGGCGTCGCGGTCGGCAACACGCCGATCAAGGTGTCCTTCGACCTGAGCAACACCGGCAAGGTCGGTGGTTCGGAAGTCGCTCAGTTGTACGTGGGCCAGCAGAACCCGAAAGTCGAGCGTCCGATCAAGGAACTCAAAGGCTACAAGAAGGTGTTCCTCAAGCCGGGTGAAAGCAAGCGTGTGACCATCGAGCTGAATGACCGCTCGCTGGCCTACTTCGACGAGAAGAGCAAGCAGTGGGTGGTCGATGCCGACACCTTCAACATCTCGCTCGGTTCGTCGTCGCAGGACATCCGCCTGAACGCCAAGCTGGTCAACTCGTTCCGTCAGGAACTGTCGACCACCACCAGCAACCCGCTGCCACGCTCCGCTCTGAACTCGGTTCTGGTCGAGAAACCACCGGTCAAGACCGGCGGTGTATTCAAGCAGACCGTTGAGTAAGCATTAGCTGACTGAAGGGTAAACGGACAAATAAAGGCTCAGGGACGAGCCCTTACCGCTGCATCGACCTGCGCAATGTAGGTATCGAAACACTCGACCAGATCCACCTGATCGGGAAAGCGTAACCACTGAATCTGCAAGCCATCCATCATCGCCAGAATCTGCCGGATGATCTTGTCCAGATCCACATCCGCACGTACCTCCCCGCGCGCCACCAAGGCCGAAAACTGTCCCAGCAAGTGCGCATGAATACGCTCGTAGCGCGTCTGGAACCATTCAAAGGCAGGCTGGTTTTCCAGCAGACTTTCCGCATTGAGGATCGAAAACGCACGTACCACGCCGGGCGCCGTAGCGTTGGAGCGGTTGATCGCGCGCAAGCCGCCGAGCAGACCGGTCAGGGTGTTATCGGTGCGGACTTCGGCAGCGATTCGGCCGTTGACCTCGTCGCGTCGCTCCAGCACGCCCATCAGCAGCGAGATCTTGCTCGGAAAATGGTGCAGCAATCCGGCGACGGAAATACCGACGATGGCTGCCACTTTGGCCACTGAAGCGCCGGTATAGCCTTCAAGGGAAAACACTTGCAGGGCCGCATCGAGCAGTTCTTCGCGGCGCTTTTCGCCCTTTGGCGCGCGTCGCTGTCGGGTGACTGCCGTGCCCGTTTCCGTGGGGTCATGCCGAGTCATATCAGGCTCCTTCTTGAACAGCCGCGTACCCTAACGATTCAGGCAAGCGCTGGCAACGCTATTGAGCCAGATTGTTCGACAATTTCATCTTGTACAGCAGAGCCATGGCAGGGTCAGGTGCGCTCCACCGGAACACTGCCCCAGCCTTCGCCCAGCATGCGCTGCATCAGCACCGTATCTACCCAGCGGCCATGCTTGAAACCGACCGATTCGAACACGCCGACCCTGCGAAAGCCAAGTCGCTCATGCAGGCGCAACGACGCGATATTCTGGCTATTGCCGATAACCGCAATCATCTGCCGCCAGCCGCCCGCTTCGCAGTGCTGCACCAGGGCGCTCAACAACGCCTGGCCGATCCCCTGACCGCCGAGTCCATCACGCACGTACACGGAGTCCTCAACGGTAAAGCGGTAGCCTGGACGTGGCCGATACGGCGTGACATAGCCATAGCCGACAATTTCTCCATCGCGCTCGGCGACCATATACGGCAAGCCTTTGGCGAGGACCATGCGACGACGCTGCAGCAATTCGGCCAGGTCAGGCGGCTCCAGCTCGAAGCTGGAAATCCCGTGCAGCACGTGATCAGCGTAGATCGCCTGTACAGCGGGCATGTCATCGTCGCGGGCTTCACGCAGGTCAAAGGTTGAAGTCATGTCCGAGCTCTGTACGAATGTCTGTGAATGGCCGCAATGATGCCGCTCGCCACGACATTAAAAAAGCTATGATTTGTCATCCACAGCATAAGAAATACTTTGTCATGCGTCGGCTGAACCTAAACCATCTGCACACGTTTTCGCTGGTCATCGCCCATGGCAGTTTTTCTGCGGCGGCAGAGCGTCTGCACCTGACTCAGCCGGCGGTCAGCCTGCACGTGCGACAACTGGAAGATCAACTGAAGCTGCAACTGATAGAAAGGGTTGGCAAACGCCTCAAACCGACCTCCGCAGGCAATGTACTGCTTGAGCATATCGCGCGCATTGATGGGGTGGTCGAAGACGCCCTGCAGGCGCTGTCCAGCCATGCCAGCGGCATTGCCGGGAAAGTCGCCATCGGCACCGGCGCAACAGCCTGCATCCATCTGCTGCCGCCCATGTTGCAGGCGCTGCGTCGGCGCTTCCCCGAACTGGATGTGCGCGTCAGCACCGGCAACACCGACGGCATCCTCAAGGCGGTCGAAGAAAACCTTCTGGACCTGGCACTGGTCACCCTGCCCGCCTCCGGCCGCAGCCTGCACATCACACCGCTGCTCGAAGATGAGTTCGTGGCGATTTTCGCCAGCAGCCAGCGACCGATGCCGGCACACATGACCCCGGAGCGCCTCAGCGCACAGCCACTGGTGGTATTTGAAGCAGGCAGCAGCACGCGCCTGCTGATCGACGAATGGTTCCTGCACGCCGGGATCCGGGTAAAACCGGTCATGGAACTGGGCAGCATCGAAGCGATCAAGGAAATGGTCGCTGCAGGCCTGGGCTACAGCATCGTGCCGCGAATGGCCGTTGCTGCGCTGCACCATCGCCGCGGCTTGCAGATGCTACCCCTGGCAACAGCGCTGAGTCGCACGTTGGGAATCGCCTTGCGCCAGGACAAACCGGTCAGCAAGGCGCTGCGTCAGGTGCTGGACGCGCTGCAAGACCTCAAAAGGTCATGAAGGCGCGCCACGATAGAGGCTTGATTGCGCCCATGCACTATAAAGAGCAAAGGCACTCGGCCTGGCAAATAAGGTCGACAGTTGCACAGGCAGCGAATCAGGTTGTACGATGACTGCCCACTGTTAACTGAAAACATGATGGCTGGCCTGCTTTTAGACGCCCCATCAATGACAATCTGTAAAGCAACTCGGCAACCCATAAGGAGCGCCGGTCCGGATACTTTCCCTGCCGACCTCCAACCTCAAAACAACAGGAGATACCGATGCCTAACATTCTCGGCCAGAACTTCATCGCTGGCGGCCGCAGCGCTTTGGGCCAGAGCCTGCAAAAAAGCCTGGATGCCACCACCGGCGCAGAACTGCCTTACAGCTTTCATCAGGCCACCGACGGCGAAATCGACGCTGCGGCACTGGCTGCCAAGGCTGCATTCCCGGAATTTCGTCAGTTGAGCCCGGCCCGTCGCGCCGATTTTCTCGACGCCATTGCTGACGAGCTCGACGGGCTGGGCGATGACTTCGTCGCCATCGTCTGCCAGGAAACCGCCTTGCCCCAGGCGCGTATTCAGGGTGAGCGCGGTCGCACCAGTGGTCAGATGCGTCTGTTTTCCAAGGTTCTGCGTCGCGGTGATTTCGTCGGCGCACGGATCGACCTGACACTGCCGGATCGCAAGCCGCTGCCACGCGTCGACCTGCGCCAGTACCGCATCGGTGTGGGCCCGGTTGCCGTGTTCGGGGCAAGCAACTTCCCGCTGGCGTTTTCCACTGCGGGCGGTGATACCGCAGCAGCACTGGCCGCCGGTTGCCCGGTGGTGTTCAAGGCGCACAGCGGTCACATGGCGACTGCCGATCTGGTGGCCAGCGCCATTATTCGCGCTGCCGAGCGTACGCAGATGCCCAAAGGCGTGTTCAACATGATCTTCGGCAACGGCGTTGGCGAAGGCCTGGTCAAGCACCCGGCCATCCAGGCGGTCGGTTTCACCGGCTCGCTGAACGGTGGCAACGCGTTGTGCAAAATGGCTGCCGAGCGTCCACAACCCATTCCGGTGTTTGCCGAGATGTCCAGCATCAACCCGGTCGTGCTGCTGCCAGGCGCCTTGCAGGCACGTGGTGAAACCGTGGCCAAGGAGCTTGCCGGCTCGGTGGTCATGGGTGCCGGTCAGTTCTGCACCAACCCCGGCGTGGTCATCGGCCTGCGCTCCCCGGCGTTCTCGACATTCATCGAGCAACTGACCGAACAGATGGGCAGTCAGGCTCCGCAGACCATGCTTAACGCGGGTGGCCTGCGCAGTTACAGCAAGGGTGTGGAACACTTGCTTTCGCATCCTGGCGTGACGCATCTGGCCGGCAAGCCACAGGAAGGCAAGCAGGCTCAGGCGCAGTTGTTCAAGGCTGACGTCAGCCTGTTACTGAACGGTGATCAGTTGCTGCAAGAGGAAGTCTTCGGCCCGACCACGCTGCTGATCGAAGTCGCTGACGATGCGCAGTTGAAGGACGCGCTGCAAGCCTTGCGTGGTCAGCTGACTGCAACGGTGATCGGCGAGCCTGCGGACTTGAGCCAGTACAGCTGGCTGCAACCGATTCTCGAAGAGAAAGTCGGGCGCATTCTGTTCAACGGCTACCCGACCGGTGTCGAGGTCTGCGAGGCCATGGTTCACGGCGGCCCGTACCCGGCCACCTCGGACGCACGCGGTACTTCGGTGGGCACCCTGGCCATCGACCGCTTCCTGCGCCCGGTCTGCTATCAGAACCTGGCGGACAGCCAGTTGCCACCTGCGTTGCAGAACGCCAACCCGTTGGGCCTGCGTCGCCTGGTCAATGGCGAATGGAGTGATCAGCCTGTCGCGTAATCGCCATCGGCTGGATCCGTAACACAGCATCCGCAACACAGCAGCGCGACCTGATGAGGGTCGCGCTTTTTTTTGGAAAATATTTCTTTTTTGTGCCCGAAGTCGCTTATAGCGGACCGCTTTTGTACCCTGACGGCAGCACCATAGAAGTGCAAGACAGGGGCTGTTCATAAAATAACCACACAGCTGTAAGCCACGTGTAACAAGGGTTTCAAAAAGTTACCCACAGACATACCCACGATTTCCGTGGACAACTTTTCATCGATTTCGGACCTTAAAAACCCTGAGCAGTGCAAGCGTAAATTTTTGACGGGCGCCTGCAATCCCGGTGTGATGGCATCTGTAATGGCCCACGAGGCCGCCTGACATAACCTTATGCACGTTTGGCGGTTGATTCGACAGGCTGTCCATAGTGAGATAGACGATTTATCGAGGCTCCCCTATGCAACAGCGTTGTAAAGTGGCCGTACTCGGCCTGGGTGCCATGGGTGCAGCCACTGCCTATCAACTGGCAAAGGCTGGAGTCGATGTGATTGGCATCGACCGCTACGACCCTCCGCACACACAAGGCTCCAGTCACGGCGATACCCGCATCACGCGGCTGTCGGCCGGTGAAGGGCCGCAATACCTGCCACTGGTGCGCAGCTCACAGCGCATCTGGCGCGAACTTGAAGCATTGAGCGGCGAGTCGCTGTTCGAGCAGTGCGGTGTGCTGGTGATGACTTCAAGCGCCGCTTACGATCCAGAGGACGTCAACGACTTCACCCATCAGACCATCGCGCTGGCCCGCACGTATGGGGTGAAGCACGAGGTATTGGCGGCTGCAGCGATTCGCGAGCGCTTTCCTCAGTTCGCTCCTGTGCTGGATAGCGCCATCGGCTATTTTGAACCTGAAGGCGGATTCGTTCGGCCCGAGCGCTGCATCGCCGTACAGCTCAAGCTGGCAAGGCAACACGGCGCGCGTTTGCTGACCCACGAAACGGTCACGCAACTGCAGGCGCATGGCGATCAGGTACGAATCACCACTGACAAGGGCTCGATCATCGCCGACAAGGTCGTGGTCAGCGCGGGCATGTGGTCGGCCGATTTGCTCGGTGCACCGTTCAGCGACCTGCTGCGGGTGTGCCGGCAAAAGCTGTTCTGGTTCGAGTTGCAGCACGAGGCTGCCTTTGCTGCGCGGTCGCCAAGCTTCATCCTGATTCACGGGCCGGGCGACGCCGATGTCAATTACGGCTTCCCGCCGCTGCCCGGTGAAAACAGCATGAAGGTCGCCACTGAGCAATACCTCGAGACGTCAGCGGCTGACCGGTTGGACCGCACCATTACCGCGCGGGAAGAACAGGAAATGTTTCGCACCCAGGTGCAGGGCAGGATTGCGGGACTGACGCCAAAGGTGGTCAAGTCTTCGGTGTGCGCTTACACGGTCACTCCGGACTGCCACTTCATCATCGATGAACACCCGCACCTGAAAAACGTGACGGTAGTCTCGGCCTGTTCCGGCCACGGTTTCAAGCATTCGGCCGGGCTCGGACTGGCGCTGGCGCAACGCTGTATCGAAGGCGAGAGCGATGTGGATCTCTCGGCCTTTTCACTGCAACGCTTCGCCAGGCAGGCTTGATCAGCGCGCCACCACGAACGCCTCGTCGATGCGCGCCAGATCGGTATCACGCAAGGTGCCGGCGTAGTAATGCAGCTTGATCCAGGCCATCAAATAGTCGTAACGGGCTTTCGCCAGATCGCGACGGGTACTGTAAAGCTGCTGCTCGGCGTTGAGGGCATCCAGGCTGATGCGCTCGCCACCCAGAATGCTCTGGCGGGTCGATTCGACAAGTGCCTGCGCCGAGATCAGCGCCTTCTGATAGGCGCGCAACTTGCTCACCCCTGACGCACAGGCGTTGAACTGGCGACGCAGCTCGATCAGGGTTTCGCGGGTCTTGCCCTCCAGCTCGTATTCAGCCTGCTCGCGCTTGCTGTTGGCCTGGCGCACCGAGGCGCTGGTGCCCCCTCCGGCGTACAGCGGAAGACTGAGCTCGATGCCTATCGTGTTGGTGTCGTAACGCTGATTGTAGGTGTTGCCGCTGTCCGATTCGTTCTGACGAATACTTGCGTAGGCATTCACCGTCGGCAGATGCCCCGCGCGATTGCGCTCCACCTCGTATCGCGCCACTTCCAGGGACTGACGCTGCGAGGCCAGGATCGGGCTGTTGGCCATGGCCAGCGCATGCCACTCAGTAAAGCTGGACGGTGCGAGAACCAACGCCTGAAAGCTGTCCCTCAAGGGCTCCAGCTGCGCGACATCGATACTCGGCTCGCCCAGCAACGCCGCCAGTTCGCGCAAGGCCGCGTCCTGCTCATCGCTGGCTTCGATCTGCTCGGCAATCGCCAGTTCGTTGCGCGACTCCGCTTCGAGAATATCGGTGCGCGTGCCCTCTCCCCGCTCGAACATCTGCCGGTTCTGCGCGAACTGGCGTTCGAACGCCTGCTGCTTGGCACGCGCGATATTGATCTGGTCCTGGGCGAAGAGCGCCTGGGTGTACAGGGTCAACACCCGCACCAGTAACTCCTGGCTCTTGCTGCGAAAGGTCTCGTCGGCAAACAGCGCCTGGGCCAGTCCCTTGCGGTAATTAGCGTACGCCTCGTAATCGATCAATGGCTGCTGAACCGTCAGGCTCGAACCAAAGCTGTTGTAGTGGCGATGGTCAGTGGTGTCTTGAGCGCTGCCTTTGAGGGTCGCCTTGGAATCGTTGCGCCCCTTGTTGTAGCTGTATGACACGCGGGGCAACAAGCCGGCACGACCGATCACCCGGTTTTCCAGGCCCGCGTCGCGCTCCTTCAGCGCGCCCAGATAAACCGGGTCATTGCGAAGCGCCAGTTCATAGACTTGAAACGGCCCCATGGCCTGGCTCAAGGGTGCAGTGCCCAGCAGAATGGCCGTCAGCAAAGCGGCTTTAAGGGGATGGCGAAACATCCTATTCCTCCGTCAACGCGGAGCCGGCACGGTCCAGCAAAGGTTTGAACAGATAATTGAGCAGCGAGCGCTCACCCGTGCGCACGAACATTTCAGCGGGCATGCCGGGTTTGATCACCAGCCCGTTGAGTTTTTCCAGCGCCGCATCGCCCACCGAGGTGCGCAGCACGTAATACGGCTGGCCGGTTTTTTCATCCTGCATCTGGTCGGCGGAAATCAGGCTCACCTCACCGGAAACCCGCGGCGTGCGGCTTTGATTGAAGGCGGTAAAGAGGATGTCGACCGGTAGATGGCTGGCGACCTTGTCGATCAGTTGCACTGGCAGCCGCCCTTCAACTTCAAGCCGTGTGCCTTGTGGGACGATTTCCAGCAGGGTTTCGCCGGCACGCACCACCGCACCTTCGGTGTGCACGCCCAGATTGACGGCGATGCCATCCGCCGGCGCCAGGATGGCGCTGTGTTGCAGACTGAAACCGGCCGAGGCCAGTTGCTGCTCAAGGGTAAGCGCCTTGACCTGGGCATCGGCCCATTGGCTGCGCACTTCTTTCTGGTACTCCTCGCGCTGCTGCTGAAGGCGCAAGCGCGACTCGACGATACCTTGCTCTATACGTCCGGTTTCGCCTGCGTTTTGCGCCAGGCTCTGCTGCACCTGAGAAAGCTGACGCTGGAACTCCAGCAGGCGATTGCCGGGAATGAACCCGTTCTGCGCCAGCGGCTCCAGGTTACTCAGTTGCTTGCGTAGCGAGTCAGCCTGAGCCAGCAGGTCCGAACGGGCCCGGCGCATACCGGCGAGTTGCAGTCCAGCCCCCTCGATGCTCGCCTGCAAGCCGGACTGCTCGCGCGCCAGGGCCTGGCGTCGGCTGCTGAACAACTGCCGCTGACCTTCAAGCACCAGGGCCAGCCGAGGGTCGGGATCTTGCCCCTGCCCGGCGGCAATCAGCTCTGCGGGAAAGCGCACCTCGTCAAGGTTGTCGCGCTCGCTCTGCCAGCGCGCCAGGCTGGCCCAGGCCATTCGATACTGGGCTCGCAACGATTGCACGTCAGCTTCGACCTGAGTCTGATCAAGGCGAAACAGCGGTTCGCCCTCTTTCACCAATTGGCCTTCACTGACCAGAATTTTGCTGACCACGCCGCCATCCAGCGACTGCACGGCCTTGCGTTTGCCAGACACCACCACCGTCCCCTGCACGGCAATGCCCTGATCCAGAGGGGCAAGACTGGCCCACAGAAAGAAGCTGCCCGCCCCCGCCAGCATGAGAATCCAGCCGGCGCGAACGAAGAACTGCACGCCGCGCTCCTTGCCCGGCACGGCGTAATGAGTGTCGATAGGGCTGTTCATACGTCGGACTGCCTGTTCTGCGTGCCGTACTGACGGCTCATGGAAAGCCCGGCAGGTGCAGGGCGAGATTGCGATTGAGGCTGCGCTTGCGCTGCTTGCGCGGACGATGGCTGCCCGGACAAGGCCTGCAACACCTGAGCCGTGGCACCGAATGCCTGCATGCGACCTTCGCTCAGCACCAGCAGACGATCGGTCTGGTTCAACGACTGCGTGCGGTGGGTGACGAGCACAACGGTACAGCCGCGGGTCTTGAGTTCAGCAATCGCCTGAGTCAGCGCCGCTTCACCCGCGGCATCCAGATTGGAATTGGGCTCATCGAGCACCACCAGTCGCGGATCGCCATACAGCGCACGGGCCAGCGCGACGCGCTGTTTCTGACCGCCGGACAAGCCAGCGCCATCATCGCCCAGCCGCGTGTCGTAGCCTTGCGGCAGGCGTAGAATCAATTCGTGCACGCCCGCCAGTTGTGCGGCAGCGACCACGGCGCTCGCGTCGCCCTCGCGAAAGCGCGCGATGTTTTCTGCCACGCTGCCACCGAACAGCTCGATGTCCTGCGGCAGATAACCAATATAGGGACCCAGCGCCTCTCGGTCCCAGCGATGCATGTCGGCCCCGTCCAGACGTACCGTCCCGCCCAGCGCCGGCCAGACACCAACCAGCACGCGTGCCAGGGTCGACTTGCCGGAACCGGATGCACCCAGCACGCCAAGCACTTCACCGGCCTGCAACTGGAAGCTGACTTGCTGAATCGTCGGCGACGTTTTGCCTGGAGGCGCCGCGCTGACCTGTTCGGCGCTGATCTGACCGCGCGGTGCCGGCAGCGGCATGCGCGGCGCGGGCTCGGCGTAGGTCTTGAGTAACTGGTCAAGGCGCCCGTAGGCCAGGCGTGCAGAGCTCCATTGTTTCCAGACGGCGATCAACTGGTCGATGGGGCTGAGAACCCGACCCATGAGGATCGAGCCGGCGATCATCATGCCTGCGGTCATGTCTCCATTTATCACCAGCAGTGCGCCCAGGCCCAGCACCAGCGACTGCAGGCACAGACGCAGGGCCTTGCTGATCGAACTGATCACCGCTCCCGTATCACTGGCCCGGTTTTGCAGGGCCAGAAAGCGCCCGTGCACATGGAACCAGCGGCGCCGCAAGACCTCGAGCATGCCCATTGCCTGGATCGCCTCGGCCTGTTGCAGGTGCCGGGTCGCCAATTGCGCAGACTGCTGCGAGTAGCCGCTGGCTTCGGCCAGCGGTTTGCGGGTCAGCCATTCGTTGAGACAGGCCAGTCCGACCAGCAATACCGTCCCCACACTGGCCAGCACGCCTAGCCAGGGGTCGAAAAGAAAGATTACCGCCAGGTAGATGGGAAACCACGGGGCGTCAAAGAACGCGAACAGCGCCGGCCCGGTGAGGAACTGGCGGATGAAGGTCAGGTCACCCAGCGCCTGTCCAGCCTGACGCTGTCCGGCGTGCAGGTTGCTCTCGAACGCAGCCTGATAGACGCGCAGATTGAAACGCTTCTCCAGCTCGCTGCCGATGCGGATCACCACAAAGCTGCGGATCATCTCCAGCAAGCCGATAAACGCGAAGAACCCGACCACCATCAGCGTCAGCATGGCCAGAGTAGTCTGGTTCTGTGAGGTCAGTACGCGGTCATAGACTTGCAGCATGTAAATCGATGGGGCGAGCATCAGCACGTTGATCAGCGCGGTAAAGCAACCGACACCAATCAACGCGCTCTTGTAGTCAGCCAGCGCTTTATAAAGCGGCGGCCGGGCGCTTTGGGGCAACGCACTCATGGTTGTTCCTTGATGGTCTTGCCTATGACGGAGTGACATCCCTGAGTTTTGACAAACAACTCGCGTAGGTCCGTGAAACGCTTAATCGGCGAGCCGTCCAAGGACCAGCACTTCACCGCCGGGCAGACGCGCCTGATAGATCTGCTCCCCCATGTTATTGAGGTGAATCAGGCGATTGCCTTCCTTGTCGGTGAACGCCAGGCCATCCGGAGTCGGAAACCAGCCAGTGGGTGCTTCGTGCAACCACTTCACTGCGCAGGCGAGATCGCCCGTCAGTTGCGGTACATCGGTATTGAGGTGCAGTTCACAGACTTCGCTCGTCTTTCCCTGAAGAGAAAGTCGCCACTTGCCGCTGAGCTCAGCAGGATCGGGCAGTTTCAAACTCATGGCCATGCTTACTCCAGAAATACCCACCAGCAACGCAACGGCCGCTGGCACGATTCGAAAAACGTGATTGATCTTCATAACGGGGTACTTTCCAGATCATGGACGACCGCAGGGTCGTCCATGATTGTTACAGATTAAACCACGATATCAGTAGCCAACGCTTGACCAACGGTCCCCACGAGGAAGTCCCCCAAACCCTGTCCGGTGAAGTCGATCGCCAGACTGCCCAGATTGCTGCTCTGGTTATAGTTGAGGATCGCCTCGCCAGCGTGGCCGCTGAATGCGTTGACGAACTGCAGCGCGCTCAGCGTGGAAATGGCCGATACGTCGATTTTGTCCTGACCGCTGACGAAATCACGAATCGTATCCTGGCCTGCACGGTTGGAGTCGGAGCTGGCGCCAAACACGAAGATGTCGGCACCCGCACCACCGGTCAGGCTGTCGGCGCCGCCACCCCCGTAGATGATGTCGTTGCCGGCACCACCCTTGAGGTCGTTGGCGGCAGCATTGCCGATCAACAGGTCATTGCCCGAACCGCCCACCGCGTTTTCAACCACCACACCCTTGGCGATCGAAACGTTGCCCACCATGCCACCGACATCCGAGAACGACGCGGCATTGAGGTTGATCTTCTGGTTCTGGGTGAAGCCGGAGAAGTCGAGGGTATCCTTGCCCCCGCCATCCCACACCGAGAACACCACCTTGGAGGAGGCGGACGTGGCGCTGTAGAAATCGCGCCCGGCAGTGGAGTTGAACCCATAGACCGTATCACCGGCACGGGTGCTCATGTTCGCGCCATAGAGCTGCTGAACGGCAGTGATGTCATCCAGCAACGGCGCCGAAGAGTACGACGGAGCGCCGCCCTTGACGAAGTTCTGGTCAGTGTTGGACTCACTCCAGTAACTCATGACGCTATAGCCACGGGTGTCTTCTGCGTAGGTGGCGTCCTTGTAGCTCGGATTGCCCTCGCCCGCGTTGTAGTCACCCGGGTGAGACAGGCCCAGGGTATGGCCGATTTCATGGGTCAGGGTCTGACGACCGTAATTGCCATTGTCCGGGGTGGTGTTGACCTTGTAGCTGTTATCGACAAGGTACCAGGACTGGCCGTCAGTACGGCTGTTGCCGCTAGGCAGGTAGGCAAAAGCTGCCCCGCCTGCGCTGCCGTTGCTGTAGTTGCCGAAGGTCATATGCCCGTCGCCGCCGGAAGCAGCCTGGGTAAAGCTGACCTTGGCAACGTCTGCCCAGGATTGCATCGACAATACCGCCTGTGCTTTCTGCTGCGCGTTGAACGCACTGAAAGTCCCCAGCGAATTGTCGAACCCGGCAGGCTTGGCCGTTAGGAAGGTGTAAGTGAGGTTGATGGTGCCGTTGCCATCGCGATCCGTCCAGGCGGCGTCGTCGCGAAGAATATAATCAGCGGCCTGATCGACCGAATACGAGGGCTTGCCATTGATCGTGAGGTTGCCGCCACGGTCATACTGGTGCGCGAACGCATTGATCTGGTCGAAAGAGGTGCTGGTAGCAGCGGAAAGTTGGATTGCAGCATTTTCTTTGACTTTCGTCATGACACTTCCTTGTTTGCTGATTGATTGACAGGTTAGGTACGACAAGACTCTCCCCTGTAGCGAGAGAGTCCAGTCACTCGCCTTGTGAAGCGTGAAATCGTGTTGCGTAACAAAACTGACACATCTTGAAATCTTGTGTCCAGCGCTGTTCGATGATGTCAAGTGGCCCTAAATGGGCAAGCGCCTACAGGCATTGGAGAATCGCCTGATATTATTTTTTGTGATGATGAGATAGTCGATAAACGCTTGAACAGGCTGTAACAAGCTTGATAAATATGACTGATAGGTCAGGAATTTTATGGGTTCGACGGAGCACGAATGCGTTGGGTAATGACCCGGCTTACTCACCTGCGATAAATAGCACTTCGCAAGCCTTGCCACAGGTCAAGGTGATACTTTTCCCCGCCACACAAACGCAAAAAGCCCCGACGAGTCGGGGCTTTTGTTGAAGCGCAGCAGCCTGAATATTCAGGCTTGGTAAATCAGTCGTCGCGGCTCATGATGCCGAAGATCTGCAGCAGGCTGATGAACAGGTTGTAGATCGACACATACAGGCTGACCGTCGCCATGATGTAGTTACGCTCGCCACCCTGAATGATCGCGCTGGTCTGGAACAGAATGCACACCGACGAGAACAGCACGAAGCCCGCGCTGATAGCCAGTTGCAGACCGCTGATCTGGAAGAACATACCGGCCACTACCGCACCCAGCAGTACGAAGAAACCTGCGGTGATGAAACCACCCAGGAAGCTCATGTCCTTGCGGGTAATCAGTACGTAGGCTGACAGGCCGCCGAATACCAGAGCCGTCATCGCGAAGGCGGAGCTGACCACTTCAGCACCACCGGCCATGCCCAGGTAACGGTTGAGGATCGGGCCCAGCAGGAAACCCATGAAACCTGTCAGGGCGAAGGTCGACACCAGACCCCAGACCGAATCACGCAGCTTGTTGGTCAGGAAGAACAGACCGTAGAAGCCGATCAGCACCACGAAAATGTTCGGGTAGCCGACGCGCATCTGCTGAGCGACGAAGGCCATGACACCGCTGAAAGCCAGTGTCAGGGCGAGAAGACCGTAAGTATTGCGCAGGACACGACTAACCTCGAGCTGGTCGGCCTGCATGCCGGTTTTAAGGCTGTAATCCTGTTCGCGCATGGCGAAACTCCTTGCTGTTGAAATGTTGAGTTGCAAAGATCATAACAGAGGCGCTGCAACTGGCTAGTCACAGAGTTTGACAGCTTGTTTCATTCCGGTATTATGGCGCCCGCAACGAAGTGGAGGTATGGCCGAGTGGTTTAAGGCAGCAGTCTTGAAAACTGCCGACTGTAACAGGTCCTAGAGTTCGAATCTCTATGCCTCCGCCATATTTGGCAGCGCAAAGCCCTGATTATTCAGGGCTTTGTCGTTTCTGGGGTCTGGCCAATGCCTCCGCAAGCTCATCAGCCCATACTTGGCCCACGCTGACAAAATGTGGATACTGCCAGTTTGCCAGCCGATGAACCATGGAAGACCCCAATGGCCCCCAGCAGAACGTTTGTCCATCCTGTTGGAGGCACGCAACCCCATGCGGATGAGATTCGGCGCGCTATCAAGGCTGATGGTCACGATTCAGCGCCAGCCACCTTTGGAATAGACCGTATCGATGAAGGGCTCGAACGCCTTGCGATCGGCCGATATGCCCGCTTCAGTAGAGCGTCAGACAATCTCGCGGGCGGCACTCAGCCGTTAGCCGACCCTATCCATACCACGGTTTCCGATGGGCACCACGCCGACCTGGCCATAGGGCGCTATGCGCGCTTCAGCAGACCGTCTCCCAACCTGGTTGGCGGTACGCAACCCCGGGCGGAAACGCCGTCGGAACAGGCACCCTCGCCCTTCACCCCGCAGATGCGCCATCCAGAGCGTGAATCCGAGTTCTTTACCATCCGGCAGGACTCACCCGGCGCCAACTCGTTCAGCATCCCCAAGGCACCTGATCGCCCGGCGAAAGCCAGATGGCTGCGTTCAGGGGAGCCGCTCACCGTGGCCGATATCACCTTGCCCGGCGGCATGATCTACACAGGCACGCAAAACCCCGAATTCAGACTATCCGAACCCTCTTTCATAGACGCAGCTTTGCCGGTGGCCGGTTCCGACACGCCTCCCGTTGCGGGAGCGGCCTACTATTGGTCGACCTACAAAGATCTTGAACCTGCCGCGCGCAGGGGCTATCTGCAGTGGCTGGCGGGGGGACGTTGTGATCCTGAGGCAAGCAGTGGTTACCTGTTCATGTTTTTCCACGGCCTTGAACGGCGTTTACTGATCGACAGCCTTTCTGATCCCGATGCACGAAAAGAGATTCCCGCGATAAAAGAGGAAATCGAGCGTTTGCGGACTGTTTATCATCGGGATCTTTCGTTTTATAACCAGGCTTCGCGGCTTCTCGAATACCTGAACATGCCTGTCATTTCAGGGCAGATGTATTTGCGCGAGCCACCAATGGAGTCGGCCGACCGCTATGAAATGCCCATCGTGCTGCGAGTGGCGCTGGGCCAGATGGCCATCGACAAATACCCGTTGAACGCATCCTGGGCCTTATCCTGGGCGCTGACGGATCCGAATATCTCGCGTGGCAAACCTGTTGGCAGATGCGCAGATCTGTTTCAGCGCCTGTTCAGAGCCGAATATGAAGAGCAGTTTCCCGATGGCCTGAAGCTGCTGAGGAACAAGACCCGACTATGGGTCGCCTATCGCCCATCGTCCGCCTACCTCGATGTACCGGAAATACCGGTGGGTGATCTGCCAGACGTCAGCATTACGTCCGCCACCCGCAAGAAAATCCAGGTCCTCGTGCAGGGCTGTGCTTCAGTGCTCGCACCATTCAGTCGGTACATGGGCCGCAATGCCGATGATCTCGATAAGCATGAGTCGTTGGAGGCGCTGCTATTGCTGCCGGTGCCGCTATGGCCCGAATACGCCAGACACGAACTGCGACAGCTTCAATCGGAAGTCAGGACGGGTACGAAGCTGATGACGCTTGATCAACTGGCCATACGTTTCAAGTCTGACGGCGCCCAGGTACGCAACCAGATCATCGCGCTGATAAAAGTGCTTGAAGACATGCACGTAGGAATGGAACCGGATGTGCTGGCAGGCAATCGTGCGCCCAAGCCTGAGGACAGCATCGTTTTGTTCGCGACCGAGCCCGATCCAGGCATGTCGCGGGTGACAGTGGACTACAACGTGGCTGTCGTCACTCTGGATCTCGCCAGCAGCGTGGCAACGGTTGATGGCGGCACGAGCCAGCATGCCGTTGCACTGCTCGAACGGCATATCGACTCATGGGGGCATCTGCGTGTCGCGCATCGAACACGTCTCAAGGCGTATCTGTTGATGCAACTGCAGCAGCCGCCCAACCTGGCAAGCCTGAAAAAGAAGCTGGGTTCGCTGAATCAGGAGGAAAAGCAGACCATCGTCGGTTGCCTGACTCACCTTGCCCACGCTGACGGAGCGGTTACGCCTGAGAAAGTCAGGTTACTTGAGCGGATCTACAGGACACTTCAACTCGATCCACACGCCCTTTACAGCAACCTCCATGGTGCTGCGACCGGTTTGCAGACAGGACAAGCCTCGACAGCGCTGTCAGCCACTACAGCAACAGGCCCCGACAAGAAGCCAGGCTCCGGAATCGTGCTGGACATGGGCAGGGTTGCCCAGTTGCGACGCGAAACGGCAGAGGTGTCGGCGCTGCTGGCTGATGTTTTTCGCAACGATCAGGAAGACGAACAGCAGGACGACACGCAGATAGCCGAAAACGATGCTTCACAAGACACCCCAGACACTGGCGCCCATCTCCATGGACTGGATGCGGGGCACTCTGAGTTTCTGCGCCTGCTGGTCTCGCGCAACCAATGGAGTCGACGAGAGCTGGAAATCGCGACGGCAGGTATGGTGTTGATGCTCGACGGTGCACTGGAGCAAATCAACGATATGGCATTCGAATTGTTCGACATGCCGGTTTCCGAGGGCGATGACCCTATCGAAATCAACCCGGATATTTTAAGCGAGCTTGCCCTATGAACAAGATACGAGCCAAGGATCGCGATGCGGTCATTCAATCACTGCGCGCAGGTGTCGTTCCTCGTGTCGGGCAGCACTTGATCCAGGTCGGACGGGCGGGTGAGCTGGCAGCTCTTATCAAGGATGTCGACCGGCTGGCCGAAGGCGGTTCTGCCTTTCGTATCGTGGTCGGCGAGTATGGCGCGGGCAAGACCTTCTTCCTCAATCTGGTCAGAGGCATTGCGATGGAACGCAAGCTGGTGACGATGCACGCTGATCTGAACCCCGATCGGCGCCTGCATGCCTCAGGCGGTCAGGCGCGCTCCCTGTACGCGGAGCTTGCCAAGAACATGTCTACACGCACCAAGCCGGACGGCGGCGCGCTTCAGGGTATCGTCGAAAAGTTTATTTCCCAGGCCAGAACCCACGCGAGCAGCAAAGGCGTAGACAGCGAGACCGTCATACGCCAGAACCTCGCCGAGCTTACCGAAATGGTCAACGGCTATGACTTTGCCGAAGTCATAGCCGCTTACTGCCGTGGCTTTAACGAAGGCAACGAACAGCTGAAAGCCGATGCAATACGCTGGCTTCGCGGGGAGTTCACCACCAGAACGGATGCACGAGCGGCCCTGGGGGTCAGAAGCATCGTTGACGACGCGTCCGTTTACGATCAGCTCAAACTGCTTTCCCGATTTGTGCGTCTGGCAGGCTTCGGCGGGCTTATGGTGTGCCTGGACGAACTGGTCAACCTCTACAAGCTTGCCAACACGCAGGCTCGCAATGCGAACTACGAACAGATCCTGCGCATCCTCAATGACTCACTGCAAGGGTCGACTGACGGACTGGGCTTCGTTCTGGGCGGCACGCCGGAATTCCTGATGGACACTCGCCGCGGCCTCTACAGCTACCCGGCTTTACAGTCGCGCCTGGCAGAAAACACCTTTGCCAAGGCCGGCTACGTCGACCTTTCCGGCCCTGTCATTCGGCTGACCAGCCTGACCCCGGAGGACTTCTATGTCCTGCTGCTGAACCTGCGTAATGTTTATGCCTACGGCGATGCGGAACACTACCTGCTTCCGGAAGAGGCCATCCCGGCCTTCATCGAGCACTGCGGTCAGCGTCTGGGCGAGGCTTACTTTCGAACGCCACGCACCACCATCACCGCGTTCATCAACCTGCTGGCGGTTCTTGAGCAAAACCCTGAGGCCGACTGGAGAAACCTTTTGGGCGCCATTGACATTGCCAGGGATGACGGCGGCAAAAGTGATTTCACTGTAGAGGCCGATGATGAACTCACAAGCTTCAAGCTCTGACTCATCCGCATTCGAACGGCTTCACCCCGATGTACAACAATGGGTGTGGTCGCAAGGCTGGACATCGCTCAGGGATGCTCAGGAATGGGCCATACCTGCGCTGATCGACGCTGATCGCGACGTCATCATTGCGGCCTCCACTGCAGCGGGCAAGACCGAGGCGGCGTTTCTGCCCATTCTGACCCATTTGCTCAACAACACCGATGCGCCAGGCGCTGTGCTCTATATCAGCCCGCTCAAGGCCTTGATCAATGATCAGTGGGACAGGCTGACACGTCTTTGCGAGCGCCTGGAAATTCCGGTGGTCGGCTGGCACGGGGACGTTTCGGCAAGCAGGAAGCACCGCTTTCTGAAATCGCCCAGAGGGATCCTGCTCATAACCCCAGAATCGCTGGAAGCCCTGTTCGTGAACCGGGGCTCAGCGCTTGCGGGGCTCTTTCAGCCCCTTCGCTATATCGTCATCGACGAATTACACGCGTTCATCGGCAGCGAGCGCGGTAAACAATTGCAGTCCCTGATGCACCGCGTAGAAACGGTTGTCGGCAAAAAGCTGCCACGCGTAGGCCTGTCTGCGACTCTGGGCGAGATGGCACTCGCCCGCGAGTTCCTCCGTCCGGGTCAAGGCCGACGCATGGACGAAATCATTTCTCGAGCCTCGGGCCAGGACCTTCAGGTTCAGGTACGCGGTTACACCATGCTGCCGATGAAGAAACTGACAGCAAACCTGCAGATGGTCGTGACAAAAGACGATGGCAACGATGATCAGGACGAAGAGCAGGAAGAGGATGTCTCCGGGACCAGGCACGCCATAGCCGCGCATATGTACAAGGTGTTGCGTGGCAGTAACAACCTGATCTTTCCCAACAGCCGCGACAAGGTTGAATGGTACGCCGACCGGCTGCGGCACTTGTGCGAAAACGACGGTTTGCCGAACGAGTTCCTGCCTCACCACGGAAGCTTGTCCCGAGACTTGCGTGAAGATACGGAGCGAGCACTGAAAGCGGGTAGCCCGCCCGCCTCGGCCGTCTGCACCACGACCCTCGAACTTGGCATCGATATCGGCAACATCAAAGCAGTTGCGCAGATCGGCCCTCCGCCATCAGTGGCCAGCCTGCGCCAGCGACTCGGTCGCTCCGGACGTCGCGCAGGTGAGCCTGCCACACTTCGCGCCTATTGCCAGGAAGACACCCTGACACCTGATTCGGACCTCTCGGATCAGCTCCGGCAAAACCTGGTGCAGACGATCGCCATGATTCGATTGTTGATCGAGAAGTGGTTCGAACCTCCGAGAGCCAACGGCCTGCACGCCTCGACGCTGGTTCAGCAATGCCTGTCGACGATTGCACAGCAAGGTGGTGCACATGCCTCGCAACTGTGGAATGAGCTGATCGCGAGCGGAACATTTGCAGCCGTTGATAAAACCGACTTCATGGCCCTTCTCAAGGCGCTGGGTGAAAAGAAACTGATCGTCCAGGACAGCTCTGGCCTGCTATTGCCTGGCGAAATCGGTGAAAAGCTGGTCAACCACTATGAGTTTTACAGTGCATTCAGCAGCGATGAGGAATTCAGACTGCTTCGCGATGGCAAGCCGTTGGGTTCCATTCCTGTCAGTCGCCCGCTGACCCTGGGGCAACGCATCATCTTCGCAGGCAAACGCTGGCAGGTCATGGATGTAGACCTGGAAAAGAAAGTCATTGCGGTCAGACGCGCACGTGGCGGCGAACCTCCGGTATTCGACGGGCTGGGCGCCAAGATCCATGACCGGGTGCGTGAAGAAATGCGCGCGGTACTGACGGAGGTCACGCCCTGCCCGTTCCTTGATGCCAATGCACAAGCCCTGCTGGCGGAAGCGCGCCAGACCTTTCACCGGCTGGGGCTGGCTGACCAGCGCCTGACGGGTTCGACCTCAAGCAGCTACCTGCTGACCTGGGCGGGCGACTACACCAATGATGCGCTGTGCCTGCTACTCAACCAGGCTGGGGTCATGTGCACAGCTTCGGGGTTGGTACTGGAAATCAGTGCTTCTCAGGAAAGTGTGCGGGCAGCACTGGCCAGAATTGCAGAGCTGGATGCGACCGATGTGGAGCCCCTGTTGAAAGATGTGAAGAATCTGATCCGGGAAAAGTGGGACTGGGCCCTGCCAAAATCGCTGTTGATCAAATCATTTGCCTCCAGCCAGCTGGATATACCCAACGC
Source organism: Pseudomonas sp. B20 (assembly GCF_020515755.1). NCBI lineage: Bacteria > Pseudomonadati > Pseudomonadota > Gammaproteobacteria > Pseudomonadales > Pseudomonadaceae > Pseudomonas > Pseudomonas sp. B20. The sequence goes on from NZ_JAHPJG010000022.1 coordinate 60,670, forward strand.
GATTGCGCTTGCCAAGACATTGACGACCTGACGGCAGGCCTGGCGGCTCGGCCCGCGCCGTCTGATATATTGATGCGCATCCCGTATTAATAGATCGACCTTCAAATGCCCATCAATTTCGACCTCAACGACCTCCAGGCATTTCGTGCCGTGGTCGAGAATGGCAGCTTCCGCAAGGCCGCTGAAACCGTGCAGATCACCCAGCCTGCGCTCAGTCGGCGAATAGAAAAGCTCGAGTCTGCGCTGAATGTGAAGCTGTTCGAGCGGACCACCCGCAGGGTCAGTCTGACCACGGTCGGCCGCGCATTTCTGCCTCAGGTCGAGCGCATTCTGGACGATCTGGACAGCGCATTGATGACCATCGAAGGCGTCGGCTCCACACGAATGGGCAGCGTGACGATTGCCTGCGTGCCTTCAGCCGCCTATTACTTCATGCCGCAGGTCATCAGCGCCTTCCACCGGCTGTTTCCGAAAATCAGAATTCGGGTCATGGACGCCAGCGCCAATGAGGTCAACAGTGCGGTTGCCTTGGGCGAAGCCGATTTCGGGGTGAGTTTCAGCGGCAATCTGGCACCGGAGGTGGATTTCGAACTGCTGCTGCAAGAACGCTACGTGATGGCCTGCAGGCGGGATCACCCGCTGGCAACGTGCGACAGCGTCAGTTGGGAAGAGATGTACCGCCACGACTACATCGGCCTGGACATCACCTCGGGTAATCGTCTGGTGCTGGATCAGGCGCTGGCACCGTCGCGCCCGCACAAGGAAAGCATCTGCGAAACCCGTCATGTCACGACCATGATCGGCCTGGTGGAAGCCGGGCTTGGCGTGGCTGCGGTGCCTTCGATCGCGATGCCGATGACCGCTCACCCGTTTCTGGTGAGCGTGCCATTGGTTGCGCCCGAGGTGATTCGCAACGTAGGGCTGATCAAGCGTCGTGGCAGGACCTTGACACCGGCAGCCCTCGAGCTGGAGCAACTGGTCAGGAAAATGCCGTCACGCTCAGCGGGGAACTGAATCCAGACCGGTAGACTGCACTGCAGCCTGGGCTTTCGGGGAGGCCAGGTAATCCAGCAAGGCCTTCGCCTCTTTCGGGTGCTCGGCATTGACCGGGATGCCCGCGGCATAACGGGTAACCGACTGAACATCTTCCGGGATCTTCGCCACGAACGTCACGCCGGGAATCGGCAGCAGCTCGGCAACCTGTTGAAAGCCGACCTCGTAGTCGCCCTTGGCAACCACCGAAGCAACCGGGATGCGCTCGATCATCTTGCCCTTCGGCGCGAGCTCCTTCTCGATACCGAGCTTTTTGAAAAGCTCTTTTTCGATGTACACGCCACTGGCGCTGTCGGAGTAAGCGACCGACCTGGCCTTGAGCAAGGTCGCCTTGAGCTCACTGTCGGTGCCAATCGCAGGCTTGGCCGCACCCTCCTTCACCACCATTCCGATCCGCGAGTCAGCCAGCTCGACACGCGATGCCGGGTCTACCTTGCCTTGCTTGATCAGATCATCCAGCGCATAGCCGACCATGATCACCACATCGGCGTGCTCGCCACGGGCCAGACGATTGGGAATGGCCTCGGGCGCCTTGCCCATCGATGGGCCGAGAATGGTGTCCAGCGAGTCCCCGGAAGACGCCGCGTATTGCGGTCCGAGCAGTTTGTACGCAGCCGTAAAGCCGCCGGAGGTCATGACCTTGAGCTGTTCAGCCTGCGCCGCCGCACTGACCGCGATACAGCCGAGAAAAAGCGCGGCCAATTGAGTTTTGTATAACGATTTCATAGCGATTTTCCTTGATTAAACAGCCAGTTGCGGGCGGGTCGAGATGTGCCGGTAGAGCACCAGTGTGGCACCCAACGCACAGGCTGCAGCGAACGTCATCCAGTAAGCAGGTGCAGCCTTGTCTCCGGTCAGGTGAATCAACCAGGTCGAGATCGCCGGGGTGAAACCACCGAAAACCGCCGTCGCCAGGCTGTAGGCCAGCGAGAAACCGGCAACACGCACCTCTACCGGCATGATTTCGGTCAGCGCCGGGATCATCGCGCCGTTATACAAGCCGTAGAGGAACGAGAACCACAACAGCACTTCCAGCATGTGTCCGAAGCTGGGCGCCAGAGCGAGGAAAGACAGCGCCGGGTACGCACTGATGATGGTCAGCAGGGTCATCGCTACCAGCAGTGGCTTGCGCCCGAACCGGTCGCTCAACATGCCGCCGACCGGCAGCCAGATAAAGTTGGAGACACCGACCAGCAAGGTCACCAGAAGTGCATCGGAGGTACTCAGGTTGAGCACGGTTTTGCCGAATGTCGGTGCGTAGATGGTGATCAGGTAAAAGGTGGTAGTGGTCATCGCCACCATCAGCATTCCGGCAATCACCACGCGCCAGTTTTGCAGCAGCGTCGCGAACACCTGTCGCATGGTCGGACGATGAGAGCGAGTGGCGAACGCTTCGGTTTCCTGCAGGCTGCGGCGCAGCAGGAAAATGAACGGGATGATCAGGCAGCCGATGGCGAACGGAATTCTCCAGCCCCAATCAGCGACAGCAGCAGGTTCCATCCATTGGTTCAAGCCGTAACCCAGTGCAGCGGCAACAACGATTGCCACCTGCTGGCTACCTGACTGCCAGCTGGTGTAGAAGCCCTTGCGGCCGGGTGTCGCCATCTCCGCCAGATACACTGACACGCCACCCAACTCGGCACCGGCAGAAAAGCCTTGCAGCAAGCGGCCGACCAATACCAGGGCCGGCGCCCACAGGCCGATGCTTGCGTAACCGGGCACCAGAACGATCAGCAGCGTGCCACTGGCCATGATCGACAGGGTCACAATCAAGCCTTTGCGCCGGCCCACGTCATCGATGTAAGCGCCCAGAATCACGGCACCCAACGGACGCATCAGGAAGCCCGCACCGAAGACCGCGAAGGTCATCATCAGCGAAGCAAACTCACTGCTGGCCGGGAAAAAGGCGGAGGCGATCTGGGTGGCGTAAAAGCCGAACAGGAAGAAGTCGAATTGCTCGAGGAAATTACCGGAGGTGACCCGAAATACCGCGCCTGCCTTCGACCGGGAGGATTCTTTTCGTAATGAGGATGAGCCGTGCATCAGTGTTCTCCAGCGATCTTATTAGAGTGTTGTAAGCGCTTGTGATGGAGGAGTCTGCCGGACACACTTTGAAACGATAAGTGCTATGTTTTCATCGATTGATGCCCACTGAACATCAATCCGGGCGCAAACCGTTGCATCCCGGCCCAGCGCTTGCAGGTCAACACGCGCCAAACTCACACGCCTGCCCTTGAATTCTTTATCATTGCGCATGTTTTGTTGGCAGAGCCGATCATGAAATTCGCCATCTCCCTTTTTTCCGCCGCGCATGCGCCCTCCTCTCGGCGAGCCTTGCAGTTCGCCAGGGCGGTGCTGGCAGGCGGACATGAAATTGTCCGGTTGTTCTTCTATCAGGACGGCGTACACAGCGCGTCCGCCAACGTCGTGACGCCGCAGGACGAGCAGGATATGGCACTGCAGTGGCGTGACTTCATCGTCGAGCACAAGCTGGACGGCGTGGTGTGCATTGCCGCCGCGTTGCGTCGCGGTGTGCTCGACACGCAAGAGGCCGAGCGTTACCAGCGGCCGGCGGCAAACCTGCGCGAGCCATGGGAATTGTCCGGGCTGGGCCAGCTGCACGATGCCGTGCAATCGGCTGATCGCCTGATCTGCTTCGGAGGGCCATGAGATGCCCAGATCACTATTGGTTGTCAGCCGTCAGTCGCCGTGGTCCGGCCCAGGTGCCCGCGAAGCACTGGATATCGTACTGGCGGGCGGAGCATTCGATCTGTCGGTGGGCCTGCTGTTTCTGGACGATGGGGTTTTTCAGTTGTCGCCACAGCAGTCGCCCGACGCTCTGCAACAGAAAGACCTGACCGCAAACCTGAAAGCCCTGCCGATGTTCGGTGTCGAAGACCTTTACGTCTGCGGGCAGAGCCTGGCCGAGCGCGGCATCTCTCCTGGCGCATTGAGCGAAGAGCTGAGCCAATTGACTACGCGCGCGGAATTGTCAGCGCTTTTTGACCGCTACGACGAGGTGATCACGATCTGATGGCTACTTTGCACGTTGTCTCTCACTCGCCGTTCGCCGACACCCGGCTGGACAGTTGCCTGCGCTTGCTGGGCAACGATGATGGCGTACTGCTCTGTGGCGATGCCACCTATGCGCTGATGCCATCCAGTGCGCAGCTCAAAGCCCTTCAGTCGTTGGTCGACTCATCGCAACTGTTCGCCCTCGACGAAGACCTCAGCGCACGCAATCTCCCCCTCCCTGCCGGAGTCAGCAGCATCGATTACCCGGCGTTCGTGGAGCTGTCGCTGCGCTTCGACAAGGTCAATACCTGGTTATGAAACAGTTGAACATTAACGGGCGCAGCATCGAACTGGACAAGGATGGTTTTCTGCAAGACCTCAGCGACTGGTCGCTGGACGTCGCCCACGCCTTGTCTGCCGAGGAAGGTATCGAGCTGAGTGCCGAGCACCTTGAAATCCTTGAGCTGCTGCGAGGTTTTTACGCCGAGTTCCAGCTTTCGCCCGCGACGCGGCCGCTGATCAAATACACCGCGCTGAAGCTGGGTGCGGAAAAAGGCAACAGCATGCACCTCAATCGCCTGTTCAACGGCACTCCCGCCAAACTCGCCGCCAAGCTGGCGGGCCTGCCCAAGCCGACCAATTGCATATGAATGATTACGCTGCGCTTGTCACTGAAACACCAGAAGAGCATCCCTTTGCGACCTTCGTTCGCATTCTGGGCAAAGGCAAACGTGGCGCGCGCAACCTGACTCGCGAGGAAGCACGGGAAGCCATGGGCATGTTGCTCGATGAAAAAGTCGAGGACACCCAGCTTGGCGCTTTTCTGATGCTGCTGCGTCATAAGGAAGAAAGCCCCGAGGAGCTGGCGGGGTTTACCGAGGCGGTGCGTGAACGTCTGCATGCTCCCGACATGCAGGTCGACATCGACTGGCCGACCTACGCCGGGAAAAAGCGTCACCTGCCCTGGTATCTGCTGGCAGCCAAATGCCTGGCGCAAAACGGCGTCAGGATCCTCCTGCACGGCGGCGGTGCGCATACCGCAGGGCGTCTGTACACCGAGCAGTTGCTCGATCTGCTGAAGATACCGCTGTGCCGCAACTGGTCAGCGGTCAAGACTTCGCTCGAGCAAGACCATCTGGCGTTCATTCCGCTCGCTGACTGGGCACCGCAGTTGCAGCGCATGATCGATCTGCGCAACACGCTGGGGCTACGCTCGCCGATTCATTCGCTGGCACGCATTCTCAATCCGCTGCAGGCGCGTTGCGGTCTGCAAAGCATTTTTCACCCGGGCTATCAGAGCGTGCATCGCGATGCCAGCAGCCTGCTCGGCGACAACGCCATCGTGGTCAAGGGTGACGGCGGCGAAATCGAGATCAACCCCGACACCATCAGCCACCTGTACGGCACCACCGGCGGCCAGCCGTGGGATGAAGAATGGCCAGCGCTCTCACCACGCCGCCACGTAAAACCGGCGACACTCGACCCGCAGCAACTGCTGGCCTTGTGGCGAGGAGAAATCGAAGACAGTTACCCGCAACTGGCATTGATATCGACCATGGCGCTCGCCCTTCGCGGCCTGGGCGTCGATCGTGACGAGGCCTTCGCCCAGGCACAGGTATTCTGGGATCGCCGCGACATCAATCTGTGACCCTTCGGCCTTTTGACAATGAAAGGCCGTAATACAGTCGAACCGATGCACCTGCGCTGACCTCCAAGCTCTATAACCTGGGAATGGGAGTCAGACATGGGCCTTCTGGTCGAAGGACGCTGGCAAGACCAGTGGTACGAAAGCAGCAAAGATGGCGCATTTCAGCGCGAAAATGCGCAGCGACGCAATTGGGTCACGCCCGATGGACAGCCGGGACCGTCCGGTGCAGGCGGGTTTGCTGCGCAGGCGGGCCGCTATCACCTGTACGTGTCTCTGGCTTGCCCGTGGGCACACCGCACGCTTATTTTGCGCAAGCTCAAGGGCCTGGAAGGCCTTATCGATGTATCGGTAGTCAGTTGGCTGATGCTGGAAGACGGCTGGACCTTCGATCAGCAGAAAGGCTCCAGCGGCGATGCCCTGGATGACCTGCAGTTCCTTCACCAGCGCTATACCGCCGACGACCCTCGATACACCGGCCGCGTCACCGTTCCGGTGCTGTGGGACAAGCAGCAGCAATGCATCGTCAGCAACGAATCTGCGGAAATCGTCCGCATGTTCAATTCTGCATTCGACGAGCTGACCGGCAATACGCTGGATTTCTACCCGCAAGCGCTACGCGCGAGCATTGACGAGCTCAACGAGCAGATCTACCCGAAGGTCAACAACGGCGTGTACCGGGTTGGTTTCGCCACCTCGCAGGGCGCGTATGAGGAGGCGTTCGACGATGTGTTCGCTGAACTGGACGTGCTGGAAAACCTGCTCGGTGAAAAGCGTTACCTGACAGGCAAACACCTCACCGAAGCCGACATACGCCTGTTCACCACCATCGTGCGCTTCGATGCGGTGTATTACAGCCACTTCAAATGCAACCTGCGGCGCATCGCAGATTACCCCAATCTCAGCAACTGGCTACGCGAGCTGTATCAGTGGCCGGGTATCGCGGAGACGGTAAGTTTCGAACACATCAAAGGGCATTACTACGGGAGCCATCGCACCATCAACCCGACCGGCATCATACCGAAGGGGCCCGCACTCGATCTGCAGGCAGATCACGACCGTGAGCGACTGTCCGGTGAAGGTGTCTGGAACAACTGACGTATGGGAAGAAGTGGTGGATAGCCCGGACGGGCTACCCACCATTGGCATCAGAGAGTCGCCTGAGCGCCCTCGAACCACGCCAGCTTTTCACGCAACTTGACCACCTCACCGATGATCACCAGCGTCGGCGCATGAACATCATGCTCGGCGACCAGCTGCGGCAGGTTTGCCAAAGTACCCGTGAACACACGCTGATTGACGGTGGTGCCCTGCTCGACCAGTGCAGCAGGCGTGTCGGCAGAGCGACCGTGCCGGATCAACTGATCACAGATAACCGGCAAACCGATCAGCCCCATGTAAAACACCAATGTTTGCGCAGGCGCTACCAGGTCTGACCAGGGCAGATCTGTTGTGCCGTTCTTCAAGTGCCCGGTGATGAAACGTACCGATTGCGCATGATCACGGTGCGTCAGCGGTATACCCGCATACGCCGCGCAACCGCTGGCAGCGGTGATGCCAGGCACCACCTGAAACGGGATGCCATGCGCCGCCAGTTCTTCGATTTCCTCGCCGCCACGGCCGAAGATGAACGGATCGCCGCCCTTCAGACGCACCACTCGCTTGCCCTGTTTTGCCAGCGCCACGAGTTGCTGGTTGATCTGCTCCTGCGGAACGGCATGCTCCGCACGGCGTTTGCCAACGTAAACACGCTCTGCATCACGACGGCACAGGTCAAGAATCGTTGGCGCGACCAGGCGGTCATACAGCACCACATCCGCTTGCTGCATCAGGCGCAAGGCGCGGAAAGTCAGCAAATCCGGATCACCGGGACCCGCACCGACCAGATAGACCTCACCGGTCTCGGAAGGCGGCTCGCCAGCAATCTTGGCGATCAGCATACGTTCGGCTTCAGCACCCTGCCCGGCCAGCTGGCGATCGGCAATGGCGCCCTGAAAAACATCTTCCCAGAACGCTCGGCGCTGCTGCACATTCGGAAACAGGCCTTTGACCTGATTGCGAAAGCGCGCAGCCAGTCCGGCGAGCTGCCCGTAGCTGGAGGGAATCCAGGTTTCCAGCTTGGCGCGAATCAAACGCGCCAGCACCGGCGCATCGCCGCCACTGGACACGGCAATCACCAAGGGCGAGCGGTCGACGATGGCCGGAAAGATCACCGTACACAGCGCCGGGGCGTCGACCACGTTGACCGGAACGCAACGCAAGCGGGCATCGCGGGACACCTGCGCATTGAGCGGCTCATCATCCGTCGCAGCAATGATCAGCACGCAACCATCAAGGTCGCATTCGCTGTAGCCGCGCAGGATCATTTCACCGCCGCTCTGGACAACCAGCTCGCTCAGTTGCGCCTCGATTTCCGGCGCAACCACGCGCAGCACTGCACCGGCGTCGGCAATCAGGCGTGATTTGCGCAGCGCAATTTCACCGCCGCCAACCACCAGCACCCGGCTGCCACGCAGGTTATGGAACAGCGGCAGAAATTCCATTTAACCGATGACCTCAAGGCCGCCCATGTACGGCTTGAGCACCTCAGGCACACGAATCGAACCGTCCGCCTGCTGATAGTTCTCCAGCACTGCCACCAGTGTGCGACCTACCGCCAGGCCCGACCCGTTGAGGGTGTGGACCAGCTCCGGCTTGCCGGTTTCCGGGTTGCGCCAGCGAGCCTGCATGCGCCGCGCCTGGAAATCACCGCAGTTGGAGCAGGAAGAGATTTCGCGATATTTGTCCTGGCTCGGAATCCAGACTTCAAGGTCGTAGGTCTTCACCGCACTGAAACCCATGTCGCCGGTGCACAGCGCCAGCGTGCGATAAGGCAGTTCAAGCAGTTGCAGCACGCGTTCGGCGTTGCCGGTCAGCGACTCGAGCGCGGCCATGGAGTCATCAGGCGCAACGATCTGGACCATCTCGACCTTGTCGAACTGGTGCTGGCGAATCATGCCGCGGGTATCACGCCCGGACGCGCCCGCCTCACTGCGGAAGCAAGGGGTATGGGCGACAAACTTGAGAGGCAGCTGTTTGGCATCAAGAATTTCACCCGACACGATATTGGTCAGCGACACTTCGGCAGTCGGGATCAGGTACAGATCGGCCTCGCCTTCGCGGGAGATCTTGAACAGGTCTTCCTCGAACTTGGGTAACTGACCTGTGCCCTGCAACGCTGGTGCCTGCACCAGATACGGCGTGTAAGTCTCTTCGTAGCCGTGCTCGTTGATGTGCAGATTGATCATGAACTGTGCCAGGGCACGGTGCAGACGCGCGATCGGGCCACGCAGCAGCGCAAAGCGCGCGCCGGACAGCTTGGCGGCAGTCTCGAAATCCAGCCAGCCGAACTTCTCGCCCAGCGCGACGTGATCCTTGACCTCGAAATCGAATGACGTCGGCGTACCCCAGCGACGCACTTCGACGTTGCCTTCTTCGTCGGCACCGACCGGCACGGACTCGTGAGGCAGGTTCGGAATGCTCAGCACCAGCGCATCCAGTTCGGCCTGAATGCCGTCCAGCTCGACCTTGCCTTCGCTCAGCTCGTTGCCCATGCGCTCGACATCAGCCATCAACGGCGCAATGTCTTCGCCGCGCTGCTTGGCCTGACCAATGGATTTGGAACGTGCATTGCGCTCGGCCTGCAGCTGTTCGGTGCGGGTCTGCACTACCTTGCGCTGGGCTTCCAGCGATTCAATGCGCGCCACATCCAGCGTGAAACCACGGGAAGCCAGGCGATCCGCTACGTCCTGAAGTTGAGTACGTAACAGTTTGGAATCGAGCATATCGTTCTCTCGTCTATCAAAGTCTGGTCAGGGACAGGCCAGCCCAGGTTGCGAGCAGCCCGCCGAATACGCTGATACCGGCATAGCCGAGGGCCAGCGGTACCTGCCCGCTTTCCAGCAGGCGCAGCGTATCCAGTGAAAAGGATGAAAAGGTCGTCAGACCGCCTACAAAGCCGACAAGCAAGCCGGCACGAATTTCGATGGGCACTTCCGGACGCAGCAGGAACAGTCCGTACAGTACACCGATGATCAGGCACCCGACGATGTTGACCGCCAGCGTCGCCGCATAAAAATAACGTGGCCAGTTGGCGCTGACCCAGGTACCTGTCGCAAAGCGCAATAATGTACCAGCGATCCCGGCAATCGACACCGCAAGAATAGTCTGAATCATCACTTTCTCCGCTTACGAGGGCTGGCATCGTCCAATGCATTCAGATGCCTGAGCTTTTCACCGATCTTGAGCTCCAGACCGCGAGGCACAGGCTGGTAATACTGCCGTGGCTCCAGCTCGTCTGGAAAGTAGTCTTCGCCAGCTGCGTAAGCATCAGGCTCATCATGGGCATAGCGATATTCTTCGCCGTAACCGAGTTGCTTCATCAGCTTGGTAGGCGCATTGCGCAAGTGCAGTGGAACCTCCAGCGAACCGTGCTCGCCCGCTTCGCGCATGGCCGCCTTGAACGCCATGTAGACCGCGTTGCTTTTTGGCGCACAGGCGAGATAGACAATGGCCTGTGCAACCGCCAGCTCGCCCTCGGGACTGCCAAGGCGTTCCTGTACATCCCAGGCGGACATGCACAACGGCAGCGCACGAGGGTCGGCATTGCCGATATCTTCACTGGCCATGCGCACCACGCGGCGCGCCAGATACAGTGGGTCACAGCCACCGTCGATCATCCGCGCAAACCAGTACAGGGCCGCGTCGGGATTGGAACCACGAATCGACTTGTGCAGTGCCGATATCTGGTCGTAGAACGCCTCGCCGCCCTTGTCGAAGCGGCGTCGACTGTCACCCAACAGGCTCTGCAGCAGCCCGACATCGATTTCGCTGCCGTCTTCGGCCAGATCCGAGGCGTTCTCCAGCAGGTTGAGCATGCGCCGACCGTCGCCATCGGCGGCGGACATCAGAATCGCAAACCCCTCATCGCTCAGGGTCAACTGCCGCTTGCCCAGCCCGCGCTCTTCGGTCAGGGCACGATTGACCAGCTTGCGCAGCGCCGCCTCGTCCAGGCTTTTGAGCACGTAGACACGCGCCCGGGACAACAAGGCGTTGTTGAGTTCGAACGAGGGGTTTTCGGTGGTCGCGCCGATAAAGATCAGCGTGCCGTCCTCGACGTAAGGCAGGAAGGCATCCTGCTGTGACTTGTTGAAGCGGTGCACTTCGTCGACGAACAGGATGGTGCGCTTGCCGTACTGTCCGGCCTGCTGCCGGGCGACTTCGACGGCCTGACGGATTTCCTTGACCCCGGCGAGCACCGCCGAAACCGTCTCGAAGTGCGCGTCCGACACTTTGGCCAGCAGCTTCGCCAGGGTGGTCTTGCCCACCCCTGGCGGGCCCCAGAAAATCATCGAGTGCAGTGCGCCTTGCTCCAGCGCCTCACGTAGAGGCTTGCCGTGGGCAAGCACGTGTTCCTGGCCGACATATTCATCCAGGTTGGTAGCACGCAAACGTGCAGCCAGAGGCTGAGCTATCGGTTCGCGGCTGAACAAGTCCATGGTCAGAAATCGGCCCTTTTACTCTTGAATGACATCAGCGCCCTTGGGAATCTGGAACTGAAACTTGCTGGCTGCGATCGACTCGTTGGCCTTGACCCCGGTAAACAGGATATTGGTGCGCTGACCCACGCTGTCGATCAATTGCATGTCGTTGATGATGCCGTTGCGAAACGACAGGCGCAGGCTGTCGAACAGCGTGTCCTTGGTCTTGGGCTTGAGCACGAAATCGATAACGCCACCCGCCTCTTTCGCGGTGATGTCGAAGCTTTCACTGATCTTCGATACATCACCGGACAACAGCAAGGCTGGAGTCTGGGTCAGGCGCTGGTCGAGCTTCTTGATCGTCACCTGCTCCAGATCAGGGTCCCACAGCGAGACTTTCTTGCCGTCCGAGACCATCAACTGCTCCTGTGGCGCATCGGTATGCCAGTTGAACAGGCCAGGACGCTGCAGGGCCATTTCGCCGGTGGTTTCCTGCAACTGGGTACCGCCACCGTCCAGCGTCAGTTGCGAGAAGCGCGCGGTCAGGGTCTGGGATTTCTCCAGCAACTGAGTCAGGCGCGCCACGTCTTTGCTGTCGGCATGGGCGGGGATCATGGAGAAGGTCAGTGCGGTGGCCAACAGCATGCGGATAAGGCGCATTGGATTCCTCTTTGAAGTCGATGATGATACGACAGCGTGGCGTGCACGCCGTCGCCGCAATACGGGGTGATAAAATCAGTCGCGCACCGGCCCGGGGGCCAGGACTTCGCGCGAACCGTTGGTATTCATGGAGGTCACGACCCCTGCCATTTCCATCGCTTCGATCATGCGCGCTGCGCGGTTATAGCCGATCTTCAACTTGCGCTGTACGGCAGAAATCGAAGCGCGACGGCTTTCCAGCACGAACTTGACGGCCTCATCGTAAAGCGCGTCGCTTTCGCTGTCTTCACTGCCTTCGCCGCCACCGCCATCAAAGCCGCTGCCGGGCTCTTCGACGCCAGCGAGAATATCGTCGTTGTAGTCCGGGGAACCACGCAGCTTCCAGGCTTCTACCACACGATGCACTTCTTCGTCGGAAACGAACGCGCCATGCACACGAATCGGCAGGCTGGTGCCTGGCGGCATGTACAGCATGTCGCCGTGGCCCAACAGTTGTTCTGCACCGCCCTGGTCGATGATGGTCCGCGAATCGATCTTGCTCGACACCTGGAACGCCATACGCGTCGGAATGTTGGCCTTGATCAGACCGGTGATCACATCCACCGACGGACGCTGGGTCGCGAGAATCAGGTGGATGCCCGCAGCACGCGCTTTCTGGGCGATACGCGCGATCAGCTCTTCGACCTTTTTGCCGACGATCATCATCATGTCGGCGAACTCGTCCACCACCACGACGATGGTCGGCAGCTTGCTTAGCAGCGGCGCTTCGTCATGAATGCTTTCGCGCTTGTACAGCGGATCGGCAAGCGGCTCGCCTGCATCCTGAGCTTCCTTGACCTTCTGGTTGAAGCCGGACAGGTTACGCACGCCCATCTTCGCCATCAGCTTGTAGCGGCGCTCCATCTCGGCAACGCTCCAGCGCAGGGCGTTGGCGGCGTCCTTCATGTCGGTGACCACCGGACACAACAGGTGCGGAATACCTTCGTAGATGGACAGCTCGAGCATTTTCGGGTCGATCATGATCAGCTTGGCGTCTTCCGGGCCGGACTTGAACAGGATCGACAGGATCATGGCGTTCACACCCACCGATTTACCGGAACCGGTCGTACCGGCCACCAGCAGGTGGGGCATCTTCGCCAGATCGGTAATCACCGGCTTGCCGCCGATGTCGTGGCCCAGCGCCAGGGTGACGGGCGACTTGGCGTTATCGTATTCGGGGGTGGACAACACTTCGGAGAAGCGCACGATCTGGCGATCTTCGTTAGGGATCTCGATACCGACGGTGGTCTTGCCCGGAATCACCTCGACCACACGAACGCTGGTCACGGCGAGCGAGCGCGCAAGGTCCTTGGCGAGGTTGGAAATGCGGCTGACCTTGACGCCGGCGGCTGGCTGGATCTCGTAGCGGGTAATCACCGGACCGGGATGGATGGAGTCTACCGAGACCTCCACACCGAATTCCTTGAGCTTGATTTCCAGCAAATGACCGACGGCCGCCAGAGACTCTGGCGAATAGTTGAGCTGCTTCTTCTCTGCCGGGTCGAGGATGGAAATCGGCGGCAGCGTGCCTTCCACTGCGCTGTCCACGAACAGCGGGGCCTGCTTTTCCTTCATGACGCGCTTGCTGGGCTCTACAGGCTTCGAAGGCGCTGGCGCGATGACCGCTGGCACGTGTTTTTCGCGCTCGGTCATGTGTTTGCTCAACGACGCTTCACGCTCCACCAGACGTTCTCTGGCCTTGGCCTGCTCGCGACGATCGGGCGCCACAGGCGCCACCACATCGTTGACGCGCATGTCCACCTCACGCAACTGCGCAACCATCTGCTTGCGTTCGGCGCGGGCGGTCCACCAGCGGTTCGCAGCGCCCTGAAACAGTTCGAACAGGTCGAGGGTGATCTTGCCGGTGACATCCATCACCTTGAACCAGGACAGGTCGGTAAACACCGTCAGGCCGAACAGAAACAGGGCGATGAACAGCAAGGTGCTGCCCTGAATATTCAGGGCTTTCTTGGCCAGATCGCCGAGCACTTCGCCCAGCACACCGCCTGCCGAGCCCGGGAAGCCTGCCGAGAAATGAAAGTGGATATGCGCCAGCGCAGCGCCCGCGAGGATCAGGAACACCAGCCCGATCAGACGCCAGGAAAACAGCCAGCCGCTCCACTGCCAAGGCTCATGGCGATGGCGAAAGACCTGCCAGGCCTTGATCGCCAGCAACAGCGGGAAGATGTAGGCGAAATAGCCCAGAATCATGAACAGAATATCGGCACAGAACGCACCTGCACGCCCTGCGGCATTCTGCACCTGTGCCGCATTGCTGCTGGTATGGCTCCAGCCGGGATCGCTCTGATCGTAGGTCAGCAAGGCCATCATCAGATACAGGCACAGTGCGCCAAAGGCGATCAGGGCCCCTTCCTTGAGCCGGTAGTGCAATTGCTGCCGCCAAAGCGGGACAGCGCTGGGTGCTGGGGTGGATTTCTTCAAAACGCTTTATTTCCTGCGCGGTAGCGCGAACATCTCGTTGATTGACCAGAAACGGCTGTCGGACGGCACTGACTGCTCCCGCGTGAACAGGGAGTGCAGACAGCGGGAAAGCCTGCCGACAGACGCTTGAATGATAACGCCCAAAACAGGCATTGTACGGTTTTACAGCCACTTGAGTCTGTACGAAAACACACCAGATCCACTTCAGACGGTTCCGCAAGACGGAACACGCTTTCACCTTCACTGACGATGTTCAATTTGAGCATGCATTACGTTTTGTGACAAAGGCTTATGGCGTGTTTCTGTCAACGGCCCGCAACATGAACGACCACATGACCTCTGCGAGGCTCGCGCCCTACCGCATGCACAAGGTACGCGCCATAATGACAACCGCTTGTGACCACGCCTGTCGCACAGAGTTGCACACACAGACAGGTGCGCCCTCCCCTTCCGTAAAGTTGTGATGCCATGCTGACCTGGTTGACCCGCAACAGCCTCGATTTCCCCCCACTGGAAAAAGCCCTTCGTGAACCCAACGGTTTACTTGCCGCAGGCGGAGACTTGTCGGCCGATCGCCTGATCAGCGCTTATCGACATGGCTGCTTTCCCTGGTTTCAGGACGGTCAGCCGATTCTCTGGTGGTCTCCCGATCCGCGCACGGTGCTGTTTCCTGAAGAACTGCATGTCTCGCGAAGCCTCGGCAAGCTTCTGCGCCAGTCGCGCTATCGGGTGACCTTCGATCAGGATTTTGCCAGCGTGATCAAGGCCTGCGCTGCACCTCGCAGCTACGCCAACGAAACCTGGATAACCGGCTCGATGCAGGCGGCCTACGTTGAGTTGCACCGCCGTGGCCACGCGCACAGCGTCGAGGTCTGGGATCAGGATGAACTGGTCGGCGGACTTTACGGCCTGGCAATGGGCCAGCTGTTTTTCGGCGAGTCGATGTTCAGCCGGGCAGACAACGCCTCGAAAATCGGCTTTGCCACGCTGGTAGAGCATTTGACTGGCTGGGGATTTGTGTTGATCGATTGCCAGATGCCCACTCAACATTTGCATAGCTTCGGCGCGCGCGCCATTCCTCGGCAGACTTTTGCCGATTACCTGTCCCGCCATCTGGATCAGCCGACCGACGCCGACTGGTCAGCTAGGCGAGTTTGACAGGCTGACATACACTCATGGTAAGGATTCACCATTAGGCGACGACCATGACAGAGCTGGCGAGGCTGAAGTTTTATGCCACTCAACCGCACACTTGCAGTTACCTGCCCGAAGAGCAGGCGACGACCCTGTTTCTGGACCCCAGCCAGCCGATGGATGTACAGGTCTATGCCGACCTGTCGGACATGGGTTTTCGCCGCAGCGGTGATCACCTCTATCGCCCGCACTGCCAGAACTGCAGCGCCTGTGTACCTGCACGCATTCCGGTGAGCCTCTTCGTTCCCGACCGTCAGCAAAAACGCATTCTGAAACGCAATGCCGACATTCAGGTGCAAAGCGCCAAACCGGTGTTCACTCAGGAATATTTCGATCTTTATCAGCGTTATATCGAACAGCGTCACGCTGACGGCGACATGTTTCCGCCAAGCCGTGAGCAATTTTCGACATTTCTGGTTCGCGACCTGCCTTTTTCGCGCTTTTACGAGTTTCGGGTCGATCAACGCCTGCTGGCAGTTGCCGTCACCGACCTTCTGCCCAATGGGCTTTCAGCGGTCTATACGTTCTATGAACCCGATGAAGAACGCCGCAGTCTGGGCCGTTACGCGATTTTGTGGCAGATCGCCGAAGCGGCCAGACTGGAACTGCAGGCGGTGTACCTCGGCTACTGGATCAAGAACTGCAAAAAGATGAATTACAAGACCCAATATCGCCCCATCGAGCTGCTCACCAATCAAAGATGGGTCACTCTGTATTGAACCCCTTGGCTTAAACTGGTTTTTTCGGGCACAATGCACGCCGCTTTTGCCTGGCGCCACTTGCACCGGGCCACTCATTTGTATACCGAGGGCTTTACTGCATGTCGAAAGAAGACAGCTTCGAAATGGAAGGCACTGTCGTCGACACCCTGCCCAACACCATGTTTCGCGTGGAGTTGGAAAACGGGCACGTCGTAACCGCGCATATCTCCGGCAAGATGCGCAAGAATTACATCCGTATTCTGACCGGTGACAAAGTGCGCGTAGAGCTGACGCCCTATGACCTGAGCAAAGGGCGCATCACCTACCGCGCTCGCTAAACAGGTATTAACGAAAACGCCCGGCATAAGCCGGGCGTTTTTGTATGCCTGTTTTTTACAGTCGATGTCCTCTACCTGCCCCGCATCCATCAATGATGCGGGGCGAGGCGTCGGCTATCAGGCCATTTCTGCCGTGGTTTCGAAATCGAAGGTGATCTCGCCATCCTTGATATCGATGTGAACCACGCCGCCATGTTCTGACAGTTCGCCGAACAGGATCTCTTCGGCGAGAGGCCGTTTGATCTTGTCCTGAATCAGGCGCGCCATAGGTCTGGCACCCATTGCCGCATCGTAACCACCCTGCGCCAGCCAGCTTCTCGCCGCCTCGGACACTTCGAGCAGTACGCGCTTGTCTTCCAGCTGGGCCTGAAGCTCGGTGAGGAACTTGTCGACCACGCTCTTGATGACTTCGTGGCTGAGGCGACCGAACTGAATGATGGTATCCAGACGGTTGCGGAACTCCGGCGTGAAGCTCTTCTTGATCACTTCCATCGCGTCAGACGAGTGGTCCTGATGCGTGAAACCGATCGAAGCGCGCGCAGCAGACTCGGCCCCGGCGTTGGTAGTCATGATCACGATCACATTGCGGAAGTCCGCCTTGCGCCCGTTATTGTCGGTCAGCGTACCGTGGTCCATTACCTGCAGAAGCAGATTGAAGACTTCCGGGTGAGCCTTTTCGATTTCATCGAGCAACAGCACGCAATGCGGCTGACGGGTAATGGCCTCGGTCAGCAGGCCGCCCTGGTCGAAACCGACGTAGCCCGGAGGCGCGCCGATCAGACGGGAAACGGTATGCCGTTCCATGTACTCGGACATGTCGAAACGGATCAACTCGACGCCCAGCGCCTTGGCCAGCTGACGAGCCGCCTCGGTCTTGCCGACGCCCGTAGGACCGGCGAACAGGAACGAACCGACCGGTTTGTCAGGCGACTTTAGACCTGCCCGAGACAGTTTGATCGCAGTCGACAACGAATCGATGGCCGCATCCTGTCCAAACACCGTGAGCTTGAGATCGCGCTCCAGATTACGCAGCAGTTCCTTGTCGGAACTGTTGACGTGCTTTGGCGGAATGCGCGCGATCTTGGCGACAATATCTTCGACCTGAGGCACGTCGATACGCTTGACGCGTTGTTCGACAGGCTGCAGACGCTGATAGGCACCCGCTTCATCGATCACATCAATGGCCTTGTCAGGCATATGACGGTCGTTGATGTAGCGCGAAGCGAGCTCGGCGGCGGCGCGCAGGGCCTCGTCGCTATACTCGATGCTGTGATGCTGCTCGAAACGGCTTTTCAGGCCGCGCAGGATGCCGATGGTGTCCTCGACCGAAGGCTCGGACACGTCGACTTTCTGGAAGCGACGTGCCAAGGCACGATCCTTCTCGAAAATCCCGCGAAACTCCTGAAAGGTGGTCGAACCGATACAACGGATCTCGCCGGACGACAGCAGCGGCTTGAGCAGGTTGGAAGCATCCATCACCCCGCCGGAAGCTGCGCCAGCACCGATGATCGTGTGGATCTCGTCAATGAACAGGATCGCCTGAGGACGCTTGCGCAGCTCGTTGAGCAACGCCTTGAAGCGCTTCTCGAAATCGCCACGGTATTTCGTCCCGGCCAGCAACGCGCCCAGGTCGAGCGAGTAGACGACGCTGTTGGCAAGCAGGTCAGGCACCTGATTGTCGACGATGCGCTTGGCCAGACCTTCGGCGATGGCCGTTTTACCGACACCCGCTTCGCCGACCAGCAAAGGATTGTTCTTGCGACGACGAGCCAGAATCTGTGCCACCCGCTCGACTTCGCTTTCGCGGCCGACCAGTGGATCGATGCGCCCCTGGCGCGCCAACTCGTTCAGATTGCTGGCATAGGCATCCAGAGGATTGCCTGAGGAAGATGCTTCACCGCCCTCGTCGTCCTGCATATCCTGTTCACCTTCAGAAGAGTGTTCGCCATGCCCTGGAACCTTGGAGATACCGTGGGCGATATAGTTGACGACATCGATCCGGGCCACGCTCTGCTGCTTGAGCAGAAATACGGCCTGGCTTTCCTGCTCACTGAAAATCGCAACCAGCACATTGGCGCCGGTCACTTCGCGCTTGCCTGAGCTCTGCACGTGGAAGACTGCCCGTTGCAGCACACGCTGGAACCCGAGCGTCGGTTGTGTCTCGCGGTCCTCGTCATGAACGGGGATCAGCGGAGTGGTGGAGTCGATGAACTCCTGCAGATCATGCTTGAGTTTATCGAGGTTTGCGCCGCAGGCACGCAGGACAGTGGCTGCAGCCTCATTATCCAATAGAGCCAGCAGGAGATGCTCGACCGTCATGAACTCATGACGCTTCGAACGTGCCTCCTTGAAGGCAAGATTGAGGGTGACTTCGAGCTCACGGTTTAACATAGCTTCACCTCATACCCAAGTGGTCGGCGTTTAACCGTCCTTCTCGATCTCACAGAGTAGCGGATGCTGGCTCTCCCTGGCGTATTGATTGACCTGCATTGCCTTGGTCTCGGCGATGTCGCGGGTAAACAATCCGCAGACTGCCCGTCCCTCTGTATGGACGGCCAGCATGACTTTGGTGGCCAGCTCACGATTCAGGTTAAAAAACACCTCGAGTACTTCTACGACGAAATCCATCGGGGTGTAGTCATCGTTGAATAAAACCACCTTGTACATCGGTGGCGCCTGCAGGGTCGGCTTGGTGTCCTGCACCGCAATGCCCGCCGAGTCGTCCTCGTGCGACTGCGGATCATCCTGATTGAATGTTAGTCGAATCTTGCTGAATGCATGCATGGAAAGAAATGTTCGTTTGAGGGCGGATTGAGCAATTTAGTCGCAGTCTGGACGGTTTTTAAATGGGCTGCCACATGACCTTGACTATCAGCTAAACGGTGTTACAAACAATAGAGCCCACATTGGGTAAAAAGGGTCCGCGCAGTCAACCAAAATTTTTTGGGGTGGGCAGCGGATTGAAGTGGATGATACTCCTGACGGAGTCCTTTGCAGAGGGAGATGGTGATGATTGAAGGAAAAGTCAAGTGGTTCAACAATGCAAAAGGGTTTGGGTTCATAAACGCTGAAGACAAGAGTGACGAGGATCTGTTCGTTCATTTCTCAGCCATCGAAATGGACGGTTACAAAACTCTAAGGGCTGGCCAGAAAGTCAGATTTGAACGCGTCCACGGTCCAAAAGGGCTTCTGGCGATAAAAATCAGCAGTTCGGAAGAAAAAAAGCTGGATCCGGCAAAAGAAACAAATCCGCTGCACCAGCAGGACCACGCTCACGCGGACGCCTGATACTCATGTTGAAAAAGTGATTAGACCTATAGTGGCAGCCATCAGAGCCAGCCGAATTAATAGAAACATGCAATGAGCTTTGCCGGAGACGTAAAAAGACAGGGACATTGGTCTGTTTTATATCCGTCACGCTCCACAGGGTGTCGAATTAGCGGTTATTGCACCGCGGATGCCCAGACTCCAATTCAGGACGTTCCGCTCGTCTGCTCCAAACCCCTCTGAGCAACGAAAATCGCCCTTCCCATCCGATCCCCCGCCTCAGCGCTTGCCAAGCCCCACATGCAGGCATTCCAGACACCTGTATGGAAGACTGCGCGTTCGACCAACGGCGGATATTCATTTTTCGATAGCTCGCATAGCATTAATGCTTGGTGCCAATGGTTTGATATACTCGCGCCGTGACCGCAGAGTCATCAAGGCCGACCCGTCCGAATTCTGACCCTCGGCCTTCCTTATGCGTCGGGCTGCTACCTGACCCGACAGCTTGACGCTCGACTGATGCACCCAACATCACCGCGAATAAACCTCGACCTGGCTCATGGCCGAACCGTGGGCAAGCGCGCTTAGAATGCGCGTATCGAGATTTTGTGCATGCTCAGCAAAAGAGAGTTAATACGAATGTCCAACCGCTCGAAGATCATCTACACCTTCACCGACGAAGCTCCGGCCCTCGCCACCTATTCGCTGCTGCCTATTATCGAAGCGTTCACAGCCTCCTCCGATATCGACGTGGAAACGCGCGACATCTCCCTGGCGGGCCGTGTTCTTTCAAGCTTCCCGGAGTCGCTTGGCGCCGATCAACAAGTGCCGGATCATCTCGCCGAGCTGGGCAAACTGGCCACTACGCCAGAAGCCAACATCATCAAGCTGCCTAACATCAGCGCCTCGGTCCCGCAATTGAAGGCGACCATCAAGGAGCTTCAGGATCAGGGCTACAAGATTCCCGACTACCCTGAAAACCCTGCCACCGACGCGGAAAAAGAAACCCGCGCACGCTACGACAAGACCAAGGGCAGCGCCGTGAACCCGGTTCTGCGCGAAGGCAACTCCGATCGCCGTGCCCCACTGTCGGTCAAGAACTACGCGCGCAAGCACCCGCACAAGATGGGCGCCTGGTCAGCTGACTCCAAGGCTCACGTTGCACACATGAGCAACGGCGACTTCTACGGCAGCGAAAAAGCCGTCGAGATCGCAGCCGACAACACCGTTAAGATCGAGCTCGTCGCCCAGGACGGCACCACCACCGTCCTGAAGGAAAAAACCTCCGTCAAGGCTGGCGAGGTCGTCGACTGCTCGGTCATGAGCGCCAAGGCCCTGCGCAGCTTCATTGCTGCCGAAATCGAAGACGCCCGCAAGCAGGGCGTGCTGTTTTCGGTGCACTTGAAAGCCACCATGATGAAGATCTCCGACCCGATCATGTTTGGCCAGATCGTCGACGAGTTCTACAAGGACGCGCTGACCAAGCACGCCGATACGCTCAAGCAGATCGGCTTCAGCCTGAACAACGGCATCGGCGACCTGTACGAGCGCATCACTGCCCTGCCCGCTGACAAGCAGGCAGAAATCAAGGCTGACATCGAAGCGGTCTACGCCGTTCGTCCACAGCTGGCGATGGTCAATTCCGACAAGGGCATCACCAACCTGCACGTGCCGAGCGACGTTATCGTCGACGCCTCGATGCCAGCGATGATTCGTGACTCCGGCAAGATGTGGGGCACAGATGGTCAGTTGCACGATGCCAAGGCCGTCATTCCGGATCGCTGCTACGCCACCATTTATCAAGCGGTCATCGAAGACTGCAAGAAAAATGGCGCATTCGACCCGACTACCATGGGCAGCGTACCGAACGTCGGCCTGATGGCTCAGAAAGCCGAAGAGTATGGCTCCCACGACAAGACGTTCCACATTCAGACCAACGGCGTGGTTCGCGTAACCGACAGCCAGGGCAACCTGCTGATGGAACAGAACGTCGAAGCCGGCGATATCTGGCGTATGTGCCAGGCCAAGGATGCACCGATCCAGGATTGGGTGAAACTGGCCGTCAACCGTGCCCGCGCCAGCAACACCCCGGCTATCTTCTGGCTGGACTCGTCCCGCGCCCACGACAGCGTGATGATCGAGAAAGTGCGCAAGTACCTGGGCGATCACGACACGTCGGGCCTGGATATCCAGATCCTGTCACCTGTCGACGCGATGAAGCTGACCCTGGAACGCACTCGCGCAGGCAAGGACACCATTTCGGTGACCGGCAACGTTCTGCGCGACTACCTGACTGACCTGTTCCCGATCATGGAACTGGGCACCAGCGCGAAGATGCTGTCGATCGTTCCACTGATGAACGGCGGCGGCCTGTTCGAAACCGGCGCGGGTGGTTCGGCTCCGAAGCACGTGCAGCAGTTCGTCGAGGAAAACTTCCTGCGCTGGGATTCGCTGGGCGAATTCCTGGCGCTGGCAGCGTCCCTCGAGCATCTGGGCCATGCCTACAACAATCCGAAAGCGCTGGTTCTGTCCAGGACCCTCGACCAGGCCACTGGCGAGTTCCTGGACCGCAACAAGTCGCCTTCGCGCAAGGTAGGCGGTATCGACAACCGCGGCAGCCACTTCTACCTGACCCTGTTCTGGGCTCAGGCACTGGCTGCTCAGAACGACGATGCAGACCTCAAGGCGCAGTTCGCACCTCTGGCCAAGACTCTGACCGACAACGAAGAAAAAATCGTTGCCGAGCTGAACGCCGTTCAGGGCAAGCCGGTGGACATTGGCGGCTACTACTTCCCTAACCCGGAAGTCACCAGCAAGGCCATGCGCCCGAGCGCCACGCTCAACGCGGCCATCGCCGCGCTGTAAGAGGCAATCCGAGGCGGTGCATAAAAATGCACCGCCTCGCAAAAAAATCCCCGGCTTGTTGCCGGGGATTTTTTTTACCCATGAAAAATTTCAGCTACAGGTGTGATCTCTTGCGACTGGGAGATCCCAGCTCAAGAACATGATCACCCCCTTTCAACTTTTCAGCGTGCGCGAAAGAAAGTCGCGAATGTATTCGGCGATCTCAGGCGCGTGTGTTTCCAATGCAAAGTGCCCTGCATCCAGCAGATGCACTTCAGCAGCCGGGACGTCCTTGCGATAAGCATGCGCGCCAGGCGGTATGAACGCCGGATCGTGCTTGCCCCAGACCGCCAGCAAGGGAGGCTGATATTTGCGCAGGTATTCCTGAAACGAGGGGTAAGCCGCTACGTTACTGCGGTAGTCAAGAATCAGGTCAAGCTGGATCTCTTCTGCGCCCGGCCGCGCCATATACATAATGTCGAGGTTGTAGCCATCGGGAGAAAGCTTTTCAGGATCGGTTCCCGTACCGTATTGCCAGTCCCGGATGACTTGCGGTGACAAAGAGGCGCGACAGGCTTCGCGATTGGCTGCCGAAGGCTCGCGCCAATAGGCTTGCCACGGGCCCCATTGATCGCTGAATCCTTCCAGGTAGGCGTTGCCGTTCTGACTGATGATTGCAGTCACCTTCTCCGGGTTAGCCGCTGCGAGCCGCAAACCTGTCGGTGCACCATAGTCGAATAGGTATAACGCGTATTTCTTCAGGCCCAGTGCCTCGGTGAAGCGCTCGATCACCTTGTAAAGGTTTTCGAATGTGTAATCGAACTGCCCGCGCGATGGAGCCTTGGTATTACCGAATCCAGGCAGATCGGGAGCGATCAGGCGGTACTGACTCGCCAGCAAGGGCATCAGGTCGCGAAACATGTGGCTGGAACTCGGAAAACCATGAAGCAACAGCAGCACCGGGGCGTCCTTGGCTCCGACTTCGCGATAGAACACATCGACGTCCCCTACCTGCTGAGTGTGAAACGTCACGCGGAAGGCATCATCACTGTTCATTGTATTTTCCCTGGATAGAGGTTTATTGCTTGCAGAAGCGGCGCTCACCAAAGACGCCCCGAGAGCAGAAGCAGCGCCTAACGCTGACGCTTGTAAAACCTTGCGCCGACTGACACCGGATGCGGCATTTTCAGCGTCGGCTGAACCGAAATTTTTCATAGAAGAGTCTGACCGGGCTGGATGAATGAGTCGCCCATCCTAATCATTGCGCATAGACTGCAGAATCACCGCAAAAATCAATTGACCATTTCAGATTATGAAATGCTGGTAGGATTTCGCATCTCTCGTGGCAAGCAGGCGGCCTATGGACCGTATTCAGGAAATGACGCTTTTTGCCGCACTTGCCGAGCAAACCAGTTTTGCCGGGGTGGCCCGCCACTTTGGCCTGTCGACCGCTACGGTAACCCGGGCTGTCGCGAGCCTGGAGAGCCGCCTGGGCATCCTGCTGGTGGTGCGCACCACCCGCAACATGCGGCTCACCGAGGCGGGCCAGCGCTTCGCCGCGGATTGCCGCCGACTGCTCGCCGACCTTGATGAGGCTGAAAGCGCGGCAGGCGGCTTGCATGCGTTGCCAAGCGGAATGCTGACGGTCACCGCACCTCAGATGTTCGGCGCGCTGCATGTCGTGCCCGTAATGACGAGCTTTCTAGAGCGGTTTCCGGCTGTCGACATCCGCGCCATTCTGGTCGACCGGGTAGTGTCCATGCTCGATGAGGGCGTCGACGTGGCGGTCAGGATCGGCACCCTGCCCGATTCGTCTCTTACCGCAATCCCGACAGGTAGCGTGCGGCGCATGGTTTGCGCCTCCCCTGCCTATCTCGAAAAGCATGGAGCCCCGCAGCATCCCGACGATTTGCGACAGCATTCGACAGTTTCAACCACCACCGCCGAACGCTCGCCTCACTGGCTTTTCCGGATCGATGACAAGCATTACTCAGTAGACGTCGCATCGAGACTCAGCCTGACGTCTTATCAGGCGGCGATCAGCGCAGCGTTACAGGGCTGGGGACTGACCCAGGTGCCGCACTATCAGATACGCGAGCACCTGCAGGAAGGCAGGCTCAAGTGCGTTCTGGACACGTTCGAAATAATCCCGGAACCGGTTCACGTTGTTTACCTGGAGGGCCGTCGTCGCTCATCCAAAGTGCGAGCCTTTGTAGACTTCTGCGTCAGCGCCCTGAGGCATGATCTGCAGTTCGAGCAACAATAAGCTGTTACGGCTGACTCATTACCTGCAAGGAGACCCTTATCATGACCTGGCAAGCCCACGTTACCGTCGCCACCATCGTCGAAGATCAAGGCCGCTTTCTGTTCGTCGAAGAAATCAAAGGCGGACGCGCCGTACTCAACCAACCCGCCGGGCACCTCGACCCGAACGAGAGCCTGCAACGCGCTGCGGTGCGTGAAACCCTGGAAGAAACCGGCTGGGACGTCGAATTGACCAGCGTGGTGGGCATCTACCTGTACACCGCACCGAGCAATGGCGTGACCTACCAGCGCATCTGCTTTGCCGCCAAGGCCCTGCGCCACCATCCGGAATATCAACTCGATGAAGGCATCGTCGGCGCAGTCTGGCTGACTCGCGATGAACTGGTAGCCCAGCAGGAGCGCTGGCGCAGCGAGCTGGTATTGCGCTGCCTGAACGACTACCTCGATGGTGAACATTTCAGTCTCGACCTGCTGCGCGACAAGGCGTGAGACTCGACGCCCTCAGCCTGATAGAATCGCGTCCTTTTACAGGTCAGCCGTTGAATCCCCATGCGTGATCCAGCCCCCTCGAACTCAGAAATGAAGCGCGTCATAGTCGGCATGTCCGGCGGCGTGGACTCTTCCGTTTCCGCCGTACTGCTCATGGAGCAGGGTTATCAGGTGGAAGGCTTGTTCATGAAGAACTGGGAAGAAGACGACGGAACGGAATACTGCACCGCCCGCGAAGACCTGGCAGATGCCCAGGCCGTGTGCGACAAGATCGGCATCAAGCTGCACACGGCCAACTTCGCGGCCGAGTACTGGGACAACGTCTTCGAGCACTTTCTTGAAGAGTACAAGGCCGGGCGCACCCCGAACCCGGACATCCTGTGTAACCGCGAAATCAAGTTCAAGGCGTTTCTCGACTACGCACTGATGCTCGGCGCCGACCTTATTGCTACAGGCCACTACGTACGCCGCCGCGACATCGATGCACGCACCGAGCTGCTCAAGGGCCTGGACCCGAACAAGGACCAGAGCTACTTCCTGCACGCCGTTGGCGGCGAGCAGATTGCCCGCACGCTGTTCCCGGTTGGCGAGCTGGAAAAACCGGAAGTGCGCGCCATTGCCGAAAAACACGGCCTGGCCACTGCCAAGAAGAAGGATTCCACAGGGATCTGCTTCATTGGCGAGCGCCGCTTCACCGATTTTCTGCGTCAGTACCTGCCCGCCCAGCCCGGCGAAATCAAGACCACCGAAGGTGAAGTCATTGGTCGTCACAGCGGCCTGATGTACCACACCATCGGCCAGCGCCAGGGTCTGGGCATCGGCGGTCTCAAGGATGCCAGCGATGATCCGTGGTACGTGCTGGTCAAGGACCTGGACAACAATGAACTGATTGTCGGTCAAGGCAATGATCACCCCTGGCTGTTTTCCCGCGCGCTGGTTTCTTCGGAAATCTATTGGGTCAACCCGATCGACCTGAGCAGTCCGCGCAGGCTCACCGCGAAGGTCCGTTACCGTCAGGGCGACCAGCCATGCACGCTGGAAAAAACCGCTGACGGTTACCGCGCCACATTCGATGACCCGCAACGCGCCGTCACTCCCGGTCAGTCCGTGGTGTTCTACGACGGCGAAATCTGTCTCGGTGGCGGCGTGATCGAAATTGCCGAACCCTGGACCAGCAAGGACAAGCGTTGATGAGCCCGACTCAGGAACAACTGATCGCTCTGGGTGGTGTATTCCAGGCCGCCGTGCTGGTCGACCGGATCGCCAAGACCGGTCAGATCAGCGAAGCGGCCCTGAGCTGCATGCTCGGCAGCCTGCTGGTGGTCGACCCCAAGGACACACTGGACGTCTTCGGCGGCGACGACCTCAATCTGCACGAAGGCTATCGCGCCATGGCCAGCGCCCTGGAGCGTGACCCGGCAACCTTGCAACGCGAGCCATTGCGCTACGCCCTGTCGATGCTCGGCCTCGAGCGTCAGCTGGCCAAGCGCGATGACCTGCTTGAAGTAATCGGCAAACGCATTCCGGTGATTCAGTCCCAGGTCGAGCATTTTGGCATCGCCCACGAGAACGTGATTGCCGCGACCGGCGCGCTGTATCAGGACACCCTGAGCACCTTGCGCCAGCGCATACAGGTGCAAGGCGACATGCGCAACCTGCAGCAGCCGAACAATGCCTCGAAGATTCGCGGCATTTTGCTGGCCGGTATTCGCTCTGCCCGGCTGTGGCGGCAAGTTGGCGGTCATCGCTGGCAACTGGTGTTCAGCCGCCGCAAGTTGTTGAAAGAACTCTACCCATTGCTGCATGGCTGACCCGCCGCGCGCCAATGACCTTCACCACCCCAGGCACGACGCTGTCTACGCTGGTCAGCGGGCTCCGGTCCGACTGACTTTTCATGTATGATATGCGCCCTTTTCGTCGCCCGACTGTCCGAGAGCATCCCATGCAGCTTTCTTCGCTCACTGCGGTTTCCCCTGTTGATGGCCGCTACGCCGGCAAAACCCAGGCCTTGCGCCCTATTTTCAGCGAATACGGCCTGATCCGTTTCCGCGTGATGGTTGAAGTTCGCTGGCTCCAGCGTCTTGCGGCTCACCCGCAGATCACCGAAGTTCCGGCCTTCTCCGCGCAAGCCAACGCCATCCTGGATGCCCTGGCCGAAGACTTCTCCGTGGAGCATGCCGAGCGTGTCAAGGACATCGAGCGCACCACCAATCATGACGTGAAGGCTGTGGAGTACCTGCTCAAGGAGCAGGCTGCCAAATTGCCAGAGCTGGAAAAGGTCAGCGAGTTCATCCACTTCGCCTGCACCAGCGAAGACATCAACAACCTGTCTCACGCATTGATGCTGCGCGAGGGCCGCGACACTGTCGTGCTGCCGCTGATGCGCCAGATCGCCGACGCTATCCGCGAGCTGGCGATTCGCTTCGCAGACGTGCCGATGCTGTCCCGTACCCACGGCCAGCCCGCCTCCCCGACCACACTGGGCAAGGAACTGGCCAACGTCGTCTACCGCCTCGAGCGTCAGATCAGCCAGATCGCGGCAGTCCCGTTGCTCGGCAAGATCAACGGCGCAGTCGGCAACTACAACGCCCACCTCTCTGCCTACGCAGACATCGACTGGGAAGCCAACGCGCGCGCCTTCATCGAAGACGAGCTGGGCCTGGGCTTCAACCCCTACACCACGCAGATCGAACCGCACGACTACATTGCCGAGCTGTTCGACGCCATTGCGCGCTTCAACACCATCCTGATCGACTTCGACCGCGACATCTGGGGCTACATCTCGCTGGGCTATTTCAAGCAGCGCACCATCGCTGGCGAAATCGGCTCCTCGACCATGCCGCACAAGGTCAACCCGATCGACTTCGAAAACTCCGAAGGTAACCTGGGCATCGCCAACGCACTGTTCCAGCACCTGGCGAGCAAGCTGCCTGTGTCTCGCTGGCAGCGTGACCTGACCGACTCCACCGTGCTGCGCAACCTGGGCGTCGGCTTTGCCCACAGCGTCATTGCCTACGAAGCCAGTCTCAAGGGCATCAGCAAGCTGGAACTGAACGAACAGCGCATTGCCGCCGATCTGGACGCCTGCTGGGAAGTTCTGGCGGAGCCGATTCAGACTGTCATGCGTCGTTACAACATCGAAAACCCGTACGAAAAACTGAAAGAGCTGACACGCGGCAAGGGCATCGGTCCTGAAGCGTTGCAGACTTTCATCGACGGTCTGGACATGCCTGCCGAAGCCAAGGCCGAGCTCAAGAAGCTCACGCCGGCCAATTACATCGGTAACGCAGCCGCTCAGGCCAAGCGCATCTGACACGCAAAAAAATTGCACACGCCCGGCTGTGCCGGGCGTTTTCATTTCAAGGGCTTACACATGAATCCTGATATTCCTCTACAACTTCTGGGCGGCATCAGTGCTCGCGTTTTCCTGCGTGACTACTGGCAGAAAAAACCGCTGCTGATCCGCCAGGCTCTGCCGGACTTTCAAAGCCCGATCGACGCGGACGAGCTTGCCGGCCTCGCCCTGGAAGAAGAAGTGGAGTCGCGCCTGGTCATCGAAAACGGCGAGCGTCCGTGGGAGCTGCGTCGTGGCCCGTTCGCTGAAGACGAGTTCAGCAAGCTGCCCGAGCGCGACTGGACGCTGCTGGTCCAGGCCGTGGACCAATTCGTTCCGGAGGTCAGCGAGCTGCTGGAAAACTTCCGTTTTCTGCCCAGCTGGCGGATTGACGACGTGATGATCAGCTACGCAGCCCCTGGCGGCAGCGTCGGTCCGCATTTCGACAACTATGATGTGTTCCTGCTTCAGGGACATGGCAAACGCCACTGGCAGATCGGCCAGATGTGCGATGCAGAAAGCCCGCTGCTGCAGCATGCCGACCTGCGCATCCTTGCCGAATTCGAAAAGACCGAAGAGTGGACGCTGGAACCGGGCGACATGCTTTATCTGCCACCGCGCCTGGCGCACTGCGGCGTCGCCGTCGACGACTGCCTGACCTACTCGGTCGGTTTCCGGGCGCCAAGCGCTGCCGAAGTCCTGACCCACTTCACCGACTTCCTCAGCCAGTTCATCCCGGACGAAGAGCGCTATACCGATGCTGACGCCCAGCCGGTCAGCGATCCTCACCAGATCCAGCATGACGCGCTCGATCGCCTGAAAACGCTGCTGGCCGAGCACATGAGTG
The DNA here is from genome assembly GCF_020515755.1 of Pseudomonas sp. B20. Taxonomy (NCBI): domain Bacteria; kingdom Pseudomonadati; phylum Pseudomonadota; class Gammaproteobacteria; order Pseudomonadales; family Pseudomonadaceae; genus Pseudomonas; species Pseudomonas sp. B20. Next base: position 90,322 of record NZ_JAHPJG010000022.1, read on the forward strand.
ACGAACGCCTGCTGCTGACCTGGTTCGGCCAGTTCATGACCGAGCCGCGATACCCGGAACTGGTGACCGGCCCTGAGCTGGACGAACAGGACCTGCTCGACAGCCTCGAGCAGGGCGCGGTGCTGATTCGTAACCCGAGCGCACGGTTGGCCTGGTCTGAAGTCGACGACGATCTGCTACTGTTTGCCAGTGGCCAGAGCCGCCTGCTGCCGGGCAGTCTGCGTGACCTGCTCAAACTGATCTGTGCCGCCGATGCGTTGCACAGCGAAAACCTTGGCCAATGGTTGGCCGATGACGAGGGGCGCAATTTGCTTTGCGAACTCGTAAAACAAGGAAGCCTGGGATTTGCCGATGAATAAAGTCACCGTAGCTGTCGCCCAATGGCAGAAGAACAACGCCGATATCCGGCGCATACGCGATTCGGTATTCATTGCCGAACAATCGGTGCCGCCGGAACTGGAGTGGGATGCCGAAGACGCAGGAGCCGTGCACTTTCTTGCGTACGAGGGTGAATATGCGGTGGGCACTGCCCGACTGCTGCCCGATGGCGAGATCGGCCGCTTGTCAGTCCTGAGAGACTGGCGCGGCCTGAAGGTCGGCGAGGCTCTGTTGGGTGCTGTGATCCATGAAGCCGAACAGCGTGGCCTCAAGCCGCTCAAGCTGAGTGCTCAGGTGCAGGCCGTCGAGTTTTATCAGCGCTTCGGCTTTTCGGTTATCAGCGATGAGTTTCTCGAAGCCGGCCTGCCACACGTCGACATGCTCCGCGAAGCGTGATCAACGCGATTATGTAGGCGCTTACTGCGGCACTACATAATCATCGCCCTGCCCTTTTTTCGCTCGACCCTCTCAAGGTTGAACCGAAAAGCGGCAGGGCTTTTTCATGCCTGACCATTCAGCTTGATTGCCTGCAGCCGACACAGTGGCAAACTCATGCTTTACGCGCTTACCGCGGAGAACGAACATGTCAGTACGCAACTTGCTCAATGCAGCGCTCACCTCGATGCTGATCGTCTTCAGCGCTCACGTCTTCGCAGCGACCGAAGTCGTGCCGCTCAACTACCGCACCAGCGCCGATCTATTGCCGGTCGCCAAATCCTTTCTGGGGGACGAAGGCACCGTCAGTGCCTACGGCAATCAATTGATCGTGAATGCAGAATCACGCAAGATCGAAGAACTTCGCGCCTTGATCTCGCAACTCGATACCGCACCGAAACGCTTGCTGATCAGCGTTGACACCAGCGACAACGCGACGCGCAACAGCAGCGGCTCGCGAGTGATCGAATACGGTACCGCCAGTCGTGAAGGCGGCGTGCAACAAGTGCAAACCAGCGAAGGCACCCCTGCACTCATTCAGGTTGGCCAGAGCGTGCCGCTGACGTCCTCCTCCACGGACGCGTACGGATACTCCCGAAGCGACACCGAGTACCGCAATGTCACCCAGGGGTTTTACGTCACAGCCAGCGTGACCGGCGACACGGTTCACCTGAGCATCAGCACCAATCATGACCGCATGAGCCAGGAGCGCCCTGACGCCGTCAAAGTGCAGAGTACCGACAGCCAGGTCAGCGGACGGCTGGGAGAATGGATCACACTGGCGAGCAACAGCAATGAATCCGTCGTGGATCAGAGTGGCCTGGCGCAACGCTATTCCACCCAGGGTCGTGACGATATGATTTTGCGCGTAAAGGTCGAAACCCTCGAATAGTCTCTGCGGGCTGAAAACCCAATACTTACGGGCCTTTTGATGACTGGCCGGTCGACTTTCCACAAATATGTAGTGATTTAAAAAAGTCACTACAAAACGTTTGACGCCCCCAGAAGTGCGAGGCATGATTGCCTCGCTCCCGCTAATCAGAGGCTTTGCAAAGAGCCTTCGAGTCGCCGCTCTCACACACCCGCAGAGCCGATTCGTGTCCGCACCGCCCACAAGGCAGTTTGACGAGGTTGCGACTGGAACGAAGTTGTCCCGAGGGACGGAAGCGTAAACGGTAACCCGGCAAGGCCGACGGTGATGCACAACGCCACTGCAGGCCCGACTGTCCACCTGACAGCCTCATGTCCGGACGCCCGCTCTCCCTCGAGCACATCGTTCACCCGTCGCGACCCACGTAACGTGCGGCTTCAAGCAAAACCCCGGATCAGCGAGCAGCCATCTACCGTGCCTTCGATAAACGAGGCGTTTTGGCGGAGCAGGACTTTCCAACGAGACCTACTTCTAGAGGTTTATCACCATGGCACTGACACGCGAACAACAAATAGCGGCTCTCGAGAAAGACTGGGCTGAAAATCCGCGCTGGAAAAACGTGACCCGTACTTACTCCGCTGCAGATGTGGTGCGCCTGCGCGGCTCGGTTCAACCCGAACACACCTTTGCACGGCTGGGTGCGGACAAGCTGTGGAATCTGGTGACCCAGGGTGCCAAGCCGTCCTTTCGACCGGACAAGGATTTCGTCAATTGCATGGGCGCCCTCACCGGTGGCCAGGCCGTGCAGCAGGTCAAGGCCGGTATTCAGGCCATCTACCTGTCCGGCTGGCAGGTCGCTGCCGACAACAACTCTGCCGAGTCCATGTACCCGGATCAGTCGCTGTACCCGGTCGACTCGGTGCCGACCGTGGTCAAGCGCATCAACAACTCGTTCCGCCGTGCCGACCAGATCCAGTGGAAAGCCGGCAAGGCGCCGGGCGACGAAGGCTACATCGACTACTTCGCCCCGATCGTGGCAGACGCGGAAGCCGGATTCGGCGGTGTACTCAATGCCTATGAGCTGATGAAAAGCATGATCGAAGCCGGTGCCGCCGGGGTGCACTTCGAAGATCAACTGGCTTCAGTGAAGAAATGTGGCCACATGGGCGGCAAGGTGCTGGTCCCGACTCAGGAAGCCATACAGAAACTGGTCGCTGCACGCCTGGCCGCCGACGTGGCCGGTGTACCGACCATCATTCTGGCCCGGACTGACGCCAACGCTGCCGACTTGCTGACATCCGATTGCGATCCGTACGACAAGCCATTCGTGACCGGCGAACGGACCCATGAGGGGTTCTACAAGGTTCGCGCCGGCCTCGATCAGGCCATCTCACGCGGCCTGGCGTACGCGCCCTACGCCGATCTGATCTGGTGCGAAACAGCCAGGCCGGACCTCGACGAGGCACGCCGCTTCGCCGAAGCGATCAAAAAGGAATACCCGGATCAGTTGCTGTCCTACAACTGCTCGCCGTCCTTCAACTGGAAGAAAAACCTCGACGACGCAACCATTGCCAAATTTCAGCGCGAGCTGTCGGCCATGGGTTACAAGCACCAGTTCATCACCCTGGCGGGCATTCACAACATGTGGCACAGCATGTTCAATCTGGCGCACGACTACGCCCGCAACGACATGACCGCCTACGTCAAGCTGCAGGAGCAGGAGTTTGCTGACGCTGCCAAGGGCTACACCTTCGTGGCCCACCAGCAGGAAGTGGGTACCGGCTATTTCGATGACATGACGACCGTGATCCAGGGCGGCGTATCGTCGGTAACCGCACTGACCGGCTCGACTGAAGAAGAGCAATTCCACTGATACACCGCGCAACGCGTTGAAAAGACAGGCCGTCCGTAAGGGCGGTCTGTCTTTTGTGTCAGAAGGTGCCGGTATTGATTTCGGACAATATGCAGTTGCCGAGCGAATGCTACAAAAGGCGCACTTTATAAGCAGTACCCTTACCCACTATGCGCCGACTACCGCACTTTGAACTATCAAGGCCCCTTCAAATGATATTAATTATCATTCAAATTGGCTTTCCTTACATTTCGTGCTCAAGAAACATAATTAACAAAATCCCCGCTGACGCCCGCCTGGCAGGCCCTGCAGCCTCCGTGAAAGGCCTTGGGCAATTGATTCCTTAAATAAATTTGATGTAGAAAATTTACTTGCCAACTGTTTGCACATAAAATCAATCCGTTGACCGCACTGCGACATTTCGTCACTGCCTCGACTCTTTATCAAGCACAGAGACCTTTGCTCTCTAACAAGGACTGACAGCATGCCCGAATCGACAGGTCTGATTGCCCACAACTGGGGCTTCGCCATTTTCCTTTTGGGTGTTGTCGGCCTTTGCGCCTTCATGCTCGGTCTGTCCAGCCTGCTCGGAAGCAAGGCCTGGGGCCGCAGCAAGAACGAACCTTTCGAATCCGGCATGCTGCCTACCGGCAGTGCGCGCCTGCGCCTCTCCGCAAAATTCTATCTGGTCGCGATGCTTTTCGTGATCTTTGACATTGAAGCCCTTTTTCTCTTTGCCTGGTCTGTGTCCGTCCGCGAAAGCGGCTGGACCGGATTTGTCGAAGCTCTCGTTTTCATAGCAATTCTGTTGGCAGGTCTTGTCTACCTATGGCGGGTTGGCGCTCTTGACTGGGCTCCTGAAGGTCGCCGTAATCGGCAAGCGAAGCTGAAACAATGAGGCTTTGGCGATGCAATATAATCTCACCAGGATCGACCCGGACGCTCCTAACGAGCAGTACCCCATCGGCAAACGGGAAACCGTTTCCGATCCGTTAGAAGATCAAGTCCACAAAAACATCTACATGGGCAAGCTGGAAGACGTGCTGAACGGTGCGGTCAACTGGGGACGTAAAAACTCCCTGTGGCCCTACAACTTCGGCCTGTCGTGCTGCTATGTGGAAATGACCACCGCCTTCACGGCCCCCCACGACATCGCGCGCTTTGGCGCTGAAGTCATCCGGGCGTCGCCACGGCAGGCGGATTTCATGGTTATTGCCGGTACCTGCTTCATCAAGATGGCGCCGATCATCCAGCGTCTCTACGAGCAAATGCTCGAACCCAAGTGGGTTATTTCCATGGGTTCGTGTGCCAACTCCGGTGGCATGTACGACATCTACTCAGTGGTCCAGGGGGTGGACAAATTCCTTCCCGTGGATGTCTACGTGCCCGGCTGCCCGCCCCGCCCCGAGGCGTTTCTGCAAGGTTTGATGCTGTTGCAGGAATCCATCGGCAAGGAGCGTCGCCCTCTTTCCTGGGTCGTTGGCGATCAAGGCGTGTATCGCGCCGAGATGCCGTCGCAAAAGGAACAGCGCCGCGAACAGCGTATTCAGGTGACCAACCTGCGCAGCCCCGACGAAGTCTGATCCAGCCCGTTCTTCTTATAAAAAAGACAAGAACCGGGGTTGATTCTGTACGTTGACCGAAGTGATTGAGACCTATGACTGCAGACAACGCTCTGTACATCCCGCCTTACAAGGCTGACGACCAAGATGTCGTCGTTGAACTGAACAACCGTTTTGGTGCCGAGGCTTTCACTGCCCAGCCGACTCGCACCGGCATGCCCGTGCTGTGGGTCGAGCGCGCCAGACTGTTTGAAATTCTGACGTTCCTGCGCAACGTGCCCAAGCCCTACTCCATGCTCTATGACCTGCATGGCGTGGACGAGCGGCTGCGCACAAACCGTCGTGGTCTGCCCGGTGCAGACTTCACCGTGTTCTATCACCTGCTGTCGATCGAACGAAACAGCGACGTGATGATCAAGGTAGCGCTTTCCGAAAGCGACCTGAGCGTACCGACCATCACCAGCATCTGGCCGAACGCCAACTGGTACGAGCGTGAAGTCTGGGACATGTTCGGTATCGACTTCCCAGGCCACCCGCACCTGAGCCGCATCATGATGCCGCCGACCTGGGAAGGCCACCCGCTGCGCAAGGACTTCCCTGCCCGTGCGACGGAATTCGATCCGTACAGCCTGACCCTCGCCAAACAGCAGCTGGAAGAAGAAGCCGCACGCTTCCGTCCGGAAGACTGGGGCATGAAACGCTCTGGCGCCAACGAGGACTACATGTTCCTCAACCTGGGGCCGAACCACCCTTCTGCTCACGGTGCGTTCCGTATCATTCTGCAACTGGACGGCGAAGAAATCGTCGACTGCGTTCCGGACATCGGCTACCACCACCGTGGTGCCGAGAAAATGGCCGAACGCCAGTCCTGGCACAGCTTCATTCCCTACACCGACCGTATCGATTACCTGGGCGGGGTGATGAACAACCTGCCTTATGTGCTCTCGGTCGAGAAGCTGGCAGGCATCAAGGTGCCGGAAAAAGTCGACGTCATCCGTATCATGATGGCCGAGTTCTTCCGTATCACCAGTCACCTGCTGTTCCTGGGTACCTACATTCAGGACGTGGGCGCCATGACACCGGTGTTCTTCACGTTCACCGACCGCCAGAAAGCCTACACCGTGATCGAAGCGATTACCGGCTTCCGTCTGCACCCTGCCTGGTACCGCATCGGCGGGGTCGCTCACGACCTGCCGCGCGGCTGGGAAAAACTGGTCAAGGACTTCGTCGACTGGCTGCCCAAGCGTCTCGACGAATACACCAAGGCTGCGCTGCAGAACAGCATCCTCAAGGGTCGTACCGTCGGCGTTGCCGCCTACAACACCAAGGAAGCCCTCGAGTGGGGCGTCACCGGTGCAGGCCTGCGCTCCACCGGTTGCGACTTCGACCTGCGCAAGGCTCGCCCTTACTCGGGCTACGAGAACTTCGAATTCGAAGTGCCGCTGGCCGCCAATGGCGATGCCTATGACCGCTGCATGGTCCGCGTCGAAGAGATGCGCCAGAGCATCAAGATCATCGACCAGTGCATGCGCAACATGCCGGAAGGCCCGTACAAGGCGGATCACCCGCTGACCACGCCGCCGCCGAAAGAGCGCACCCTGCAGCACATCGAAACCCTGATCACGCACTTCCTGCAGGTTTCGTGGGGCCCGGTCATGCCGGCCAACGAATCCTTCCAGATGATCGAAGCGACCAAGGGTATCAACAGCTATTACCTGACGAGCGACGGCGGCACCATGAGCTACCGTACCCGGATCCGCACCCCGAGTTACCCGCACCTGCAGCAGATCCCTTCGGTGATCAAAGGCAGCATGGTCGCGGACTTGATCGCGTACCTGGGTAGTATCGATTTCGTTATGGCCGACGTGGACCGCTAAGCATGAATAGCCCGCTAATCCAGACAGACCGTTTCGCCCTGAGCGAAACCGAGCGCTCGGCCATCGAGCATGAGATGCATCACTACGAGGACCCGCGCGCGGCGTCCATCGAAGCTCTGAAAATTGTTCAGAAGGAACGCGGCTGGGTGCCCGACGGCGCCATTTACGCGATCGGCGACCTGCTGGGCATCCCTGCCAGCGACGTCGAAGGTGTTGCCACCTTCTACAGCCAGATCTTTCGCCAGCCGGTCGGGCGTCACATCATTCGCGTCTGCAACAGCATGGTGTGCTTCATCGGTGGCCACGAAAACGTGGTCGACGAGATCAAGAGCTCACTGGGCATCGGCCCGGGTCAGACCACCGCCGACGGTCGTTTCACACTGCTGCCGGTCTGCTGCCTCGGCAACTGTGACAAGGCGCCGGCCGTGATGGTCGACGACGACACTTTCGGCGATGTACAGCCTGCTGGCGTTGCCAAGATGCTGGAGGGTTACCTATGACCATCACTTCCTTCGGCCCTGCCAACCGCATTACGCGCACGGCAGAAACCCATCCGCTGACCTGGCGTCTGCGCGACGACGGCGAGCCGGTCTGGCTCGACGAGTACCAGACCAAGGACGGCTACGCGGCAGCGCGCAAGGCGCTGACGCAGCAGGCGCCTGACGATATCGTCCAGTCGGTCAAGGATTCCGGCCTCAAGGGCCGCGGCGGCGCAGGCTTCCCCACCGGTGTAAAGTGGGGCCTGATGCCCAAAGACGAGTCCATGAACATCCGCTACCTGCTGTGCAACGCGGACGAGATGGAGCCCAACACCTGGAAAGACCGCATGCTGATGGAGCAACTGCCCCATCTGCTAGTCGAGGGCATGCTGATCAGTGCCCGCGCGCTGAAAGCCTATCGTGGCTATATCTTCCTGCGTGGCGAATACGTCACCGCGGCCAAGCACCTCAATCGCGCAGTGGCGGAAGCCAAGGCTGCCGGTTTGCTGGGCAAGAACATTCTCGGCACCGGGTTCGACTTCGAACTGTTCGTGCACACCGGTGCCGGTCGCTACATCTGCGGCGAAGAAACCGCGCTGATCAACTCGCTGGAAGGCCGACGCGCCAACCCGCGCTCCAAGCCACCCTTCCCTGCGGCAGTGGGCGTGTGGGGCAAGCCGACCTGTGTGAACAACGTCGAGACCCTGTGCAACGTGCCTGCCATCGTCAACAACGGCAACGACTGGTACAAGTCGCTGGCCCGCGAAGGCAGTGAAGACCACGGCACCAAGCTGATGGGTTTCTCCGGCAAGGTCAAAAACCCCGGTTTGTGGGAGCTGCCTTTCGGCGTACAGGCTCGCGAACTGTTCGAAGACTACGCCGGCGGCATGCGCGATGGCTTCAAGCTCAAGTGCTGGCAACCCGGAGGCGCCGGTACGGGTTTCCTGCTGCCGGAGCATCTGGACGCCCAGATGTATGCAGGCGGTATCGCCAAGGTCGGCACCCGGATGGGGACTGGACTGGCGATGGCGGTCGACGATTCGGTCAACATGGTCTCGCTGCTGCGCAACATGGAAGAGTTTTTCGCTCAGGAGTCCTGCGGCTTCTGCACGCCATGCCGCGACGGTTTGCCATGGAGCGTGAAAATGCTTCGCGCCATCGAGAACGGTCAGGGTCAGCCGGGGGATATCGAAACCCTGCTGGGCCTGGTCAATTTCCTCGGCCCTGGCAAGACCTTCTGTGCCCATGCACCGGGCGCCGTCGAACCCTTGGGCAGTGCGATCAAGTATTTCCGTTCCGAGTTCGAAGCCGGTATCGCGCCAGCCAGCGCAACCACGCTCGTTCCGGGCAAAAGTCCGACAGTGGTCGGCGCATAACAAGACACAACGGTCGGCGGCTGTTCGGGCCGCCGCCCTCGTACCTGCTGACGCCCTCCGGGCTGAACGATACGGGTACTACCGAGATTCCATTAGCCACGCCCGCTGACAACGGGCCAACGAAGACCTTTGAACCATGGCTACTATTCACGTAGACGGCAAAGCGCTCGAAGTCGATGGTGCAGACAACCTGTTACAGGCATGTCTGTCGCTGGGCCTCGATATTCCTTATTTCTGCTGGCACCCCGCCCTTGGCAGCGTTGGCGCCTGTCGCCAGTGCGCGGTCAAGCAGTACACGGACGAGAACGACACACGCGGTCGTATCGTCATGTCCTGCATGACGCCAGCCACCGACAACACCTGGATTTCCATCGAAGACGATGAGTCCAAGGCCTTCCGTGCCAGTGTCGTCGAATGGCTGATGACCAACCACCCGCATGACTGCCCGGTCTGCGAGGAAGGCGGTCACTGCCACCTGCAGGACATGACGGTGATGACCGGCCACAACGAGCGCCGTTATCGCTTCACCAAGCGTACCCACCAGAATCAGGAGCTGGGGCCGTTCATCGCGCACGAGATGAACCGCTGCATCGCCTGTTATCGCTGTGTGCGCTTTTATAAAGACTACGCGGGCGGCACCGACCTGGGCGTCTACGGCGCCCATGACAACGTGTACTTCGGTCGCGTTGAAGATGGCACGCTGGAAAGCGAGTTCTCCGGCAACCTCACCGAGGTCTGCCCGACCGGTGTGTTCACGGACAAGACCCACTCCGAGCGCTACAACCGCAAGTGGGACATGCAGTTCTCTCCAAGCATCTGCCACGGCTGCTCCAGCGGCTGCAACATCAGCCCGGGTGAACGCTACGGTGAATTGCGCCGCATCGAAAACCGTTACAACGGCTCGGTCAACCAGTACTTCCTCTGCGACCGCGGACGTTTTGGCTACGGCTACGTCAACCGCAAGGATCGCCCGCGTCAGCCATTGCTCGTCGACGGTCAGGTCAAACTGAGCCTGGACGAGGCGCTGGACAAGGCGGCGGACCTGCTGCGCGGCCGTAACATCGTCGGTATCGGCTCTCCTCGCGCCAGCCTCGAAAGCAACTATGCGCTGCGTGAGCTGGTGGGTGCCGAGCATTTCTACAGCGGTATCGAAGCCGGTGAGCTGGAGCGTATCAGACTGATCCTCAAGGTCCTGAACGACAGTCCGCTGCCGATCCCTACCCTGCGTGACATCGAAGATCACGATGCCATCTTCGTCCTCGGCGAAGACCTGACCCAGACAGCGGCGCGTATGGCCCTAGGCTTGCGCCAGGCCGTCAAGGGCAAGGCTGAAGACATGGCAGCGGCGATGAAAGTCCAGCCGTGGCTCGATGCAGCCGTGAAGAACATCGGTCAGCACGAACTGAATCCGCTGTTCATCGCCAGCCTCGCCGAGACCCGTCTCGACGACGTCGCAGAAGAATGCGTACATGCAGCGCCCGATGATCTGGCGCGTATCGGTTTTGCCGTGGCCCATGCCCTGGACGCTAGCGCACCTGCCGTCGAAGGACTGGACAGCGAGGCGCTGGAACTGGCGCAACGCATTGCCGACGCACTGCTGGCTGCCAAACGACCGCTGATCATTTCCGGCAGTTCGCTGGGTTCGACAGCGCTGATCGAAGCTGCTGCCAACATCGCCAAGGCCTTGAAGCTGCGCGACAAGCAGGGTTCCATCAGCCTGATCGTGCCTGAAGCCAACAGCATGGGCCTGGCGATGTTCGGCGGCGAGTCCGTAGATGCCGCGCTGCAAGCCGTGATCTCCGGCAAGGCCGACGCTATCGTGGTGCTGGAAAACGATTTGTATCGTCGTGTGGACGCCAGGATCGTCGACGCCGCGCTGAGCGCTGCGAAGGTCGTGATCGTCGCTGACCATCAGAAAACCCCGACCAGCGACCGCGCCCACCTGATCCTGCCAGCTGCCAGCTTCGCTGAAGGCGACGGCACACTGGTCAGCCAGGAAGGCCGCGCCCAACGCTTCTTCCAGGTCTTCGATCCGACCTATCTGGATGCCAGCATTCTGGTTCACGAAGGCTGGCGCTGGTTGCATGCCCTGCGTGCCACCTTGCTGAACAAGCCGGTTGACTGGACGCAACTGGACCACGTCACCGAAGCCTGCGCCGGCAGCACGCCGCAGCTGGCGGGTATCGTCAACGCCGCGCCGTCTGCGTCGTTCCGCATCAAGGGCCTGAAACTGGCTCGCGAACCGCTGCGTTATAGCGGCCGTACCGCGATGCGAGCCAACATCAGCGTGCATGAGCCGCGCACCTCGCAAGACATCGACACAGCGTTCTCGTTCTCCATGGAAGGCTACTCGGGCTCGGCCGAGCCTCGTCAGCAGGTGCCATTCGCCTGGTCGCCAGGCTGGAATTCGCCGCAGGCCTGGAACAAGTTTCAGGACGAAGTCGGTGGTCACTTGCGTGCTGGCGACCCGGGCACTCGCCTGATCGAAAGCCAGGGCGATGGTCTGTCGTGGTTCTCCAGCGTGCCACGCGCGTTCTCTCCAGAGCGCAGCACCTGGCAGGTCGTACCGTTCTTCCACCTGTTCGGCAGCGACGAAACCTCGTCTCTGGCCGCGCCGGTTCAAGAACGCATCCCGCAGGCCTATGTCGCAGTGGCCAAATCCGAAGCCGATCGTCTCGGCGTCAACGACGGTGCCCTGCTCTCCCTGAGCATCGGCGGCGAAACGCTGACCTTGCCGTTGCGCATCAGCGAAGAACTGGGCGCGGGCCTTGTGGCATTGCCGGCAGGACTGCCTGGCATTCCGCCGGCACTCTTCGGCAAATCCGTTGACGGTCTGCAGGAGGCAGCGCAATGACCTGGTTTACCCCTGATGTGATCGACGCAATCATTGCAGTGGTCAAGGCCATCGTGGTGTTGCTGGCCGTCGTGGTCTGCGGTGCGCTGCTGAGCTTTGTGGAACGTCGTCTGCTGGGCTGGTGGCAGGACCGTTATGGTCCGAACCGCGTGGGTCCGTTCGGCATGTTCCAGATCGCAGCCGACATGCTGAAGATGTTCTTCAAGGAAGACTGGACCCCACCGTTCGCCGACAAGGTGATCTTCACCCTGGCGCCGGTGGTTGCCATGAGCGCCTTGCTGATCGCCTTTGCGGTCATCCCGATCACCCCGACCTGGGGCGTCGCGGACCTGAACATCGGTCTGTTGTTCTTCTTCGCCATGGCCGGTCTGTCCGTGTATGCGGTGCTGTTCGCCGGCTGGTCGAGCAACAACAAGTTCGCCCTGCTGGGCAGCCTGCGTGCTTCGGCACAAACCGTGTCCTACGAAGTGTTCATGGGCCTTGCGCTGATGGGTATCGTGGTTCAGGTCGGCTCGTTCAACATGCGCGACATCGTTGAATATCAGGCGCAGAACCTGTGGTTCATCATTCCGCAGTTCTTCGGCTTCTGTACGTTCTTCATCGCAGGCGTGGCGGTGACTCACCGCCACCCGTTCGACCAACCGGAAGCCGAGCAGGAACTGGCTGACGGCTACCACATTGAATATGCCGGCATGAAATGGGGCATGTTCTTCGTGGGCGAATACATCGGGATCATCTTGATCTCGGCGCTGCTGGTGACGCTGTTCTTCGGCGGCTGGCACGGCCCGTTCGACATTCTGCCATCGCTGGCATTCTTCTGGTTCGCCTTGAAAACCGCGTTTTTCATCATGCTGTTCATTCTGCTGCGCGCCTCCATCCCGCGCCCGCGTTATGACCAGGTCATGGATTTCAGCTGGAAGTTCTGTCTGCCGCTGACCCTGATCAATTTGCTGGTGACTGCTGCGATTGTGTTGTTGAACACACCGGCAGGCTCGGTTCAGTGAGGATTTGACCCATGTTCAAATATATTGGTGACATCGTTAAGGGTACGGGTACCCAGTTGCGCAGCCTGGTCATGGTCTTCGGCCACGGCTTTCGCAAGCGCGACACCCTGCAATACCCCGAAGAGCAGGTTTATCTCCCTCCTCGCTACCGTGGCCGCATCGTTCTGACCCGCGACCCCGATGGTGAAGAGCGCTGCGTGGCGTGCAACCTGTGTGCAGTAGCCTGCCCGGTCGGCTGCATTTCGCTGCAGAAGGCCGAGACAGAGGACGGACGCTGGTATCCCGACTTCTTCCGCATCAACTTTTCGCGCTGCATCTTCTGCGGCCTGTGCGAAGAAGCCTGCCCGACAACCGCGATCCAGCTCACGCCGGACTTTGAGATGGCCGACTTCAAGCGTCAGGATCTGGTGTACGAGAAGGAAGACCTGCTGATCTCCGGACCTGGCAAGAACCCTGACTACAACTTCTATCGCGTTGCCGGTATGGCCATCGGCGGCAAGCCCAAGGGCTCCGCACAGAACGAAGCCGAGCCGATCAACGTCAAGAGCTTGCTGCCTTAAGGAAGTAAAGATGGAATTCGCTTTCTACTTCGCATCCGGTATCGCTGTTGTGTCCACCCTGCGGGTGATCACCAACACGAATCCGGTGCACGCCCTGCTCTACCTGATCATCTCGCTGATCGCCGTAGCAATGACGTTCTTCAGCCTCGGCGCTCCGTTCGCCGGCGTGCTGGAAGTCATTGCCTACGCGGGCGCAATCATGGTCCTGTTCGTGTTTGTGGTGATGATGCTGAACCTCGGCCCGGCCTCGGTTCAGCAGGAACGTGCCTGGCTAAAACCCGGCATCTGGATCGGCCCGGTCATTCTCGGCGCGCTGTTGCTGGCCGAGTTGCTGTATGTGCTGTTCGCCAACCCGACCGGCGCTGGTGTCGGTCACACCACGGTCGACGCCAAGGCAGTCGGCATCAGCCTGTTCGGGCCCTATCTGCTGGTGGTGGAACTCGCCTCGATGCTGTTGCTTGCAGCAGCCATCACGGCCTTCCATCTGGGCCGCAACGAGGCCAAGGAGCCAAGCCAATGAATGCTATCCCTCTTGAGCACGGTCTGGCGGTCGCCGGGGTCCTGTTCTGCTTGGGTCTGGTCGGCCTGATGGTGCGCCGTAACATTCTCTTCGTGTTGATGAGCCTGGAAATCATGATGAACGCCGCTGCACTGGCGTTCGTCGTTGCCGGCAGCCGTTGGGGGCAACCGGACGGGCAGGTGATGTTCATCCTGGTGATCAGCCTTGCGGCAGCCGAGGCCAGTATCGGCCTGGCGATCCTGATGCAACTCTATCGCCGCTTCCACACTCTCGATATCGATGCTGCCAGCGAGATGCGCGGATGAATCTTCTCTTTCTGACTTTCGTATTCCCCCTCATCGGCTTTCTGCTGCTGTCGTTCTCCCGTGGACGCATCTCGGAAAACCTCGCTGCGCTGATCGGCGTCGGCTCCATCGGCCTGTCAGCCATCGTCACGGCCTGGGTCATCTGGCAGTTCAACGTGGCGCCACCCGAAGGCGGTCACTACACCCAGGTGCTGTGGCGCTGGATGGACGTCGATGGCTTCCAGCCCAACTTCGCGCTGTATCTGGACGGACTGTCCGTCACGATGCTGGGCGTCGTGGTTGGCGTCGGCTTCCTGATCCACCTGTTCGCGTCCTGGTACATGCGCGGTGAAGCGGGCTACTCGCGCTTCTTCTCCTACACCAACCTGTTCATTGCCAGCATGCTGTTCCTGATCCTGGGCGACAACCTGCTGTTCATCTACTTCGGTTGGGAAGGCGTGGGCCTGTGCAGCTACCTGTTGATCGGTTTCTATTACAGCAACCGCAACAACGGCAACGCAGCGCTCAAAGCGTTCATCGTCACCCGTATCGGTGACGTGTTCATGGCTATCGGCTTGTTCATCCTGTTCCAGCAATTGGGCACGCTCAATGTGCAGGAACTGCTGGTCCGGGCGCCGGAACACTTCAAGGTCGGCGATTTCTGGATCGTGCTGGCGACGTTGATGCTGTTGGGCGGTGCGGTCGGTAAATCTGCACAGCTGCCACTGCAAACCTGGCTGGCGGACGCGATGGCCGGTCCTACGCCAGTTTCGGCGCTGATCCACGCAGCGACCATGGTCACGGCGGGCGTTTACCTGATCGCGCGTACTCACGGCCTGTTCGCACTGGCACCTGACATCCTGCATCTGGTCGGCATTGTCGGCGGCGTCACGCTGGTTCTGGCGGGTTTTGCCGCACTGGTGCAGACCGACATCAAGCGTATCCTCGCCTACTCGACCATGAGCCAGATCGGCTACATGTTCCTGGCACTGGGTGTCGGCGCCTGGGAAGGCGCGATCTTCCACCTGATGACCCACGCCTTCTTCAAGGCGCTGCTGTTCCTTGCATCCGGTGCGGTGATCGTTGCCTGCCACCACGAGCAGAACATCTTCAAGATGGGCGGCCTGTGGAAGAAACTGCCATTGGCCTACGCCAGCTTCATCGTCGGTGGCGCGGCTCTTTCCGCCCTGCCGCTGCTGACGGCGGGCTTCTACTCCAAGGACGAAATTCTCTGGGAAGCATTTGCCAGCGGTAACAACGGCTTGCTGTATGCCGGTCTGGTGGGCGCGTTCATGACGTCGCTGTACACCTTCCGTCTGATCTTCATCGCGTTCCACGGTGAAGCCAAGACCGAAGCACACGCAGGTCACGGTATCGCTCACTGGCTGCCACTGTCGGTGCTGATCGTGCTGTCGACATTCATCGGCGCGCTGATCACTCCGCCCTTGGCCGGTGTGTTGCCGCAGAGCGTCGGCCATGCCGGTGGCGAAGCCAAGCACAGTCTGGAGATCGCTTCCGGCGCCATCGCGCTGGCCGGTATCCTGCTGGCAGCGTTGCTGTTTCTCGGCAAGCGCCGCCTGGCGACGGCGATCGCCAACAGCGCTCCGGGCCGTTTCCTTTCGGCCTGGTGGTTCGCGGCCTGGGGCTTCGACTGGATCTACGACAAGCTGTTCGTCAAGCCGTATCTGGCAATCAGCCATGTACTGCGTAGCGATCCGTTCGACCGCACCATCGGCTTGATCCCACGTCTGGTCAAAGGCGGTCATGACACCATGAGCCGCACCGAGACCGGCCAGTTGCGTTGGTATGCTGCCTCGATCGCCGTGGGTGCCGTTCTGGTACTCGGTGCCGTCGTTCTGGTTGCGATCTGATATGAACCTTGCGAATTTGCGAAAGGAATTGAGCCCGTCATGATTCTGCCCTGGCTAATCCTGATCCCCTTCATCGGCGGCCTGCTGTGCTGGCTGGGTGAGCGCTTCGGCTCTACCCTGCCGCGCTGGATTGCGTTGCTGACAATGACCCTGGAACTGGTTCTCGGCCTCTGGCTGTGGGCTACCGGCAACTTCGGCTACGCGCCGGTGCCGGGTGCCGATCCGACCTGGACCCTGGAATTCCACCACCCGTGGATCACCCGCTTCGGCATTGACGTGCATCTGGCACTCGATGGTCTGTCGCTGCTGATGATCCTGCTGACCGGCCTGCTGGGCGTGCTGTCGGTGCTGTGCTCGTGGAAGGAAATCCAGCGCAAGGTCGGTTTCTTCCACCTTAACCTGATGTGGATCCTGGGCGGTGTCGTCGGCGTGTTCCTGGCCATCGACCTGTTCATGTTCTTCTTCTTCTGGGAAATGATGCTGGTGCCGATGTATTTCCTCATCGCGCTCTGGGGTCACAGTTCTTCGGATGGCAAGAAAACCCGTATCTATGCGGCCACCAAGTTCTTCATCTTCACTCAGGCCAGCGGCTTGATCATGCTGGTGGCGATCCTGGGTCTGGTGCTGGTGCACTTCAATCAGACCGGCGTGATCACCTTTGCCTACGCCGACCTGCTGAAGACCAAACTGGCACCGGGCACCGAGTACATCCTGATGCTGGGCTTCTTCATTGCCTTCGCCGTCAAGCTGCCGGTGGTGCCATTGCACTCCTGGCTGCCGGATGCGCATGCCCAGGCACCGACCGCAGGCTCCGTCGACCTGGCGGGTATCCTGCTGAAGACGGCGGCTTACGGCCTGCTGCGCTTTGCCCTGCCGCTGTTCCCCAACGCATCGGCCGAGTTCGCACCGATTGCCATGACGCTGGGCCTGGTCGGTATCTTCTACGGCGCATTCCTCGCGTTTGCCCAGACCGACATCAAGCGTCTGATCGCGTTCTCCAGCGTTTCGCACATGGGCTTCGTACTGATCGGTATCTACTCGGGCAGCCAGCAAGCCCTGCAAGGCGTACTGATCCAGATGATCGCCCACGGTCTGTCGGCCGCGGCACTGTTCATTCTCAGTGGCCAGTTGTACGAGCGTCTGCACACTCGCGACATGCGTGAGATGGGTGGTCTGTGGTCACGCATCGCCTACATCCCGGCCATCAGCCTGTTCTTTGCCGCCGCCTCTCTGGGTCTGCCGGGCACCGGCAACTTCGTCGGTGAGTTCCTGATTCTGCTGGGCAGCTTCGCCAGCTCACCATGGATCACGGCGATCGCCACCTCCGGTCTGGTGTTTGGTTCTGTCTACTCGCTGATCATGATCCACCGCGCCTACTTCGGCCCGTCGAAGTCCGACGAGGTTCTGAAGGGCATGGACGGACGGGAAATGATCATGGTGCTGGGCCTTGCCGTGTTGCTGGTCGTGCTCGGGGTGTTCCCGCAGCCGTTCCTCGACACATCGGCGGCGACCATGCATGGCGTGCAGCAATGGCTAGGCACTGCCTTCACTCAACTCGCTTCGGCCCGGTAAGAGCGCTATGGACCTGACGATTCAACACTTTATTGCGCTTGCGCCACTGCTGATCACCAGCCTCACCATTGTCGTGGTGATGCTTGCGATCGCATGGCGCCGCAATCACTCGCAAACGTTCCTGCTTTCGGTAGCAGGCCTCAACCTGGCCCTGCTGTCGATTTATCCGGCATTGAAAGTCGCCCCTCTGGTCGTGACGCCACTGCTGCATATCGACAACTTTGCCTGCCTGTACATGGCGATCATCCTCGCCTCTACCCTCGCTTGCGTGACCATGGCGCACGCCTATCTGGGTGACGGCAAGGTCGGGTATCCGGGCAATCGCGAAGAGCTTTACCTGCTGATCCTGCTGGCAGCTGCCGGTGGACTGGTGCTGGTCAGCGCTCAGCATCTGGCGGGCCTGTTCATCGGCCTGGAACTGCTGTCGGTGCCTGTCTATGGGCTGGTGGCTTATGCCTTCTTCAACAAGCGTTCGCTGGAAGGCGGCATCAAGTACATGGTCCTGTCGGCTGCAGGTTCGGCGTTCCTGCTGTTCGGTATGGCGCTGCTGTACGCAGAGGCAGGCTCGCTGAGCTTCGACGGTATCGGCAAGGCCATCGCAGCGACCGGCATGCCGAGTCCGATTGCCAGCCTGGGTCTGGGCATGATGGTCGTCGGCCTGGCCTTCAAGCTGTCACTGGTGCCTTTCCACCTGTGGACCCCGGACGTTTACGAAGGCGCTCCTGCGCCGGTCGCAGCCTTCCTGGCAACTGCCAGCAAGGTGGCGGTATTCGCGGTACTGGTGCGTCTGTTCCAGGTTTCACCAGCAGCCAGCAGCGGTGTCCTGCATGACGTACTGGCAGTCATCGCCGTCGCGTCGATCCTGGTTGGCAACCTGCTGGCGCTGACCCAGACCAATCTCAAGCGTCTGCTGGGCTACTCCTCCATCGCTCACTTCGGTTACCTGATGATTGCGCTGGTGGCCAGCAAAGGCATGGCGGTCGAGGCGATCGGCGTCTATCTGGCGACTTACGTCCTGACCTCGCTGGGCAGCTTCGGTGTGATCACCATGATGTCTTCGCCTTACAGCGGACGTGATGCCGATGCAATGTTCGAATACCGTGGTCTGTTCTGGCGTCGCCCTTACCTGACGGCAGTCATGACCCTGATGATGCTGTCGCTGGCGGGTATCCCGCTCACCGCAGGTTTCATCGGCAAGTTCTATATCATCGCCACCGGTGTCGAATCGCAGCTGTGGTGGCTTGTCGGGGCTCTGGTAATCGGTAGCGCCATCGGCGTGTTCTATTACCTGCGCGTGATGGTCACCATGTATCTGGTCGACAACAAGCTTCCTCGCCACGACGCAGCCATCAACTGGGCACAGCGCACGGGCGGCGTGATGCTGCTGGCCGTTGCGATCCTGACCTTCGTGCTGGGTGTCTACCCGCAACCGCTGCTCGATCTGGTGCTCAACGCCGGTCTGCACGTAGCGGGCTGATCCTGCGCAAACGCAAAGCCCTGCTCTCGAGCAGGGCTTTTTTTTGTCTTCGAAAATGGCTGGAACGGCTACCCGGCAACGCTTTTCGCGGCACGAACAGCGCCAGGGGATAGGCCCATCGTTCTTTTGAATGCACGGCTGAAGGCAGCCAATGAACCGTAACCCAGTTGACTGGCAACAGCCTCCAGAGAACAGTGTTCACGGCTCAGCCTGTGCAATGCCAGGCGCATTCTCAGCTCCGTCAGGTACTGCAATGGCGGCATACCCGTAGCCTCGAGAAAGCGCTGTGCGAACACAGAGCGGGAATGCCTGGCCTCATGAGCAAGCGTGGCCACCGTCCAGTTTCTGCCTGGGTGCCGGTGCATCATGACAATGGCGCGACTCAGCCGAGGGTCTTGCAAAGCACCGAGCCAGCCTGTGGCATCCCCACAGCCGCCTGCAACCCAACCACGCACCAACAGCGCGGCCACGACTTCAGCAAGACGTGCCAGAATCCCCGCATGCCCGGCCTGCAGCATCAAGGTCTCACGCTCCATTGCCGCAAGCATGGGCCGCAGCTCGGGACATGTCTCCAGCAGAGTGCTGACCTGCATGACATCCGGCATGGCGGCAACAAGCGGTTGCATGCCGCCCAGCTCCAACTCCATGCAACAGCTGAAGATGATCGCGTGATCAAAGACTCCGCCCTCCTCGTCGTATGCCCCATTGTGAACGCCATCGACAATGCCGGTAGACGGGTCAAACAGCTGTATATCGCTCGCAGCCGTGTCTTCAGCCGACAAAATGGCATGGTGCCCACCGCGCGGAATAAGAACCGCGTCTCCGGTATCGAGCCTGCATAGAACGTTCTCAGCGCTGCGCAACCACACCGGCCCACGTCCGACGAAATGAAACTGTGCTCGCCCGATTGCGTTACTGAAGCCAACACCAAGAGGCGGTACGACTTCCAGCCTGCGGAATTGAACACCGAATAGACGCATACCGAGCAGCAGTTCGCTGATGGGGTCATTTGAGCAGGTTGGCATGGAGAACGGTCACCGCGAATTCAGGACGTTTAATCAATTTTTCAGGATTTTACGTCATAGACCGTCCTGCGTCATCGACCTACAGTGCGCCCATCACTTCTGCCGCAGGGAAATCGCCTCATGAATCACATTCGCTTCGTTCGCCTACTGCGTAATACCTGGCTTGTCGCGCTGTTAAGCGGACTATCGTCGATTGCCCTGGCAATAGACAAAAGCTACACCGTCACAGCCCCTGACGGCGTCAAGCTCGCTGTGCAGGAATCAGGAGATCCGAGCGGCCCGGCGCTGATTTTCATCCACGGCCTGCTGGGCAGTCACCTCAATTGGGAAAAGCAGATCGGTAGTCCTCAGCTACAGCGCTACCGGATGATTACCTATGACCTGCGCGGTCACGGTCTTTCCGACAAGCCCGGGAATATCGAGGCGTACCGCAATGGACGTCATTATGCGGACGATCTGGCAGCGGTAGTTGAAGCCACTGCAAGCAAGCGTCCGGTGCTGGTTGGCTGGTCAATGGGGGGCGTGGTCATGTCCAACTACCTCGCCGCCTATGGAGATGGGAAGATCGGCGGGGTTGTGTATGTCGATGGTGTCATCGAGCTCAACGCTGCTTTGATTACAGCCCATCCTCAAGTGTATGCAGGCCTGAGCTCAGAGGACCTGAAGACCCACCTTGATGCAGTAAGTACTTTTCTCGGCCTGTGCTTCCAGACAAAGCCGGATGCACTGATCTTCGAGCGGCTGCTGTCGAGTGCCGCGATGGCATCGTGGGCGATGACCCGTGCTACGCCTGCAATGACTGTCGATGCGGCAAAAGGCTTGCCCAGGGCAAAGGTGCCGGTATTGATGCTGTATGGCGGCAAGGATGAGCTGGTCAATGTTCAGCCCAGCATCGCACGTGCCCGGCAACTCAATGCGCGGATTCAATCCAAGGTTTACGAAAATTCAGGCCACGCGCCATTTCTGGAAGAAGCATCGCGCTTCAATACTGATCTGACAGCCTTCATGGACTCGGCTGCCATCGCGGCAAAAGGCTCAGAATGAGACCTGCTCCGGGAGTTATGTCCTAATCAAAAAAAACGCATGCCCCTGCCTGATAAATGGCAGGAGGCATGCGCGGGTCTGTGTCGGCTGCGCCTTCTTACGATATCAGCCAGGCAGTTTTACGGGCTTCTTGGCGCCGCTGAACAACCCCCAGCTGGACATGAACAGCGCCGCCACCAGAGGTCCGATCACAAAGCCGTTCAGACCGAAGACCGACATGCCGCCCAGCGTGGAAATAAGGATCAGGTAATCCGGCATTTTGGTGTCTTTGCCCACCAGGATCGGGCGCAGTACGTTATCCACCAGACCAATCACGAAGACGCCAAACAAGCCCAGTACCACGCCTTGCCAGATCATGCCGCTAAGCAGGAAGTAGATGGCCACTGGCGCCCAGACAATCCCGGCTCCCACCGCAGGCAACAGCGACAGGAATGCCATGATCACCGCCCAGAGCAGTGCACTCGGGATGTCCAGCACCCAGAAGATGAAACCGCCCAGCGCACCTTGCGTGACCGCGACCACCACGTTGCCTTTGACCGTGGCACGTACCACTCGGGTGAACTTGAGCTGCAGGCGACGCTTCTGCTGTTCGCCCAACGGGAAGGCCGTGCGGATCTTGCGTACCAGTTCCTGTCCGTCGCGCAGGAAGAAGTACAGCAGGTAGAGCATGATGAAGACGCTGACGACAAAGTCGAAGGTGCCCTGCCCGAAGCTGAATGCCTGGGTAGCCAGGTACTGACTGCCCTGCATCGCGCCCTTGGCGATCTTGTCGCGCAACCCTTCCAGGTCGCCCATGCCCAGACGATCGAGCAGCGCCTGCATGGAGTGCGGCAACAGGTCCTTGAACTCGGCCAGATAGCCGGCGATATCCAGTTGCCCGGTCTCGACGTTCTTGTACAGCGTGGTGCCCTCCTGAACCAGCAAGGCGCTGATCACGATCACCGGCAGAATGGCGATGACCAGACAGATCATCAGGGTGCACAGGGATGTGAGATTGCGTGACCAGTTGAACTTGATCTGCAATTTGCGCTGCACAGGCGCGAAGATGATTCCAAGGATGACCGCCCAGAACACTGCGCCATAGAACGGCAGCAGAATCCATATGAAGGCAATGGTCACCAGTACCAGTAGCAGAATGAGGGTTTTGTATTGCAGCGTGGTTTCGTTCATGTCCTGTCCATGTCATTAGACCGCGCATCGCGCCCGGTCTAGAGCTTAGTCAGCACACGAGCGCACGAGTGCCATCTTCCATGAAGGCAATATGAAGGCGAGGCCAGTAGCGGGTGATGGCAGGAGTTCAAGCCCCTGCCAGGCAAGCGTCAGACCCGGAACTGAACACCAGGCTGTCCAGGCGCGCACCCGGTTCGGCCAGGCTGCGTGAGGTCTCGGCGCTTTGCCGGGTTTCATCGGCGACGCCCTCGACTGAACCCGCGATCCGATGAGCGCTGCGATTGATTTCTCTGAAAGATTCCGGCTGACGTACTACGGGGCAGTCCGCTCTGGCAGGTCTATGCGTACCCGCAATCCCCCTGCCGGACTCTCCTGCAATTGCAGTTGACCGCCCCACGCCTCGACGATGTCGCGCACGATCCCCAGACCCAGCCCGTGACCGGTAATCTGCTCGTCAAGACGAGCACCACGGCTGAACACTTCTGCGCGTTGCGCCTCGGGAATACCAGGCCCATCGTCATCCACCAACAGACAGAAGCCCTGATGCTGACTCAGAATGTCCAGACGCACTTCGCTGTCGGCCCATTTGCAGGCGTTGTCCAGCAGGTTGCCGAGCAGCTCGAGAATGTCCTCTCGATCCCACGGCAGGTACATGCCCGCCTCGACATCGTTGATCAACTGGAGGTGGGCACCATGAATCATGCCCAGTGTGGAGAAAAGCCCGGGCAGTTCGGCGTCACAATCGAAGCGGGCTCCCGGTAGAGCGTCGCCGGAAAGGCGTGCGCGATTGAGCTCGCGTTCCAGACGCAGACGGATATTTTCCAGCTGCTCCTGCAGCGTCCTGCGCAAGGCCGGGTTGGCGTCCAATTGTCCGCTGAGGGCCAGGCTGAGCAAGACCGCGAGCGGTGTCTTCAAGGCATGTCCAAGATTACCCAGTGCATTGCGTGAGCGTTTCAGGCTGTCTTCGGTATGCGCAAGCAGGTGGTTGATCTGCGCCACCAGTGGTTCGAGTTCAAGGGGAACCTGATTATCCAGTTGTGAGCGCTGGCCCTGCTGGAGCTGAAAAATCTGCTCGCGAACGGTTTCAAGCGGACGAAGCGCTCTTCGCACGGTGATGCGTTGTAACACCAGCACCAGGATCAGCGCGGCAAGCCCAAGTCCCAGTCCGATCTGCTGCATGAGGCGAAAACTCGCCCTGACCGGCGTGTAATCCTGTGCGACGGTGATTGAAATCTGCTTGCCGAACTTGCGGTATTCGCTGGTCAGCATCAACAGCGATTGCCCGGTCTTGCCGAGCTCAAGATTGGCATGCAGACCCACCCCAGGCTGGGGCAGCTCGAAATCCCACAGCGAGCGGGAGCGCCAGTGCCCCTGCGGCAGATCCATGCGGAAATAATGGCCGGACAACGGACGCTGGTAGGCACCCGACAGGCGATGGTCATCCAGCTGCAGCCCGGCCGGTCCTCGTACCAGTGCTACCAGCAGGTTTTCACTTTCGTTGCGCAGGCCAGACTCCAGATAGCGCTGCAGGCCCACTTCGAACAGCCAGAGACTGGTCTGCGCCATCACCAGACCGACAACCACCATAACGGCGATCAGACCCAGACTCAGACGCCGCTGTATGGATTTCAACCGCCGGCTCCACCGTAAAGATAGCCCTGACCGCGGCGTGTCTCGACGACTGCGCGGCCCAACTTGCGCCTCAGGTGATTGACATGGACTTCGATGACGTTGGAATCACGCTCGTTTTCGCCATCGTACAAATGCTCTGACAGATGGCTTTTAGAGAGAATCTGTCCCGGGTGGAGCATGAAATAACGCAGCAACCGAAACTCAGCCGAGGTGAGCTGGATATCCACGCCATCGCGGCTGACGCATTGCCGGCCTTCATCCAGATTAAGGCCGGCCGATTCCAGTGTGGGCTGGTTGGCCAGCCCGTGCGAACGTCGCAGCAGTGCCTGAATACGCAGCTGCAGCTCTTCAGGATGAAAAGGCTTGGTCAGGTAATCGTCGGCGCCTGCCTTCAAGCCTTCTATACGCTCTGACCAGGAGCCTCGCGCGGTCAGAATCAACACGGGGGTCGCCAGACCTTTGCTGCGCCACTGCTGGAGAACCTCAAGCCCTGGCATGCCAGGCAAACCCAGATCCAGAACGATCAGGTCATAAGGCTCGGTTGCTCCTTGATGAACCGCATCGCGCCCGTCAGCCAGCCAGTCGACCGCGTAGCCTTGACGCCCCAGCGCAGCGAGCAGCTCATCGGCAAGGGGAACATGGTCTTCAACCAGTAGCAGGCGCATCAATCATCATCCTCGTCTTTCAGCAATCGGCTATCACGTGCATCGAACTTGAGCTCGCGGACGACGCCCTCAGGGGTCAGCAACTCAAATTCATACACGTACACATTATTCTTTTCCTCGAGCTCGGCCTCCAGCAGACGAGAGCCCGGATGAAGGCCCATCGCGCGCTCGATGAACTGTTCGAGAGGCAGGATGACCCCGCGCTGCCGCAAACTGAGCGCTTCATCCTGATTCAGATCTCTGGCATACACAAAAGAGCAGGTCAGGCTCAAACCAAGGATGACACAGAGACGCTTGTCGACATTCATTAGTTATCCTGATGATTCCTGTAGACCTGACCCGTGGCGGCGTCCATTTCGAGAACCCACTCAACACCCTGTTTGTCACGCAGTTCGACATTGTAAACGTACCTGCCGTAGATGTTCTTGAACTGCGTGCCGATGATACTGGCATCGGGGTGTTTGCTCAGCGCTTTGGCATCGAGCTTTTCAGCCGAATGAAGCGTACCGGCCTCACTGAGGCGCATCACTTCCTGTGGGTCGACCCCACGCGCCTGAATGAAACAGGACGTCAAAATAAATGTAAGGGCCGCCAGCAGGGTGGTCAGCGTTTTCATAGGGGGTACCCATAGCGATCGGTGCTTCTATGGCGTCCACCTTAACCGGTACAACTTAACTCAAACTGAATAGATCTGGCCGAGTGCCATCAAGCATTCTGGCAGGGTCATCGCGGCCAACCCTTGCATGGAGTTTCAGGCCATTGCTGTTAAACTCGTCGATTGCATTTATCGCGTGAGCGATCGCCATTTTTCCGGGGCCAATACACAGTGGAAATCTTCAAAGAGTTTACCTTCGAGTCAGCACACCGCCTCCCCCACGTTCCTGAGGGGCACAAGTGTGGACGTCTGCACGGCCATTCGTTTCGTGTCGGCATTCATCTGGCCGGAAAGGTTGATCCCCATACCGGCTGGATCCGGGACTTCTCGGAAATCAAGGCGATCTTCAAGCCGCTGTATGAACGCCTCGATCATAACTATCTGAATGACATCCCGGGCCTGGAGAATCCAACCAGCGAAAACCTGGCGAAATGGATCTGGAATGAATTGAAGCCTCTGCTCCCGGAGCTGTCGGCGGTCCGTATTCACGAGACCTGCACCAGCGGATGTGAATACCGCGGCGACTGATTGCGCTGACAATAAAAAACCACCTCACCGGTGGTTTTTTTGTGCCTGTCGATCGGCGGCAGATATAGCCACGCAGAGGCATGACGCATAGAAACGAAAACGTGTTTTCACGCTGATTTTTGCAGGCACC
>NZ_JAHPJG010000002.1:0-204117 GCF_020515755.1 Pseudomonas sp. B20
GCTCCCACGAGATGGGCGTATTGCGATGAACGCTTCGAGCATTGCAAAAAAGGCGCTATCCACGTCAGCAGATAGCGCCTTCCTTCTGAGCACCCATCACGCACTCAGCACGGCATCAACCCTTATTCAGCCAGGCTTTTGCTCACCACTTCATACACGTCCGCAGACAGTTTGCCGGAGGCGAGGATGCGTTCCAGCTCGGCTTTCATCAACGCCTGACGGGCGCTGTCGTATTTGCGCCAGCGGGTCAGTGGTGCCAATTGACGCGAAGCGATCTGCGGATTCAGCGCGTTCAGCTCGATGACCAGGTCCGCCAGGAAGCGATAGCCGGAGCCATCTGCCGCGTGGAAGTTGACCAGGTTCTGCCCGGCGAAAGCACCGATCAAGGCACGCACCTTGTTAGGGTTCTTGATGCTGAAGGCCGGGTGCTTCATCAGTTCCTGCACGCGCTGCAGGCCGCCCGGCAGGGTGCTTGCCGCCTGGACGCTGAACCACTGATCCATGACCAGTGCATTGCTCTTGAAGTTCTCGGCAAACACGGCGAGCGCCTTGTCGCGCTCGGCAGTGAACGGCGAATTGACCAGCACGGCCAGCGCAGTCAGGCGCTCGGTCATGTTGTCGCTGGTATCGAACTGATCAATGGTGGCTGCCAGCACCTCCGGCTTGCCGCTGAGCATCAGGTAAGACAGCGCGATGTTCTGCAGGGCACGACGGGCAAAGTGTGCGGCTTCGGCCACATAAGGCGTGACCTTCGACACTTCACGGTTGGCCTGATAGCGCGCCAGCAGCCCATCGAACAGCCCCTCTGCCAACTGCTGACGGGCAAAATCGCGAGCGGCGTGAATGGCATCGACATCGGCCACTTCGCTGATTTCTGCCAGATAAGCCTCGCCCGGCAACGAAAGCATTTCCGCGACCATCGCCTGATCCAGATGATCATCCGCCAGCACGGCGCCCAGTGCGGTAATCAGACGCTGATCCATGACCAGTGGCTGACCTTGCTGATGCTGGCCGATCAGTTCCTGCAATACCTGAACCGACAACTGCTGACCGGCATCCCAACGATTGAAACCATCGCTGTCGTGCTGCATCAGGAACATCAACTGGTCGCGGTCATACGGGAAGCTCAGCTTGACCGGCGCAGAGAAACCGCGCAGCAGCGAAGGCAGCGGCTTTTCGGCGACATCGACGAAGGTGAAGGTCTGCTCGGCGTCGATAACCGACAATACCCGCGTGGTGCCGGTCGCCGCCGTTTCGTTCGCCAGACGCAGGGCAATCTCGCTACCCTTGTTATCCAGCAGCCCCAGTTCGACGGGGATCACGAAGGGTTGCTTCTGGTCGCCAGGCTGGCCCGGTGTGGTCGGGCAGCTCTGGCGGAAGGTCAGACTGTAGGTCTTGGCCGCAGCGTCGTACGACTCGCTGACCGCCAGACGCGGCGTGCCCGCCTGGCTGTACCAGCGCTTGAACTGGGTCAGATCGACGCCATTGGCGTCTTCCATGGCCTTGATGAAGTCATCGCAGGTCACGGCCTGGCCGTCGTGGCGCGCGAAATACAGATCGCTGCCCTTGCGGAATCCTTCAGCCCCCAGCAGGGTGTGAAGCATGCCGACCACTTCCGAGCCCTTTTCGTACACGGTCAGGGTGTAGAAGTTGGAGATTTCGATAAAGCTGTCCGGGCGCACGGCGTGCGCCATCGGGCCTGCGTCTTCGGCGAACTGGTGGGTACGCAGGTAGGCAACGTCCTGAATACGCTTGACCGTGGCCGAGTTCATGTCGGCCGAGAAACCGGCGTCGCGGTACACGGTGAAGCCTTCCTTGAGCGACAGCTGGAACCAGTCACGGCAGGTCACGCGGTTGCCCGACCAGTTGTGGAAGTATTCGTGGGCGACGATCGCTTCGACACGCTGGTGTGCGGCGTCGGTCGCCGTCTCGGCGCGCGCCAGCACGGCGCTGGAGTTGAAGATGTTGAGGCCCTTGTTTTCCATCGCGCCCATGTTGAAGTCGTTGACCGCGACAATCATGAAGATGTCCAGGTCGTACTCGCGACCGTAGGTCTCTTCGTCCCAGCGCATGGACTTTTTCAGGCTGGTCATGGCGTGCTGGCACTTGTCGACGTTTTCTGGCTCGACGTAGATACGCAGGGTCACGTTCCGCTCATTCATGGTGGTGAATGTGTCTTCGATACACCACAGATCACCGGCCACCAGCGCAAACAGGTAGGCCGGTTTCATGAACGGATCTTCCCACGTCGCCCAGTGCCGGCCACCCTCTTCTTCGCCGCTGGCCACCGGGTTGCCGTTGGACAGCAGGATCGGGAAATCCTGCTTGGCGGCGCTGACGGTTGTGGTGAACTTGCTCATCACGTCAGGACGGTCGAGGTAATAGGTGATTTTGCGGAAGCCTTCGGCCTCGCACTGGGTGCAGAACATGCCGCTGGACTTGTACAGCCCTTCCAGTGCGGTGTTGGATTCCGGATGGATGCGCACGGTGCTGTCGACTGTAAAACTGTCAGCCTGTGGGTGCAGGGTCAGATGGTCGTCGGTCAGCTGATAATCCGCAGCGCTCAGCTCGACATCGCTCAGCTTGACCGAAACCAGTTCCAGATGCTGACCGTCGAGCACCAGCGGTGGCAGGCCTGCGCCACGCTCGGGGTTGCGGCGCATGACCAGCTGCGCGTGGACCAGCGAGTGGTCGTCGAACAGTTCGAAGGTCAGGTTCGTCTCATCAATGAGGTACTCGGGAGCCTGGTAATCCTTCAGGTAGATCATTTTCGGTTGTTCGGTGCGCATGCTGGAATCCTTCTACTGATGCACGGCCAGCTGATAGGCCGTGTACTTGCGAATATTGATCACGCCCGTGTCGAAAATCAGGTATTGGCCCTTGATCCCCAGCAGCGTGCCTTCAGCAATCGGGTTCTTGTCCAGATTGAAGCTGACAATCTTGGTCGGATACGCCTCGACCGGGTAACGAAACTCGACAGGCTCGGCGTCATGTAGCAATTGGATGGCCTGCAGCCCGAATCGTTCTTGCAATCCCAGCAGCCCTGCGCCGCAACTGTCGAACAGCTCCTGGCGAATGGCCTTGAGGTCGACAGGTTGAGCGTCGCCCTTGAGCAAGGCACGCCAGTTGGTGCGATCGGCCACCTGGCTGCGCAGCAGGTCTTCGACGAAGCCGGACTGTTGACGGGTTGCCACGCGCAGGATCGGCAGTGCCTGGCTTGCGCCCTGATCCAGCCAGCGGGTCGGCAACTGCGTTGAGCGGGTAATACCGACCTTCACGCCTGACGAATTGGCCAGGTAAACGATGTGATCGGTCATGCAGAACTGCTCGCCCCACGCCGGATCACGGCAAGTGCCTTGATCGTGATGGCATTTCTCCGGGCTCATGATGCACAGGTCGCACTGCGCCAGCTTGAGCATGCACGGGTAGCAGTAACCCTGGCTGTAGCTGGACTTGGTCTTGCGCCCGCAATGACTGCAATGAATGGCGCCGAGAAACTCCAGACGCAGCGTCTTGCCGATCAGCGGGTTGACCGCGATCTCGGTCTCACCGAGGCGAAAAGCGTATTGCACACACGACGTGTCATCCTGACGCGCCGACATTTTGTTGACTGCTCCGCGACCAATTTCGATCAATGAATAGCATCCGATTTGAACAGGATATTGGGCACTGGAGCCGATTTGGAGGCGCATTCCTGCGGCCCCATGTAGCCGGTGCGCTGGTCTTCCGGCAGGTTCTGCGCTTCCCAGGCGATCAGCGCCTGCAGGGACAGCTCACGTTGTTCCTGAGTGAGCTTGCGACCGTCGGACCATTTGCCGATTTCCACAGCCAGTTTCAGGCTCTCGTAGATATCCGGGGTGATGTTTTCGATCATTTCTATAAAAGACGACATGGCGCACTCCAGAAAATAGCGGGTAATTCTAGGCCTTGCGGCGCGCAATCGCACCACCCAGCAGCCCGGTGACACAACCGATGATCAGCCCGCCGACATGCGCACCGTTGGCGATTTCGCCGAAGCCGAGCATGCTCACCAGCCCGGACAGGCACAGCGCCAGCCAGACCAGCATCATTATCAACACGCCGCGCGGCAGACGGTAGACCGGGTTGGGTGCCAGCATCTGGAAAATCCAGCAATGCCCGAGCAGGCCATACAGCACCCCGGACAGTCCGCCAAACAGGCTTGGGCCGCTGAACAGGTATTGCACATAATTTGAAACCGCCGAAAACAGCAAGGTCAGCAACAGCAGCGACAGGCTGCCCTGACGAATTTCGATCCGCCGCCCCAGCTCCCAGAACCACATGCCGTTCATGGCCAGGTGCAGGATGCCGAAGTGGATCAGCATGGGCGAGATGATCCGCCACCACTGTCCGGACGCGAGGCTTTCGGACAACGGCAAAAACGTTGCGTACTCGCCATTGATGCGGAAATCCTGAAAGGTCAGCCAGCGGACGGCTTCGAGGTTATCGCCCAGCAGCGTCAGCCCCGCCACCAGCAAGGTGACCAGCAACACCAGGGCCGTCACCGGACTGCTGCGTAACTGCTCGATCAGGCCGGGTGGCTTGTAGGTGACGCTTCCGCTGTCTTGCGTCAGTTGCACGTGCTCGTCACCTTCGGGAAAGCGCGTGTACAACTCGCGTACTTCTTCGACCAGTCGCGGCGCGTCCGGCACCCACAGGACTTGCTCGCCAGCCTCTTCACTGACCCGGTGAGGAATCTGCAAGCGCAGCAACAGCCTGACAAAACCGCTCAGGTCGGTGGTCAGCGGCAAACGCAGGACAGCTACAGGACTCATTCTCAAACCTCGGGACGCTGCACGTCGACCCAGACGAATTTGTCCGGATCGATCTGTGTTTCCTGGTCCAGCCGATAGGCGACCAGTTTGCCGTAGAGCACGGCGCTGTAATCCAGGCAGGCCAGGTTCGGCCGGATAGGCGCAGGGATGCCGCTACGCCAGTAATGACCGACAAACAGCAGCGGCTCATTGATGCCATACCGCAGCAAGGCGTTTTTCTCCGACGTGGACAGCGGCGTCTTGGCGACCCCTTCGGGCAAGGCGTCCGGCTGAAAGACCACGTCGCCGTAGGTCTGCGGATCATCCTCCCAGAACTTGGTGCGGAAGAATTCGCGGGTCAGGCCATCACCGCCAGTCAGGGTCAGGCCATGCGGCAGGCGCATGTCGGTGCCACGCAGCAGACGGTTGAAGACATTACTGGCGAAACTGCCGGGCACTGCCGACGCCTGAACGAAATGCTTGTCGATACACCCCGTGCCATGCAGGCCCCGCAGCGGATCGATCAGGGTCGCATCCCAGCAGGCATGCACGACCCTGAAGCGACCGGCATCGAGGTACAGCGGTAGCTCGTAGAACCAGTTGACGAACTCGCTCCACTCATCTGCATACTGCTCGAACTGCGCCAGGGTCTCGCCGATCAACCGCGCATGACGCGGGGTGTGCTCACGCACGAACTGGTGACCGCTTTCGGACATGGCCGGTGTCACCCAGCCCAGCGCGTTGAACTCGTGGTTGCCCATGATGCACAACGCCTGACCGGCCTGAACCATGTCGCGGACGATGTGCAGCGATTCGCGAATACGCGGGCCGCGGTCGATGATGTCGCCGAGGAAAATGACGATGCGCTCGGGATGGCGCCACACGCCAGCCTGCAGACGGTAACCGAGAAGTTCCAGCAAGTGCTCGAGGGTATGGGCACACCCGTGCACGTCACCGATCAGATCATAGCCACGCGCCGGATCGAGCATTAATCGCCCCCGCCGCCGAGCTTGCTGCCCCAGCCGAGCTTGGTGCGGCAGACCTCGTAATAGTTGTGATCCAACGGATGGATCAGACGCAGTTTCTGCGGCTTCTTGCTGACCGTAATGGTGTCACCCGGCGCGCAGGTGAAATGATTCTGGCCGTCGCACGACACTTGCGGGTAAATGGTCATGTCCTTGGACACCACGATTTTCAGCTCGCTGTTGCCGTCGACCACGATGGGCCGCCCGGACAAGGTATGCGGGTACATCGGCACGATGACGATGGCGTCGAGCTTGGGGTGCATGATCGGCCCGCCTGCCGACAGCGCGTAGGCCGTCGAGCCGGTCGGCGTGGCGACGATCAGGCCGTCGGCCTTCTGACTGCACACGAACTGACCGTCGATGTAGATCTCGAACTCGATCATGCGCGTGGACTTGCCGGGGTGCAGCACCACGTCGTTGAGCGCATCGCCCTGACCGATGGCCTCGCCGTGGCGACGCACTTCGGCCTGGAGCAGGAAGCGGTTTTCCACCAGGTAATGCCCGTCGAGCACTTCGGCGCATTTGACCTCCAGCTCGTCGGGGCGGATGTCGGTCAGAAAGCCCAGGCTGCCACGGTTGATGCCCAGCACCGGAACGTTATGCCGGGCCAGTGCCCGCGCCGCGCCCAGCAGGCTGCCGTCGCCGCCGACCACAATGACCATGTCGCAGACCTCGCCGAGCATCTTGCGCGATGAGGTCTGCAGGCCATGACCGGGCAGGACCTCGGCGATCGTCTCTTCGAGAATGACGTGCAGGTGGCGGTCCAGCAGGAATCTCTTGAGTCGGCGAACGGTCTCGAGCACCTGAACACTGCCCAGGCGACCGATGATGCCGATATTGCGAAATTGCTCCATGAGGCTCCTGCTGCGGGTTCGAGACGACTTTAAAAACGTGATTATGGGCGAAAGGGCCTGATCGCAGCAAACCGGGGTTTAAAAAGGATTTCGCGGACCTTGCAACAGGGTACGGGCAGCGCGATAAAGTCCGATGCCCGCCTACCGTGTCAGGGCTCGG
The DNA here is from genome assembly GCF_020515755.1 of Pseudomonas sp. B20. NCBI lineage: Bacteria > Pseudomonadati > Pseudomonadota > Gammaproteobacteria > Pseudomonadales > Pseudomonadaceae > Pseudomonas > Pseudomonas sp. B20. The sequence continues at coordinate 6,812 of NZ_JAHPJG010000002.1, forward strand.
GTTTTATCGCATTCCATACTGATGCCGCCCGCCTGATGGCCGCCTATCTGCGCACCTCGCCAGAATGCCCGGTCCTTGCCGCCCCGCTTGGCCTGATACAAATTGATGTCGGCAGTCTTGAGCACTTCCGAGCTGTCCGCTGCCGCAGGGATGTCTGCCAGCCCGGCACTGCAGGTCAGCGGGCTGACAGCGAGGGCTTTTCTGATGCACTCCAGCAGGTTCAACACATAATCCCGAGCATCATCTTCGCTGCACATTGGCAGGATCACGCCGAACTCCTCTCCGCCCATTCGTCCGAAGGCGAGACTGCCCACGGTCTTTTGCAAGCAACCAGCCATCACGCGAAGTGCCTGATCACCGGCGTCGTGGCCGAATTGATCATTGATTGTTTTGAAGTCATCAATGTCGAGCATCAGAAAATAACCGGCCGAGTTATTCAGCACATGATTATCCAGTGCCTGCATCAGTGCCCGGCGATTCAATATAGCGGTCAGGTCATCGGTCAGCGACAGTTCGCGAAACTGATGTTCCAGACTCAATACCGTACGAAGTGTGCGCGTGTAAGTATGATTCATCACACTGCCCAGACTGACCGACGTGATAAAGAACAGCGTCATGAACAGAGTCGCGACACTGTCGGTATCGACCCCCTGCGCGGGAGAGAGAATACACCAGGCGAGTACCGCCACCAGCAGATAATCCCGGGTATACACCACTAACAATGTCGAACACAGGATAATCATCACGGCGACCGAGAGTGACCAGTTGATGTCCGTGCCGGTGCGCAAATGGCCCGCCCTTGAAAAGCACAGTGCCACAATGATCACGAATGCCATGCCCACACAGCGCCAGACCCGGAAGTCGGCTGCACGGTATTGCCAGGCGCACGCCCCCAGCAGGCCAAGGGTCAGCAGTATTTCCGGCAGACCGAATTGCAGATACGGCGTGAACGACAGAACAACCAGCCAGCAAACGATGGCAATACATTGCACGCGTGCAATGGCGGGTGAGAGCAGTTGTTTTATCCGGGTCTGCATGTCACCGTTCATAAAAAACTCCAGGCATCCGATTTGCCGAGTCGACTATCCGCCGCATGAAGACCACCTATAATTAAGCAGCCCAAGCGTCGACCGACTGATTGAATGACGTTCACCACAAGGTGACCACAATTGAGACAGACCGGCCAATGAACATGATTGAGCAGTGCCTGAATTGTTTGACGCAAACAATATACTGGATATGAATGACAGTTTGCACAAAGAGAAGGCCACTGATAGTTTTCGATAACCTTTCGTTATTCGATGAACATCCTGTCGCACGTCATACGTCATACGTTGTCTTCGAAGCAGAAACACCAGCGCGAATATGCCGTTTGCCGAACACCCTGTCTGTCAGCGGCGACTCAAGCTATCCTCAGCGCATGACTCTATTTCCCGGCCTGATCGATCTCCCCTGCCAATTGCGGCATTCCGAAGTGCGCGACCTTGCCTGGGTGATCCTCGCGCCACCCATGCTTGAAACTGCACCCTGGCCGCAGCGCCATCCACTGGCGGGCAGCGACTGGGTAAAAGCCCCACAGCAACTGGCGGATTTTCTCTGGCAACTGGACAGCGACAGCCGCCCGCTCGAAAACTGGCTGGCGCAGGCCAGCACGCGAAGACTGGGGCGCTATTACGAGCGGCTCTGGCAATTCGCCGTACAGCATGCGCCGGGGGTGGAAATAATCGCCGCCAACCTGCAGATCAAGCTTGGCAGCCAGACGCTGGGCGAGCTGGACATGCTGCTGCGTGATAATGAAGGCGTGCACCACGTCGAGCTGGCGATCAAGCTCTACCTGGGGCCGCAGGACGGTGATGGCAGCGATCCGGCGCACTGGCTGGGGCCTGGCTGTCAGGACCGGCTGGGCCGCAAGCTGACCCATCTGAGCCAGCATCAGTTGCCGATGTCGGCACGTCCGGAAAGCCGGGCGACGCTGGCAGCGCTGGGGGTCGAAACGTTCAGTGCGCGGTTGTGGCTGGGCGGCTACCTGTTGTATCCGTGGCCAGGCTCATGCCAATCCCCTGCCGGCGTTCATCCGCAGCATCTCAAGGGTCGCTGGCTGCATCAGCGTGACTGGAAGTCATTCCTGGCGCAGAGCCAACCGGGATGCTGGCAGCCCCTGCCTCGCCATGCCTGGCTGGCGCCGGCACTCTATAACGAGGCATGGAGCGATCAGCAGTTGCACGACTGGCTGAGTGAACTCGACCCGCTGGCCCCGGCGCAGCTATTGGTACGCCTCAGGGAAAATGCCGAGGGCCACTGGGAGGAAGCCGAGCGGCTGTTTCTGGTGTCGGACATGTGGCCGAACCTCGCCGATACCAGTCATCCGCTCAACTCAACCGCAATGCCAGCGCAGCCAGTGTGACCAGCAGGACAGGCACGGTCAGCACGATACCGACCTTGAAGTAGTAGCCCCAGCTGATAGTGATGCCCTTGCGCTCCAGGACATGCAGCCAGAGCAGCGTGGCCAGACTGCCGATGGGGGTGATTTTCGGGCCGAGGTCACTGCCGATCACGTTGGCGTAGACCATCGCTTCCTGGATGGCGCCGCTGGCATGACTTGCGTCGATGGACAGCAGCCCGATGAGTACCGTGGGCATGTTGTTCATGATCGAAGACAGGAACGCCGTCATCACACCGGTGCCCATCGCCGCGCCCCAGATGCCATAGCCGGCGAACCAGTCCAGCAGATTGGCCAGGTAATCGGTCAGCCCGGCGTTACGCAGGCCATAGACCACCAGGTACATGCCCAGCGAAAAGACCACGATGTGCCACGGTGCTTCTTTCATCACCTTGCGCGTCTTGATCGTATGCCCTTTGGCGGCGATGCCCAGCAGCAACACTGCGCACACCGACGAGATCGCACTGATCGGGATGCCCAGCGGCTCAAGGGCAAAACAGCCCACCAGCAGAATCACCAGCACTGCCCAACCGGCCAGAAACGTGGCGCGGTCATGGATGACCGTTTCCGGCTTGTCCAGCTGCTCGGGCTCGAACTCGGCGGGAATATCCCGACGGAAGTACCACATCAGCACGGCCAGGGTGGCGGCAACACTGGCCAGATTCACCGGCACCATGACCGCTGCGTAACGGTTGAAACCGATCTTGAAGTAATCCGCCGACACGATGTTCACAAGGTTCGATACCACCAGCGGCAGGCTGGCCGTATCGGCGATGAAACCGGCCGCCATGACGAACGCCAGCGTCGAGGCAGGCGAGAAGCGCAACGCCAGCATCATGGCAATGACTATCGGGGTGAGGATCAGCACGGCACCATCGTTGGCGAACAAGGCGGATACCAGCGCGCCGAACAGCACGAACAGGGCAAACAGACGGCGCCCGTTGCCCTTGCCCCAGCGCGCCACATGCAGCGCTGCCCAGGCGAAGAAACCGGCCTCATCGAGCAGCAGCGTGATGATGATCAGCGAAATGAACGTTGCCGTGGCATTCCAGATGATGCCCCACACCACAGCGATGTCACTGACGTGCACGACGCCTGTCAGCAGGGCCAGGATCGCCCCGAGTACGGCGCTCCAGCCTACGCCCAGCCCCTTGGGTTGCCAGATGACCAGCGTGATGGTGAACAGGAAAATCAGCGTCGCTATCAGCATTATTTGGTCCGAGGCAGAAGAATCGCGAGGAAGCCGAGCAGCGGCAGGTACGAGCACAGCGTGTAGACGAACAGGATGCCGTGGCTGTCAGCCAGATAGCCGAGCAAGGCAGCGCCGATGCCGCCGAAGCCGAACATCAGGCCGAAGAACAGCCCGGCGATCATGCCCACGTTGCCAGGCACCAGCTCCTGGGCGTAGACCACGATGGCGGAAAACGCCGAGGCCAGGACAAAGCCGATGATCACACTGAGTACGCTGGTCCAGAACAGATCGGCATAGGGCAGCGCCAGGGTGAACGGCGCAGCACCAAGAATCGAGAACCAGATCACCGCCTTGCGGCCAATGCGGTCACCGATCGGCCCGCCGAAAAAGGTCCCCGCCGCCACGGCGCCCAGAAACAGGAACAGGTGCAATTGCGAGCTGGCAACCGACAGGTCAAATTTCTCGATCAGGTAGAAGGTGAAATAGCTGGTCAGGCTGGTCATGTAGAAGAACTTGGAAAACACCAGAAACGCCAGCACTGCCAACGAGGCGATCACGCGCTTTCTGGACAGACCATGAGTGGCGGCCTGACCGGCCTTGAGCTTGAACAGGTTGAGGTGCGCGCGATACCAGCGGCTGATTGCATACAGCAGCCCCAGCGAGAACAACGCAAACAGGCCGATCCAGGCGACATTGCCCTGGCCGAACGGGATGATGATCGCCGCGGCCAGCAACGGTCCGAACGCAGTGCCTGTGTTGCCACCGACCTGAAAGGTCGATTGCGCGAGCCCGTAGCGACCACCGGAGGCCAGTCGCGCGATACGCGAGGCTTCCGGGTGGAACGTTGACGAGCCGATGCCGATCAACGCGGCGGCCAGCAGGATCAAGGGGAAGCTGCCGACCATCGACATCATCACGATGCCGATCAGCGTGCAGATCGATCCGACGGGCAGTACCAGCGGGTTGGGATGGCGGTCAGTGTAATAACCGACCCAGGGCTGCAGCAGCGAGGCTGTGATCTGAAATGTCAGGGTAATCAGGCCGATCTGGGTGAAGCTCAGGTCGTAGCTGGCCTTGAGCATGGGGTAGATCGACGGGAGGATGGCTTGGATCAGGTCGTTGACCAGGTGCGCGAGGGCAACGGCACCGATGATGCGCATCACCAGCGGGCTGGCTTGAGGGGTGGTCGAGGCCTTCGCCGTCGCGGGCGGAGCACTGGTCGCCATGGTATTTATCCGTAAAAGGGTTCGCGGTTCGCCCGGTACGGATGATTACAAGATGTGTCACGCGTACCGGGGCGCGCCAATGTGCCATTTTTCGGGGCGACTGTGCCACGTTTTGTTGCGTTTTTGCTGACGGGTCGGAAAGTGCTCTGCCGGGCATGGTTCTTTCCTGTGTCTGACTATAGTGCCGATGCTCCGCGCTCAGCGTTATACACACATCTGTTTTTGATTCTGGCCGAAGGCCGTGAGAGCGAACTTGTTCGCGAAAGCGCCGGCACATTCACTGAAAATACATCGTCTGAAATGACGCCTTCACGAACAAGCGAAGCCTCGCCCGGTCTGCTCCCATGCCCTGCGGGCAGGAGCCTGAAAGCGCCGTCCTCCCGGCTCTTCAGCACTTGTGTATAAAGATGAGCGCTGCGCGTGGTAATGCAGTTCGTGACGCTCTGCGTCACACAGCGTTCTGCGATGTGAGCGATGTTGTGGCCCTAGTCTTCAGGCAATTGACCCCACCACCGGCTCCTCGCCTGCAATAGGCACATCATGCAGCGAGATTTTCGAGGTTTCCGGCAGGGCCATGCCGCCGGCCATTGCCAGTGCTGCCACGGCGATGAGGTAGAACGCGGGCGACAGGTTGCTGCCGGTCATGCTGATCAGCCAGGTTGCCACCAGCGGCGCGGTGCCGCCGAACAGGGTGTAGGCCATGTTGTAGGTGATCGCCGAGGCGGTGTAGCGGGTACGGGTGGGAAAGGTTTCGGACAGCAGTGCAGCCGTTACCACACCGCATAGCACTGCACCCACGGCGAGCAGCATGACGCCGATGATAGAGGCGATGAACGAGCCGGAGCTGGCCATCAGGAATGACGGAATCACCACGACCATCAACAGAATGCAGGCCGTCGCCATGGTGACCCGGCGCCCTACCCGATCCGAATAGGCACCGGCCAGTGGGCAGAGGGCCGCGGCGAAGGCCAGCGCGATCAACGAGACCAGCAGCGCCGTTGCCCTGCTCAATCCACCGGCCACTTGCAGGTAGGTCGCGAAATAGGTGGTGAACATATAGAACGACAACGCCGTCAATGACACGAATGCGCCCAGACAGCACATCGCCGCCGCGTGATGGCGCAAGGTGTCCTTGAGTGGCGAGTGAGCAACGGCGTGCTCTTGAGCGACCGCCTGAAACGCCGGGGTCTCGTCGAGCTTCCAGCGCAGGTACAGCCCGACCAGCCCCAGCGGTGCAGCAATCAGAAACGGCAGACGCCAGCCCCAGTTACCCATGGCCTCGGTCGACAGAAACGACTCCAGCGCATAGGCCACCACTGCCGCGGCAGCGAACGCGGAGAACGTCGAGACCGGAACGAAACTGCCATACCAGGCACGCTGCGTGCGTGGTGCGTGCTCCATGAGGTAGGCGCAGGCGCCGGCATACTCCCCGCCAGCCGAGAAACCCTGGGCACAGCGAATGATGGTCAGCAGCACCGGCGCCATCACACCGATCGCGGCATAGGTCGGTAACAGGCCGATCAGCGTGGTGGCGCCGGCCATCAGCAGGATGGTCATCGCCAGGGTTTTCTTGCGCCCGATCCGGTCACCCAGCATGCCGAAGAAAATCCCGCCCAGCGGTCTGAATGCGAAGGCCACGGCGAACACGGCAAAGGTCTTCAGCAACGCCGCACTGCTGTCGCCGCTGGGGAAAAACTGCAGCGCGATCGTCGTCGCCAGAAAGCCATACACGGCAAAATCGAACCACTCGACGAAGTTGCCGATGGCCGCAGCAACGATGACTTTTTTCAGCGTGGCAGGATCGACTTGCTCTACGGTAGTAGTTGTCATGGCAGGCCTCGGCGTCTTGATCGGGAATGGATCGATTATCGAGACAGCGACCCGGATGCCCCTCTCCAGAAGTGTCATCCACGTAGTCAGGGCCGACGTCTCGCCATCGAACTGCGCAGAATTCATGCCAAAGGCTCTGCTACGTGGTTTACAGGCCCATCGCACGTCGCCCCTGAAGGCCCCCGGTGTGCACGAAGACCAGGCGCGTGCAGGGCGCGAAACGACCGGCCAGCACCTCATCCTGCAGGGCCAGCAACGCCTTGCCGGTGTACAGCGGCTCTAGAGGTACGCCGCTCTGCGCCTCGCTGGCGGCAATGAAGTCGAGCAGCGCCGCGTCGGTTCTGGCGAAAGCGCCGCGGCTGGCATCGAGCAGAACACAGCCAGGGGGCAGGCACGGTTTGACATCCGCGTGAGCGCCAGACGCCTCATTCAGCACCGCGATAATGTTTTGCGCGACCCCATGATCCTCGGGCACAGCCATCGCCCCATACACCGGACGAGCGCCCGCCTCGGCCAACAGCAAGCCGGCCAGTGTGGTTCCGGTGCCTGCCGCCAGCCACCATCCGTGGTAATCGTCCCAGCCCAGATGCGCGAGCTGCGCGTCGAGCATTGCCCGCAGCCGACCGCACCCCAACGCACCGGCAAGCCCGCCACCGCCTTCGGCAATCGGATAAAGACCTGGATAGCGGGCCTGCCACGGCAACCAGAAGCCCGTAGCATGCCGCTCGCGATAACCGGCGTAACCCAGCCAGTGCAGTTGCATGCCGAAAGCCTGCAGATCGAGCACCGTCGGCGTCTGCTGAGCATGACCGCGCAACAGGCCGACCGTCGGGAAACCGAAGCGTTTGCCTGTTGCGGCCAGAGCATGCAGATGATTGGAGTGAGCGCCGCCAAGGCTGATCAATCCCTCGGCACCCGAATCGACAGCCAGGCTCAGGTGCTCGCTGAGCTTGAACCATTTGTTGCCGCTGATCAGCGCGTCGATGAGGTCCAGGCGCAGAATCGCAACCTCGACCCCGGCTTTTTGCAGCCAGGGCAGGTTCAAGCGTTCCAGGGGAGCAGTGGTTGCCAGCCAAGGGCGTCGAGCATCATGCGCCGCAGTTTACAGCCAAGCCGTTTCCGGGTCTTCGCCGGTCAGCAGGCTGCGTTGCGAAACCCTTGATCAGGCGTTGTCTGTCACAGGGTGGCGGCCAGACGTGAGCCTTGGTCGATGGCCCGTTTGGCGTCCAGCTCTGCGGCAACATCCGCGCCGCCGATCAGGTGCACGCTTTGCCCGGCATTGAGCAGATCGTCATACAGTTCGCGTAACGGGTCCTGCCCGGCACAGATCACCACGTTATCCACCGCCAGCAGCTTTTCCTCGCCGTCTTCGCCGATGCGAATATGCAGCCCTGCATCGTCAATTTTCAGGTACTGCACGGCATTGAGCATCTGCACCTGTTTGTTCTTGAGCCCCGTGCGGTGAATCCAGCCGGTGGTCTTGCCCAGGCCGTCGCCGACCTTGGAGCTCTTGCGCTGCAAGAGAAACACCTGACGTGCCGGCGCGTGGACTTCGGGCTTGACCCCGGCGACACCGCCGCGGGCCTGCAAGGTCGTGTCGATGCCCCACTCTTTCCAGAAAGCCTCGCGATCCAGACTGGTGGCCACGCCCTGGTGCACGAGAAATTCCGACACATCGAAACCGATGCCACCTGCACCTATCACTGCCACGCGGCGCCCGACCGGCTTGCGCTGCAATATGACGTCCAGATAGCTCAACACCATGGGGTTATCGATGCCGGGGATGGCCGGCGTGCGTGGCGCGATGCCGGTCGCCAGAATCACCTCGTCAAAGCCTGCGCCCAGCAAGTCTGCGGCCTTTACCCGATTGCCGAGGCGCAACTGAACACCGGTCTCCTGCACTTTGTTGCGGAAGTAACGCAGGGTTTCGGCGAACTCCTCCTTGCCCGGCACGCGCTTGGCGATATTGAACTGGCCACCGATTTCGCTGGCCGAATCGAACAGCGTCACCTCATGCCCGCGCTGTGCGGCGACAGTTGCAGCGGCCAGACCGGCAGGACCGGCGCCCACCACGGCAATTTTCCTGACCTGCAGGGTGGGCAGGTAATTGAGCTCGGTCTCGTGGCAGGCACGCGGATTGACCAGACAGCTGGTCAGCTTGCCGCCGAAGGTATGGTCGAGGCAGGCCTGGTTGCAGCCGATGCAGGTGTTGATGCGTTCGGCATGGCCGGCAGCAGCCTTGTTAACGAACTCGGGATCGGCCAGAAACGGACGAGCCATCGAGACCATGTCTGCATCACCTTCGCTGAGAATGCGCTCGGCGACTTCCGGGGTATTGATGCGGTTGGTGGTAATCAGCGGGATGTTCACCGAGCCGCGCAGTTTGGCAGTGACCTTGCTGAACGCGGCGCGCGGCACCTTGGTGGCGATGGTCGGAATGCGCGCTTCATGCCAGCCGATGCCGGTGTTGATCAGCGTCGCACCGGCCTGTTCGACCGCCTTGGCCAGCTCGACGATTTCTTCCCAACTGCTGCCGCCTTCCACAAGGTCGAGCATCGACAGGCGAAAGATGATGATGAACTGCGCACCGACTGCCTCACGCACGCGCCTGACGATCTCGACCGCCAGACGCATGCGGTTTTCATAGCTGCCGCCCCAACGGTCGGTCCGGTGGTTGGTATGCGCGGCCAGGAACTGATTGATGAAGTAGCCTTCCGAGCCCATGATTTCGACACCGTCATAACCGGCGCTGCGGGCCAGTGTCGAACAGGTCACGAAATCGGCGATCTGCTTTTCGATGCCTTCTTCGTCCAGCTCTCGCGGCGTAAACGGGTTGATCGGCGCCTGAATGGCGCTCGGCGCGACCTGCTTGCGGCTGTAGGCGTAACGACCGGCGTGGAGAATCTGCAGGCAGATCTTGCCGCCAGCCTCGTGCACCGCACGCGTCACAATGCGATGGCGATCTGCTTCTTCGGCGTTGGTGAGTTTTGCCGCGCCATCATAGACACCGCCCTCTTCGTTGGGCGCGATGCCGCCGGTGACCATCAGCCCGACCCCGCCGCGGGCGCGCTCGGCAAAGTAGGTCGCCATGCGCTCGAAGCCGCCCGGCCGCTCTTCAAGACCGGTGTGCATCGAGCCCATCAGGGTGCGGTTGCGCAAGGTCGTGAAGCCCAAGTCCAGCGGGGCCAGCAGGTGCGGATAATGAGCAGCAGTCATGGCGAAGCTCCATCGAGTCAATCACGCAATAGCAAGGACCTCTGCGGGTCCTCTGGTTCATGGGCAACAGTAAAGACGCATCCCGCCACACACTCAATGACCGAAAGTGACAAGTTATTGATCCAAACGCGCAGTGGCACTTGGCAAGCGCCCGACGCCGCCCTACCCTAGTCGACAATTTCTCGATGGCCGTCATTCGATCTTTTTATGCGCAAATTCTTCGCCATCTGCCTGGTTCTGCTGAGCGTTGCCAGCCTCGTCAGCTACGCAATCTGGACCGATCAACGTCCGGCGGGTCACTACCTGTCCGATCTGCGCATTCGTCTGGCCATCAATGAAGGCCAGCCCGGTGAACGCGGCAACCTGCTGGGGATCGAGCCCGAACTGTTTCCGACTGATTACCAGAACACCGAGCGACTGCACCGCAAGCTCGCCGCTTATCTGCAACAGGCCCGTGACAAGGGGCTGATCAACCCACGCACGGTGGTGGTACTGCCGGAACATATCGGCACCTGGCTGTTCGCCAGTGGCGAGAAGGATCAGCTCTATCAGGCTGCCACGCTGGATGAAGCCATGGAGTGGCTGTCGTGGAGCAATCCGCTGCAATTCATCAAAGCGGTGCTGGGGGCCGAAGGCCGGGACCGTCTGGATGACGCCCACCTGCGGATCAAGGCCCGATCAATGGCGCGGGACTATCAGACACTGTTTGGCGGTCTGGCCAGAGAGTTCGGCGTCACACTGGTGGCCGGTTCAATTGTGCTGCCCGATCCCAGTGTTGAAGGCGGTCAGCTGAAAGTCGGTAGCGGCGCCCTGTATAACAGCAGCCTGACATTTGGCAGCGATGGCCTGCCACTGGGTCAGCCGCAACGTCAGTTGTACCCCGAGCGCTATCAGAAGCGTTATGTGCGCACGGCAAGCGATGCGCCGTTGAATGTGATCGACACCCCGGCCGGGCGTCTGGGTGTGCTGATTGGCAGCGACAGCTGGTACCCGGAGAATTACGCGCGCCTGAACCAGAGCGGTGCGCAACTGATTGCGGTGCCGGCCTTTGTGATCGGCAAGACAGCCTGGTCCGAAGCGTGGCGCAAGCCCCGGCATTCAGACATCGACGTACCGACCGACACGCCTAGCGAGGGCGAAGCCTGGCATCACCTGACATTGATCGGGCGTGCTCCGCAAAGCACTGCGCAGGCGGGGATCAGCGTGTTCATGCGCGGGCAGTTCTGGAATCAGGGCGTGGCCGGGCAAAGTTTTGCCAGCCACGCAGGACAAACGATCGCCGAGCCGCAGCCGGAAAATGCTGCCGCTGGCGGTGCGCGCCTGATCAACCTCTGGCTTTGACGATGCCGACCCTGACGCTGCGCCTCGGTGATCTGTCGGTGGGTTTCATCCAGAGCCTGACCGATGCGGTCAACAGTTTCGACAGGAACCCTGACGCGCTGCTGGAGCAATACGGTCTTGACCCGATTCGCCTGAGCCAGGCGCGGGCGCGGCTGTCGATCCCGCGCTACATGCGTCTGGGGCATGCAGCCATCCAGCTGACCGGCCAGCCCGGGCTGGGGTTGCGCATGGGCCAGCTCAGTCGTTTTGCGCAGGCAGGTCTGGCCGGTATCACTGCGGCCCAGGCACCCAACGTGCGCGAGGCGGCGCGCACGCTGATTCGCTTTGAACCCTTGTATGGCTCCAATTATCGCGGTCAGTCGAGCTTCCACGAGGACGCGGACGGTGCCTGGATGCGCTTCTATTCAATCAGCCCCTATAACGCTTACAACAGGTTTGTGGTGGACTCGATTTTAGCTGGCTGGCTGGCTCAGCTTTCGACGCTGGCAGGAACAGAACTGCGCGCACAGCGCGTCGAGATCGAATTCGAGGCGCCTGACTATGCCGCGCAATACGCCGTATTGAGTGATAACCCGGTGCTGTTTGGCGCGGCGACTAACCAACTGCGTCTGGACCAGACCAGCCTGGCATTGCGCAACCCGGACCATTGCCCAAGTACCTGGCGGCACCTGTTGCAGTTATGCGAAGGTGAACTGGAGCAACAGACCCGCACCCGCAGCCTGCGTGAACGCATCATTCAATTGCTGGGGCCGCTATTGAACGGCGGAAGTGAACCGGATCTGGAGGAAGTGGCGGCAAGGCTCAAACTGCCGACCTGGACGCTGCGTCGCAAGCTGGCCGAAGAAGGCACCTGCTTTCGCGCAGTGCTCAATGACACGCGGCGCGACCTGGCGATGACTTATATTCGCGACACTGAACTGGCGTTCGGGGAGATCGCCTACCTGCTGGGGTTCGCTTCTGCCGAAGCCTTTCAACGCGCCTTCAAACGCTGGAACGGGCAGACTCCGGGAGAGTTTCGCCGCAGCCAGCGTCAAAGCGCTTGAAGCCGTTCACAGCTCGGTAGCATCGTCGGCAGGCTCTACCGGGTCCAGTTCCGATGCACGGTATTCAAGTAGTTCTTCCTGGTATTCGTCCATTTCTTCGCCCTCTTGGCTGAGTGAGTGGGGTGATAATCAAAGCTGAAATAACTGACCGCAAGATCAACATTAAAGTGCCAATGTGAAATAAAAATGTTGATTCCTGTCAAACAGACGAAAAAGTCCGTGGCCGATTCAGTAGTCCTCTCACCTCTGTAGCGGACGGGCGCTATTGACTTGCATGCCAGTGTCGACCTAACCTCCTGCTCATGAACCTCATCAAGCACAACCTCGGCCAGATTATTATTACCGTCATTCCAGTCATGGCGGGTTAGCCGACGTTTGCAAAAAACCCGCCCTGGAGGCGGGTTTCTTCTGTCTCCCGGGCAACAATTGCCGAATCAGGAGTCAGACATGATCGCCATCCCTCGCTCTATCGCCCTTCTCGCCGCTCTGGACCTGATTATCGATCTGCCGCGCGCTTTCGCCGAGTACCCAGGCACGACGTATGAAGAGGCGATGCGATGAGCCAGGACCCGCACGCTCTGCTCAACTATTACGCGCGCAAAATCCTCACCTCCCGCGTCTACGACGTTGCCATCGAAACGCCGCTGCAAGGCGCTCGCCAGCTGTCCGAACGGCTGGGCAATCAGGTGCTGCTCAAGCGCGAAGATCTGCAGCCGGTGTTCTCGTTCAAGATTCGTGGCGCTTACAACAAGCTCGCGCAATTGCCCGCAGAGCAGACTGCACGGGGCGTGGTGACGGCATCGGCGGGTAATCATGCTCAGGGTCTGGCGCTGGCGGCACGTGAGCTGGGGATCAAGGCGACCATCGTCATGCCGCGCACCACGCCGGAGATCAAGGTCGAGGGCGTGCGCTCGCGGGGTGCCACCGTGGTGCTGCACGGCGATTCGTTCCCGGAAGCGCTGGCCTACTCGCTGAAGCTGGTCGACGAACAAGGTTTCGTCTACATCCATCCGTATGACGACCCCGACACCATCGCCGGGCAAGGCACGGTGGCGATGGAGATTCTTCGTCAGCAACCGGGCCAGCTGGATGCGATCTTTGTTCCGGTCGGCGGTGGCGGTCTGATTGCCGGCATCGCGGCGTATGTGAAATACCTGCGCCCGGAGATCAAGATCATCGGCGTCGAGCCGGACGACTCCAACTGCCTGCAGGCGGCGATGGCCGCCGGGGAGCGCGTGGTGCTGAGCCAGGTCGGGCTGTTTGCCGATGGCGTGGCGGTGGCGCAGATCGGCCATCACACCTTTGAAGTGTGCCGCCATTATGTCGATGAAGTGATCACCGTCAGCACCGACGAAATCTGCGCGGCGATCAAGGACATCTACGACGACACCCGTTCGATCACCGAGCCGTCCGGCGCGCTGGGCGTGGCCGGGATCAAGAAGTATGTCGAGCAGCGCGGCGTCAGCGGCCAGACGCTGGTGGCGATCGATTCAGGGGCCAACGTCAACTTCGACCGCTTACGGCACGTGGCCGAGCGCGCCGAACTGGGTGAGGGTCGCGAGGCGATCATTGCCGTGACCATCCCCGAGCAGCCGGGCAGCTTCAAGGCATTCTGCGAGGCCATCGGCAAGCGGCAGATCACCGAATTCAACTACCGCTATCACACCGATCGCGAGGCGCACATCTTCGTCGGCGTGCAGACCCATCCCGAGAACGACCCGCGCAGCGCCCTGATCGCCAGCCTGACCGGACAAGGCTTCCCGGTGCTGGACCTGACCGACAACGAACTGGCCAAACTGCACATCCGTCACATGGTTGGCGGGCATGCCGAGCGCGTCGACGATGAAGTGGTGCTGCGCTTCGAGTTCCCGGAACGACCGGGCGCACTGTTCAACTTCCTCAACCGCCTGGGCGGGCGCTGGACCATCTCCATGTTCCACTACCGCAACCATGGCGCAGCCGATGGCCGCGTGGTTGCTGGATTGGTAGTGCCGGAGGATGAGCGGCATCTGGTCGGCGCTGCGCTGGATGAGATTGGTTACCGGTACTGGGATGAAAGCGAGAACCCGGCGTACAGGCTGTTTCTGGGCTAAGGCCGTGGATATTTCTCGTTCCTCACGCTCCGCGTCACAAGAGGACGCAGAGCGTCCAGACCGGCATACCCACCGGAGCATGGGCACGATAGTGTTATCCCTGACGATTATCGTTCCTCACGCTCCAGCGTGGGAATGCAGTTCACGACGCTCCGCGCCACTCCTTACTGCGCCGGGGCGGGCTCGGCTGGCGTGGGCGCGGTGCTTTCTGCAGGTTCTGCGGCCGGTGTTTCGACCGTTTCTGCCTTGAATGAAGCAGGTTCGGACGGCGCAGGCACAGGTTCGCTTGCAGCAGGCGTGACCGGTTCGGCGGCATGCTCGGCCTTCGGCGTGTTTTCTGACGACGCAGGCGCCAATTTCGCAGGCTCGGCAGCCTTGGCGGGAGTCGCCGGGGCTGCGGGAACCGTGTCAGGCACACCGAGGTCGGCCTTGGGCTTCTCGACAATATGCGCAGCCTTTTTCACTTCGGGCGGCAGGAAGTTTTCCACCAGACCGAAAAAGCGCTCGTAGAACTTCGCTGACGAGACGGTCTCGCTGGCGACCTTGACCATCGAGTCGTCAGTCGAGCCTATCGGCATCGACACGGAGCCCAGCACGCCTACGCCGAGGCTGGCCGAGTTGTTGGTCTTCTTCAGCGCGTAACGGTCCTGCAGGGCGTTGGCGAACATGGTGGAATTGCCATCCTTCGCATCGGCGGCACACACCAGATTGAAGCTGATCTCGATATGCGTATCGCCGGTCTGCTGGAAGCTCTTGCGGCCGGCAATCATCTTCGGGTCGCTGCTGGTGATGATATAGCCCTGACTCAGCAAGGCACGCCGCCCTGCCTCGCAGTAAGCCATATCGGTCGCAGGGTAGCTTCGGGAGAAGGTCCCGGCGTCGTCGAAGTGTTCATGGTCATACACCGCCTGCTTGGGCGACGATGAGCAGCCGGCCGCCATCAGCACGGCGGAGATCCAGAAGGCGGTACGAACGTTCAGTAGCTTAAACATCGAAAATCCTGAGGAAGGAAAAGACTGCCAGCAAGACTGCGAACTGGGAAATGGCGGTAAGTCTGCAACAAGGCCGACGCTGGATCAACGTACAGTTCAAAAGGATTTGGATACAGTCCATGCTCAAGCGAACCAGATCTCCCCGCAGGCACACAAAAACGCAGACAACAAAAAAGCGACCCTAGGGCCGCTTTCTTGTTTGCTTCAAGGAGTTCAAGGGCCTTGAAGCGGTGTATGGCGCAGCGGACGGGACTCGAACCCGCGACCCCCGGCGTGACAGGCCGGTATTCTAACCGACTGAACTACCGCTGCGTATCGCTGTAAACCTGTTTGAAACAAACTTTCGGTAGTCTGCTTCCTGTACACGTGACTGAAAGACCCTTGGGCTTTTCAATCGCAGACCCGGCGAACCCGATCTGTACAAATATGGCGCAGCGGACGGGACTCGAACCCGCGACCCCCGGCGTGACAGGCCGGTATTCTAACCGACTGAACTACCGCTGCGCATTGTGGACTTGCGTCCGTATAAGCTTTGTAAAATCACTTTTGAAAGCCCTCGTACTTCAGCTTTCAAACTCAACGATGGTGGGTGATGACGGGATCGAACCGCCGACCCGCTGCTTGTAAGGCAGCTGCTCTCCCAGCTGAGCTAATCACCCTTTGCTTCGTTGAGGCCGCGAAATTTACGCACCTAACGAACCTAAGTCAATAGCCTGATTGAAGTTTTTTTAAAAACCACCTCAATCACAAAACCCCCACCACACACCAAAAGCACAAGCAATAGCTCAATTGAAGCTGGCCCGCACAAACTACTCGGCGTACACCATCTTGCGCGTCATGCCACCGTCGACCACGAACTCCTGCCCGGTGACGAAGCCGGCGTTTCTGGACAACAGCCAGGCAACCATCGCCGCAACATCCTCCACCGTCCCTACCCTGCCGGCCGGATGCTGAGCATGATCGGTCTCGGACAACGGCTCGGCTCTGCGCAACGAGGGGTCACGCGCGTCGATCCAGCCAGGGCTGACAGCGTTGACACGAATCTCCGGCCCCAGGCTGATCGCCAGCGCATGTGTCAGCGCCATCAGGCCACCTTTGCTGGCTGCATAAGCCTCGGTGTCGGCCTCCGACTGACGGGAGCGTGTGGAGGTCAGGTTGACGATGCTGCCGCAATGCGCACGCAGGTAAGGCGCGCAATGCTTGGCCAGCAGCATCGGACCGCCGAGGTTGACTGCCAGCACACGGTTCCAGTGCGACAGCTCAAGGCTTTCCAGCGTAGTGTTGTGCGGATCGGCGATCGCAGCGTTGCACACCAGCGCATCGAGACGACCGAACTGGCGAAGCACCTCGGCCACGCCCGCTGCGACCTGCTCTTCACTGGCAACGTCCATGGCAATGAACAGGGCATTTTCACCCAGCGCACCGGCCACTTTCGAACCACGCGCACGGTCCAGATCGGTCAGCACCACTTGCCAGCCTTCGGCAATCAGCCACGCTGCGATGCCGAGCCCGATACCCCGAGCGGCACCGGTCACCAGGGCGACACGACCATTGTGGACGCTGGCAAATTTCAACGCCCACTCCTCGCCCGGCTTGCCACTGGCCGGATTGCTGACCTCGCTACTCACAACGCCGCCAGACCACGGGCCAGGTCAGCCTGCAGATCAGCCACGTCTTCCAGCCCCACCGCAACCCGAATCAGGCTGTCGCGAATACCTGCGGCTTCACGCTCCTGAGGTGCCAGGCGACCGTGAGAGGTGGTACTCGGGTGAGTGATCGTGGTTTTGCTGTCACCCAGGTTGGCAGTGATCGAAATCAGTCGTGTGGCATCGATGAAGCGCCATGCACCATCCTTGCCACCCTTGACCTCGAAGCTCACCACCGCGCCAAAGCCCTTTTGCTGACGCTGGGCCAACTCGTGCTGCGGGTGACTCTTCAGCCCGGCGTAATGGACTTTTTCGATGCCGTCCTGCTGCTCGAGCCACTCGGCAAGCGCCTGAGCATTGGCACAGTGAGCGCGCATCCGCAGGTTCAGGGTTTCGAGGCCCTTGAGGAAGATCCACGCGTTGAACGGGCTGAGTGTCGGCCCGGCAGTACGCAGGAAACCGACCACTTCTTTCATCTGCTCGCTGCGCCCGGCAACCACGCCGCCCATGCAACGGCCCTGGCCGTCGATGAACTTGGTGGCCGAATGCACGACAATGTCAGCGCCCAGCAACAGCGGCTGCTGCAAGGCCGGCGTACAGAAACAGTTGTCGACGATCAGCATCGCGCCCTTGGCGTGGGCGATCTCGGCCAGCGCCGCGATGTCGACCAGTTCAGCCAGGGGATTGGACGGCGATTCGACGAAAAGCATTTTGGTGTTGGGCTTGATCGCCGCATCCCAGCCGCTCAGATCGGCGAGAGGAACGTAATCCACCTCGACACCAAAGCGCTTGAAGTACTTGTCGAACAGGCTGATGGTCGAGCCGAAAACGCTGCGTGACACCAGCACATGATCACCGGCGCTGCACAGGCTCATCACCACAGCCAGGGTTGCCGCCATGCCGGTCGCCGTAGCGACGGCCTGCTCGGCACCTTCCAGTGCGGCAATGCGCTCTTCGAACGAACGCACCGTCGGGTTGGTGTAACGCGAGTAGACGTTGCCCGGCACTTCACCGGAGAAACGCGCAGCCGCGTCGGCAGCTGTGCGAAATACGTAACTGGAGGTAAAGAACATGGGTTCGCCATGCTCTCCTTCCGGTGTGCGGTGATGCCCGGCACGTACGGCTAGGGTATCGAAACCTACGCCTTCAAGGTCGCTGTCCAGCCGACCTGCATCCCATTCCTGAGTCATGCCGCCCACTCCTTGCCCAATTAGTTGTTGTACAGATCGATGATCGCGCTCACTGCCTGAGTCTTGATCTTGGAGGCGTCATTACGCGCGCTCTCGATCCGGTTCAAATAATGCTCGTCGATGTCGCCGGTCACGTACTTGCCGTCGAAAACCGAGCAATCGAAGTTGTCGATCTTGATTTTCTTGCTGCCGCTGACCGCTTCGATCAGGTCATTCAGATCCTGATAGACCAGCCAGTCGGCACCGATGAGGTCGGCCACGTCCTGAGTGGTGCGGTTGTGGGCAATCAGTTCGTGAGCACTCGGCATGTCGATGCCGTAGACGTTGGGGTAGCGCACAGCCGGGGCTGCAGAACAGAAGTAGACATTCTTGGCACCGGCTTCGCGGGCCATCTGGATGATCTGCTTGCAGGTCGTGCCACGTACGATGGAGTCATCCACCAGCATCACGTTCTTGCCGCGGAACTCCAGCTCGATGGCGTTGAGCTTCTGGCGTACGGATTTCTTGCGCGCAGCCTGGCCCGGCATGATGAAGGTCCGGCCGATGTAACGGTTCTTGACGAAGCCTTCGCGGAACTTGACGCCCAGATGATTGGCCAGCTCCAGCGCCGCAGTACGGCTGGTGTCCGGAATCGGGATGACCACGTCGATATCGTGATCAGGACGCTCGCGCAGGATCTTGTCGGCCAGCTTCTCGCCCATGCGCAGGCGCGCCTTGTAGACCGAGATGCCGTCGATGATCG
Organism: Pseudomonas sp. B20; assembly: GCF_020515755.1. NCBI lineage: Bacteria > Pseudomonadati > Pseudomonadota > Gammaproteobacteria > Pseudomonadales > Pseudomonadaceae > Pseudomonas > Pseudomonas sp. B20. The sequence goes on from NZ_JAHPJG010000002.1 coordinate 25,763, forward strand.
AATCCGGGCGCGCCAGATAGACGTGCTCGAAGATGCACGGTGCGTACTTGGGGTTGGCCGCGCACTGACGGGTGTGCAGCTTGCCGTCTTCAGTGATGTAGACCGCTTCGCCCGGCGCCAGGTCGCGAATCAGGGTAAAGCCCAGCACGTCCAGCGATACGCTTTCCGAGGCGATCATGTACTCGACGCCTTCGTCGGTGTGACGCTGGCCGAACACGATAGGACGAATGGCGTCCGGGTCACGGAAGCCGACGATGCCATAGCCGGTGATCATGGCCACGACCGCATAACCACCACGGCAGCGATTGTGCACGTCGGTCACTGCCGCGAAGATATCCTCTTCGGTCGGCTGCAACTTGCCACGCACGGCCAGCTCATGGGCGAACACGTTGAGCAGCACTTCCGAATCGGAATTGGTGTTCACATGGCGCAGGTCGGATTCGTAAATTTCCTTGGCCAACTGCTCGACGTTGGTGAGGTTGCCGTTGTGCGCCAGCGTGATGCCGTAAGGCGAGTTGACGTAGAACGGCTGAGCCTCGGCCGACGTCGAGCTGCCCGCGGTGGGGTAACGCACATGACCGATGCCCATATGCCCGACCAGACGCTGCATATGACGTTGATGAAACACATCGCGCACCAATCCGTTGTCCTTGCGCAGGAATAACCGGCCATCATGGCTGGTTACGATACCGGCAGCGTCCTGGCCGCGGTGCTGGAGGACGGTAAGCGCGTCATACAGCGCCTGATTGACGTTCGACTTGCCGACGATACCGACGATGCCACACATGCGACACAACCCCTACTTAGTGGAACTGGATTTACCGAGCACATCCTGCGGCATTGTAGACGGCAGGATCTGTTCCTTGAACGGCATGTCAGCGGGTACGCTGATGCCGCTGGCGAGCCACTTGCTGGACATCCCGAGAATCAGGTTTTTCGACCAGTCAGCGACCATGAGAAATTGCGGCACCAGCCTGGACTGCTGCCACCATTGATCCTGTTGCACCGGCCCCAGGCTCAACAGCCCTACCGCCACAACGACAAGCAGGCCTCCGCGCGCTGCGCCGAAGACCATGCCGAGAAAACGATCGGTCCCGGAAAGCCCGGTGACGCGAATCAGCTCGCCTATCAGAAAATTGACCATGGCGCCTACCAGCAGGGTGGCGACAAAAAGAATGGTACAGCTCGCGATCACGCGAGCCGAAGGTGTTTCTATGTAATTGACCAGATACTGCGACAGCCCTGCACCAAACATCCAGGCCACAACACCTGCAATGATCCACGTCGTCAACGACAGTGCTTCTTTTACGAAGCCGCGCTTCAGACTGATCAGGGCGGAGATGGCGACAATTCCGAGAATTGCCCAGTCAACCGGAGTAAATGGCACGTTGCAGCCTGCAGACGGATATGGCGGCGCATTTTAGCAGAGCGCCCGCCTGCCGGTAAGCAGCGATTACCGGCGCGAGGCATTTTCCTTTGTGCCAAGGGCACCAGGTGCCGAACGGTCAGCCGCGCTCGGGCTGAAAGCGCACCACAATGCCCTTGAGCTTTTGCTGTTTGTCGAGCTGATCGCGCAGGCGATCAGCCTCGGCGCGCTCGATGAGCGGGCCGACAAACACCCGGTTCACGCCATCAGCGGTGCGAATGTAGGCGTTGTAGCCCTGGGTGCGCAGCGTCTTTTGCAGATTGTCGGCATTCGCACGATTGGACATGCTCGCCAACTGCACCGACCAGCTGATCGACAGGCCGTTGGCGTCGACGCCAGCAGGTGCCGCAGGTTTGGCAGGCGCCGGTGCCGCTGCTGGTGCAGCAGCTGTCGCTGGCGCCGGAGCAGGTACCGGCTTGGCAGCAGGTTTGGAGGCCGGAGCAGCAGGTGTGGTCTGAGCGGTCGGCGCAGGCGCGATCGGCATGGCAGGCGGCTGGCTGCTGCTCATGTCATCATCACCCGGCACAGGCTCCTGAGGCAGAACCTGCGGCTCCGGAACAGGCACCGGATCGACCCGCACCTGCGCAGCTGCAGGCGCCTGAGGCGCGGCTGGCGCTTCGACCTGCACCTGACGTGTTTCATCTTCACGCGTGAAAAGCATGGGCAGGAAAATGACCGCCACGGCGATCAGCACCAGTGCTCCAACCATTCGCTGCTTGAATACGTTATCCAGCAAAGCCATTTGCAGCGTCCTCATCGGTGTACCGGGCCAACCATTCAAGGGCCTCGGCAACACAGTAAAATGAACCGAACAGCAGAATCTCGTCATCGGGCGTGGCATGCGCGCACTGAGCTTCCAGCGCCAACGCGATACTCTGATAGGACGTCACGCGGGCCCCAAGGTTCTGCAAGGCCGTCTGCAACTCCTCTGCCGGCCGGCTGCGCGAGGTCGGAAGCGGCGCAACGGCCCACTCTTCAATGACCGGCGCCAGGTGCGCGACCACACCGTCGAGATCCTTGTCGCTGAGCAGGCCAAATACCGCAAGACGCTTGCCGCCAACCGGCTGCCGCGCCAGGCGCTGCCCCAGAAACTGTGCCGCGTGGGGGTTATGGCCTACATCCAGCAGCAGGTTGAGCGACTTGCCGTGCCACTTGACGACCCTGCGATCGAGACGACCGGCGAGCCGGGTCTCGGCAAGTACCTTGCCTGTCGCATCCGGTTGCAATGGATACCCCAGCAGGGCGAAGGCCTGAAGCGCCAGCGCTGCATTCTGCATGGGCAGGTCGAGCAGCGGCAGACCGCGCAGCTCGATCTGTTCGCCGTGAGCGACACCGCGCCAGTCCCAGCTGTCGTCACCTATGGAAAGATCGAAATCCCGGCCACGCAACAACAACGGACAGCCCAGCTCGCGAGCTTTGGCCAGCAGCGGCTCAGGGGGCGCAGGGTCACCGCACAGCGCAGGACAGCCGGCGCGAAAGATCCCGGCTTTCTCGAAAGCGACCGACTCACGGGTGTCGCCCAGGTACTCGGCATGATCGACCCCGATACTGGTGACCAGCGCCAGGTCCGCATCCACGAGATTGACCGCGTCCAGACGACCGCCCAGACCGACTTCCAGCACCACCGCATCGAGCCGGGCCCGCTCGAACAGCCAGAACGCCGCCAGCGTGCCCATTTCGAAATAAGTCAGGGTGACGTCGCCGCGTGCCGCTTCGACCGCAGCGAAAGCATCGCACAGTTCCAGATCGGTTACCTCAACGCCCTGCACTTTCACGCGCTCGTTATAGCGAAGCAGATGCGGGGAGCTGTAGACACCGACCTTCAAGCCCTGAGCCTGCAACAAGGCGGCGACAAAGGCGCAGGTCGAGCCCTTGCCGTTGGTGCCCGTCACCGTGATCACCTGACGCGCCGGGCGTGTAAGCCCCAGTTGCAGCGCCACCTGTCGAGACCGGTCCAGGCCCATGTCGATGGCCGACGGATGCAGTTGCTCCAGATAGGCGAGCCAGTCGCTCAGGGACGTACAGGTCATATCGTCGCGGGTGCCGGCGGAACGACGATTGGCTCGATGACGGGTGCGACAAAGCGAGGGGTCGGCAGGTTCATCATCTGTGCCAGCAGGTTACCCAGGCGTGGACGAAGCTCACTGCGCGAGACGATCATGTCGATAGCACCGTGATCCAGCAGGAATTCGCTGCGCTGGAAGCCTTCAGGCAGCTTCTCGCGAACGGTTTGCTCGATGACCCGCGGACCGGCAAAACCGATCAGCGCCTTGGGCTCGGCGACGATAACGTCACCCAGCATGGCCAGGCTGGCGGAAACGCCACCGTAGACCGGGTCGGTCAACACCGAGATGAACGGCAGCCCTTCTTCGCGAAGGCGCGCCAGAACAGCCGAGGTCTTGGCCATCTGCATCAGCGAGATCAGCGCTTCCTGCATGCGCGCACCGCCGGAAGCGGCGAAGCAGACGAACGGGCAGCGATTTTCCAGCGCGTAGTTGGCGGCACGTACGAAACGCTCGCCGACAATGGCCCCCATCGAACCACCCATAAACGAGAATTCGAATGCCGAAGCCACCACCGGCATGCCCAGCAAGGTGCCGCTCATGGAAATCAGCGCGTCCTTCTCACCGGTCTGCTTCTGCGCAGCGGTCAGACGATCCTTGTACTTCTTGCCGTCGCGGAATTTCAGACGGTCGACCGGCTCAAGATCGGCACCCAGCTCTTCGCGCCCTTCGACGTCCAGAAAAATGTTCAGGCGTGCACGTGCGCCGATACGCATGTGATGGTTGCACTTGGGGCAGACGTCCAGGGTCTTTTCCAGCTCAGGGCGATACAGCACCGCCTCACAGGACGGGCATTTGTGCCAGAGGCCTTCGGGAACCGAGCTCTTCTTGACCTCGGAACGCATGATCGATGGGATCAGTTTGTCTACCAACCAGTTGCTCATGCTTTATATCTCCAGTACCGGTGTGGCTCGAACGACTGACAAATCAAACGCCAGTCGCATGCCCTCGGATAAATTCGTATATGGACGACGATGAAAGGATAGCGATCGACTCACGGCCGGACCTGCGCCCCCCTCACCCCGATTTTTCACAACGACGGCGTTGCTCAGTGGCACCACCGCTTACTCGATTCGACCCGCGTGCCTCTTGGCGCGGACAGGCTTATGGACGGCGGCCGATCAATAGCCGTCACATCAGGTGCCGTGCACCGCACTCATGAACGCCAGGATCTTCTCCCGATCCTTGATGCCCTTGCTCTTTTCAACGCCGCCACTGACATCCACGGCATAGGGCCGGACCTGAGCGATGGCCTGCGCCACATTGGCCGACGTCAGCCCGCCCGCCAGGATGACCGGCTTGTCCAGGTCGTCCGGAATCAATGCCCAATCGAACGTTTCTCCGGTACCGCCGGGCACACCTTCGACGTAGGTATCGAGCAGCACGCCGCGTGCATTGCGATAGGTCCGGCAGACCCCGGCAATGTCATCACCGGCCTTGACCCGCAGCGCCTTGATGTAAGGACGATGATACCCGTCGCACTCCTCGGGTGTTTCATCGCCATGAAACTGCAGCATGTCCAGCGCGACCGCATCCAGCGTCTCGTTGAGCTCGCAGCGACTGGCGTTGACGAACAGGCCCACCGTGGTGATGAACGGCGGCAGCGCAGCAATGATGGCACGCGCCTGCAATACCGTCACCGCACGCGGGCTTTTCGGATAGAACACCAGGCCTATCGCGTCGGCACCTGCCTCGGCGGCAGCCAGTGCATCCTCTATGCGGGTAATCCCGCAGATCTTGCTGCGAACGGCTGACATGTCGTGAGTAACCTCAGGCCTTTCGGAAAGTCCCGGATGTTAGCAAATGCGGCCAGGATCGTCAGCCGTCCAATTCCGCAAAGCCCGTAAGAAAATGAGGACCGATGTAGCGCTCGGGCAACGGGAATTCATCACGGTACTCGACGCCGACCAGGTACAACCCGTAGGGATGGGCCGTGACACCGCCGGTGCGCCGAATCCGGCTTTCCAGCACCTCGCGCGCCCACTCGACCGGACGCTCGCCGGTGCCGATGGTCATCAGCACCCCGGCGATATTGCGCACCATATGATGAAGAAAGGCATTGGCGCGCACATCGATCACGATCATCTTGCCGTGACGGGTCACGCGCAGATGGTGCAACTGCTTGACCGGCGATTTGGCCTGACACTGACCGGCGCGAAACGCGCTGAAATCGTGAGTACCTACCAGATATTCGGCAGCCTGCGCCATGCGCTCGACATCCAGCGGGCGGTGGTTCCAGGTAATTTCCTGGTTCAGGTGCGCCGGGCGGATCTGATCGTTGTAGATCACGTAACGATAACGCCGGGCAATGGCCTTGAAGCGCGCATGAAAGGTGGCCGGCATGACTCTGGCCCAGGTGACACTGACATCATGGGGCAGATTGATATTGGCGCCCATGACCCAGGCCTTCAGGGTGCGCTCGGCCTGGGTGTCGAAGTGCACCACCTGACCGCAGGCATGCACGCCCGCGTCCGTGCGACCGGCACACATCAGTGAAACCGGTGACGCGGCCACTTTTGACAGAGCGTCTTCAAGGGTTTCCTGCACGGTCAGCACGCCGGACGCCTGACGTTGCCAGCCGCAATAGCGCGAGCCCTTGTATTCAACGCCCAGCGCGATTCGGGAAAAGCCCTCGGCCGCCATCTCGGCGGCCGGGTTATCTATGTTCGCCAAAGTGGTACAGCCTGTCGGTTCGCGAAAAGTCGGCCATTATACGGCCGCAAAAAAAACACGCTACTCAAGCCGGACATCTGAAATGCAAACGGCCGCATAAGCGGCCGTGTGCAGGTTGCCGGGGTTGAATCAGGCCAGCCGAGAAAGCATCTCCCGCGCTTCACTTTTCTGACCGTCATCGCCCTCGGTGACGACCTCATCAAGAATATCCCGAGCGCCGTCCGCATCGCCCATGTCGATGTAGGCACGCGCCAGATCAAGCTTGGTCGCCGCTTCGTCAGTACCGGACATGAAGTCGAAGTCCGGCTCGTCATCCAGCGCGGCCGCATCCTCGGCGGTGAATCTCGGCTCATCGAGCGGCGGATGTTCGAGATTCTGCGAAAGACGCTCAAGCTCGGCATTGACGTCGTCGATTTCAGTCGCGAACGCCTGACTTGCCTGATCGGTTTCAATCTCGTCCGCCAGCGACAGGTCGAAATCCTCTGGAAGCTCCAGGTCATCACCGACCGGTGGTGCTGGCGAGGTTTCACCCAAATCCAGCGGATCTTCGCCAAGGCCGAGCAGGAAATCATCTTCGTTCTTGAGGGCCGGGTCTTCCTCGGACAAGTCCAGGTCGAAGTCGGCCAGGTCCTGCGGCGTTGTCGCTGCACGGGCCTCTTCCTGCTGCTGCATGACCGACTCGAAGCTCAGCTCTTCGTCATCCGCTACCGCCGATACCTTGGGCTCGTCGAGCATCAGGTCATCGAGATCGTTAACAGTAGAGACTTCAGGCACAGACGGTTCTTCGAACTCGTCCAGGCTCAAGTCAAAATCGTTATCGAACGGGTCTGCCTCTTCAACAGGCTCTGCGGCCAGCGGCGCGACTACTTCCGGCTCAGGTTCAGGTGTAGCAACAATTTCAGGCTCAGGCTCAGGCTCTGGCTCGGCCTCCTGCTCTGCCGCATCATCGGCCAGCAGCTCTTCAAGATATTTGGCATCGAGCTCTGCAACCAGCGCAGCTGTCGTGGCCGCTGCGGCGGCTGCAGCGACGGCAGGAGCAGCCGATGAGGTTTCAGAAGCCAGCGGCGCAGCAACAGGTGCCACCGGCTTCAGGGTCGAGTTAAGTTCTTCCCGCTGCTCGACCTCAGCTTCAAGCTTTCCCGCTGCCACCAGTTTACGTTCGTGGGCGGCATAGGCTTTGTTGTTACCCTGCTCGGCGTAGATTTCCATCAGTTTCAGACGGATATCGTCGCGCTTCGGGTCTTCGTTAACAGCTTCTTCCAGCAACTCGATCGCCTGATTCATACGACCGTAAGCGATATGGATCTCGGCCTGAACCAGCGGATCGGCAGGACGTTCACGACCGGCAGCGCCTGCTGCTGCGGCGCCTCCCATGCGCACATTGGGCGGCGGCACATCAAGCCCGTCGAAGCTGGCGGGGGGTGCATTCATGTCCATGTCCGAGACGAAATCCGACTCCTCGGCCAGCGCACGTGCCATGCGCTTGTGCTTCTCGGCCTCGGCCTTCGCCGCGCGACGACGCGCCAGGAACAACAGCAGCAAGGCCAGAATCAGCAATACCGCACCGCCGATCAGGCCAAGCAACACAGGGTTGTTGATGATTTTCTGCAGCGCGTCCTCGTCCTCTTCTGCTGCTGCAACCGGCTCCACCGCCAGCGGCTGCTCTGGCGCCGGGGTCGCAACTTCGGCAGCACCGGCAGGCAGCGCATCTTCAGGCGCGATCTCGCCAGCCGGTTTCACCGGAGCACCGTTGGCATCAACCAGCGAGGCAGGCACTGCCGCGTTGGCGGGTGTCGCCGCTTCCGGAGTGGCGGCAGGAGGCGGCACGGCTGCGCCAGCGGCCTGCATCTTGGCCAACTGACCGTTTTTCAACTCGACCAGACGCTGCAACTTGTCGAGCTGGCTTTGCAGGTCGTTCATGCGGCTTTTCAGCTCGGCATTGTCGCGACGCGTTGTATCCAGGGCTTCCTGAGCCACGGCCAGCTTGTTGCCAACATCGCTGTCGCCCGCCGCACCTTTCGCCGCAGGCTTGCCGCTTGCCGACACCAGACTGAGGTTGTCGGAGGTATCGACTTTGGAGGGCGCCGCGCCCGCACGGTCACGACGGGTAGCATCGACCTGACGTGTACCGGCTGGCAGACGGCGACCTTCACGCCAGGCGCTGTATTGCCGGGAAACTTCTGCCACTGCCTGTGATTGCGGCAGCGCGGTGGTCTGTTGCGGCGTCGGAAGGCGCAGCACCTGCCCTTTCTTCAGGCGGTTAATGTTGCCACCAATGAACGCATCCGGATTCAACGCCTGAATCGCCAGCATGGTTTGCTGGACAGTCCCGCCAGTACGCACCTTGGCAGCGATTTCCCACAAGGTGTCGTTATTGGCGGTGACGTACTGTGACTGCTTGTCGGCGGCTGGCGGCGGCACTGCGGCTGGGTTGGCAGCCGGTGCCGGTGCCTCGGCTGCCGGCGCTTCAGCCGACGGGGCTACCGTTGCCAGTTGCGCGGGCGCCGCGGGCGCTGCAGCGGGGGCCGGGGCAGCCGCCGCAGCGGCTGCCTCGGGAGAGAATTTCGGCGGATCGAGCAGAAGGCTGTATTCACGCAGCAACCGGCCATTGGGCCAGAGCACCTGAACCAGGAACTTCACATAAGGCTCGCGCACCGGCTTGCTGGATGTAATGCGCAGGACACTTTTACCGCTGGCATTGATAACCGGGGTAAAGGTGAGATCGTTGAGAAATGCCTGACGGGTTACACCCGCCTGCGCGAAGTCGGCCGTGGTGGCCAGGCTGGGCACAACTTGCGTTGCGTTGAGTCCCTGAGCCTCGGTCAACTCGATTTCCGCTACCAATGGCTGATTCAGGGTCGACTTGACCGACAATTCCCCGAGCCCCAGCGCCTGCGCCATACCCGATGACAGCGCTGATGCCGCAGCGATTGCTAATACCAGTTTACGAACCTGAACCATAGCCCATCCCTTGTTTAAAGATTCCCCGAGATCCGGGGAGGTAGTCCTGCATTTGGGTGTAAGGCGTATCGCCGCTAAAACAATTATTCAAATTGTTGCCAAGTATCTTTTACACATAGTCTTTTATCAACAATTCGCCAACCTGCACAGCGTTGAGCGCCGCGCCTTTACGCACATTATCCGAGGTCAGCCACAGATTGAGCTGCTCGGAATCGTCGGTTCCCGCCCTGACGCGTCCCACATAAACCACATCCTGACCCACCGCATCGCCCACCGGTGTAGGGTAATCACCCGCATCGACCAGCTCGATCCCCTCTGCAGACTCGAGTGCAGCATTGACCGCTGCCACGTCGACCGCCCCGGCCGTGCGCAGCGCGACAGTGAAGCTGTCACCAAAGAACACCGGTACCTGAATGCAAGTCGCAGACACTTTGAGCGATGGCAGCGCCAGCAGTTCGCGCAATTCTTCGACCAGACGCCTTTCCAGCGGCAGGTGCCCCGACGCGTCTGGTGTACCCACTTGCGCCAGCAGGTTGAACGCCATCTGGCGATCAAAAAACCGCGTTTCCAGCGGGCGGACATTCAACAGTTCGGTGGTCTGACGTGCCAGCTCGCTGACGCCTTCACGCCCCAGTGCCGATACCGCCAGACACGCCGTTACCGTCACCGACTGAATATCGATCAGGCCGCGCAACGGCGCCAGAGCCAGGGCAACCGCAGTGGCAGAAGCGCTGGGGCTGGCAACCAGACAAGGCGCGATACCACGGCTGTGCAAAAGCGTAGCATTTATTTCCGGCACGACATTCGGCGCCTGGGCTGAGGTAAATGCGCCCGACAAGTCGATGACCGTGCACCCCGCTGCTACCGCCTTTTCGGCGTGACTGCGACTGACCCCAGGCCCCGCTGCGAAAAACGCCATGCGCACCGTGCTGAAATCGAATTCGTCGACTTCGCGTACGCGCACATTCTTGCCTCGAAACGGCACCGAGTGGCCTGCGGACTCGATGCTGGCCAGCAGGTACAGATTGCCCACCGGAAAATTGCGCTCCTCCAGAACCTGCACAACGGTTTCGCCGACAGTACCGGTTGCGCCGACTACGGCGATATCAAAGGACTGGCTCATGCAAAAACCTCAGGAAAATCAGGGAGCGGCACTTTAACCGCCGCATTGCCGACAGGCAATTCAAGCCGGCAATCAGGTGTGTATTTCAAGGCTCGAGCCCTATCGGGAAAAACACGCCATGGCTCCAGACGCCCAGCCAGCGCTGTCCGTCTATATCGCGGGAAACGGCCAGCTCGACCAACTGATAGAAAACATTGCGGTGAATCAGCGCCTCCAGATTGCTTCGCACGTGAATGTACGGCGCCGGTTCCTGGGTATCAGGGTCGGTGACAACCCGCAAAGGGTGTTCCGGTCCCGCTTCGCTCTGATCCTCTACATTGGTCAGAAAGCGCAACACCTGGCCCTCGCCCTCCCCCAGCACCTCGAGGCTGACGGCGACAAAAGGCGCGTCATCAACCGTGATGCCGACCTTTTCGACGGGCGTGATCAGGAAATAGTCATCGCCATCGCGGCGCATGATGGTCGAGAACAACCGAACCATCGGTTTGCGGCCGATCGGCGTGCCCAGGTAATACCAGGTACCGTCGCGAGCGATACGCATATCGATATCGCCGCAGAAATCCGGATTCCACAAATGAACAGGCGGCAACCCTTTGGTTTTGGGGATCTGCGCGAACAGATCACCCGCCTTGTTTGAATCGGTCACTCCATTCTCCTGATGCGAGCTTTAGGCTCTAGCGTTCGACACCCAATAAGGTACGAGCGTAGTCCTCAAGAGGCGGACCCAGCAAATCCTCGGGGCTTTTGTCGTAAAGCGTCAGCAATCCGCCACGGCTGCGAATGCGTGCGCTGTCGATGAGGTAGCGGGTGCCGGTCTCGATCAGCATCAGCTGAATGACACCGCTGTCGACGCCCAGACGATCCACCGCTTCCTGATCAGCCCATTGATCGCCATTGCCGATGCGGTCATCAGCCTTGGCGAAACGCGCATAGAGCAAATAATGTGCGCCCGCAGCACGCGCCTCGACCATGGCTTCATCCAGCCCCAGCGGGCCGCGGGCGCGACGGACCATCGGGAAATACTCGATAAACCCCTTGAAGGCCTCTTCAGCCACCACGTTGGGGCGCGGATAGGCGTTGCCTGGCGGCACGAAGGCGCCCTGAGCGATGTAAATGAACGAGTCAGGCTGCACGCGCCAGTTGGCAGTACGACGGGTTTCGCTATGGTCGAGCAGACCTGCGTCGCTGAATTGCTCGCGAACACCTTCGCCCATGTCACTGACTTTCATGCAGCCACTCAACGCCAGAAGCGCGAGCAGCATAACCAGGCTACGCATTATCCCCTCCCAAATACCGGTGACGGAAAACCGGCGAATGGTCGTCGGATGCAGCTTCCGCGCCATCTCTGACACGGCCGGCGCCAAAGCCTTGAAGCTGATGCTCAGGGCCGGGCCGGCGTGTTATTCGGCGGCAGGATCTGGCGTGGGTTCGACGCTGACGTCGCCGTCGCGCTTGCGCTTGTTGCCCATGCGTACGCCGATGTCCATGAGGAAGTGGAAGAAGCCTTCCTGGTCTTCCAGCACGTTGCTCCAGAACGGCGAGTGATACAGCGCAACAGCGCCATGCACCAGCGCCCAGGCGGCGCAGTAATGGTAGTAAGGCGGGACATCTTCGAGCTTGCCTTCGCTGATGCGGCCTTTGATCAGCAGCGTCAGGTGTTCGAAGTTGGAAGCGCGAATCTTGTGCAGCTCTTCGACCAGCTCAGGCACCTGATTGCCCTTGACCACCTTCTCTTCCAGGCGGTCGAACAGGCGATAGCGCTGCGGGTCACGCATGCGGAATTCGAAGTAGGCGCGCGAGAGCGATTCCTTGTCCTTGTCGACATCGGCCGAATGCAGCAGCTCGTTCAGGTCCCGCTCGTAGTCGAGCATCAGGCGCAGGTAGATTTCCGCCTTGGACTTGAAGTGCTTGTAGATGGTGCCTTTGCCAATGCCGACGGCGTCCGCGATCATCTCGACAGTGACGCTGTCTTCGCCTTGCTCGAGAAACAGCTTTAGTGCGGTGTCGAGAATTTCCTGCTCACGGCGGCGAAATTCACGGACCTTACGAGGTTCTTTCTGCATAGAGAGGTCTGTCAGGATCGAAATCGAAGCCGGGTATTATGCCCAATCGGCGCTAAATTGCACGGTTCATCCATATTTGTCGACCCGCACGAATGATTCGGACGGGAAATCCGCACCGGTCATCCCGAGCGCTCGATCCCACTCCAGTGCGCTGGCAACCTAGTGCGCTGGCAACGCGGGAGCAGCGACGACAAACTCCAGATAACCCGTGATCACCACATACAACGTGAAGTAGGCAAAGATCAGCGCCGAGGCAATGTATGACCAGCGCAACACTCGTTCGCCCATGAAACGCCCACCCTGATGAGCCAGCGCACACAGCGAGATCGACCAGACCACGCCCGCAGCGACGAACCCGGCGAGAAAGGTCGAAGCGCTGACAAGATCAGAGCCTTGCCGGGCAATCAGCGCTCCGCCGACTGCGGCAAACCAGAGGATGGCGCTGGGTGAGGACATCGCCAGAAAGATCCCGCGCAGGAACAGCGCCAGGCTGGATTTTTCCGATTCAGCCGCCTGACTGTCGAGACCGGCGCTGACAGTGGTGGCACTCATGATCATCCTGAAGCAGAACCAGGCCAGCACCGCAGTGCCGCCAATCCAGAGCACGTAGCGCACGACTTCATATTGCAGCAGCACGGCCATGCCGAGCATCGCCAGGATTGCGTAGGCCAGATCACCGACGCAGGTTCCCAATCCTAGCCACAGCCCTCTGGAAAAACCGCGCTGCATGGACAGCGTGATCATGGCGATGTTTGCCAGACCAATGTCCAGACACAAGGACAGACTCAGCAGAAAACCGTTGGAAAACTCCACCCCACCACTCCACTACTGCAGCGCACCCGCATTTCGCCCGATACAAAGTGTTCATCGAGCACTCAAGGAGCGCTTTAGTATTCCAAAACTGTTTAAAAAACGATCAAAAGACACTGGACGCTACGCTGTCCTGAACAATACTTAAGCTGCTGCCGCGTCATCATTCCCCAAATGACTCGGCAGTAGAGGCGCCAAAGGACTAGCGCGCCTTTGTTTTACTCCTAATGGTCTTAACCCGGCTTCACCCCCCAGAATCCGGGTTTTTTTTGCCTGCGATTTGTCTACCCGTGAACGTGCGCATCCGTCAACGCTGAACGTGCGCCAGCGGAAACAGGCGAGCGAAATTGGCCGTAGTCTGCTCGGCAAAGCGCTCGTAGGACTCGCCTCGCAGCATTGCCAGAAACTCGGCAACCTCACGTACGTACTGGGGCAGATTCGGCTTGCCCCGATACGGGATGGGCGCGAGGTACGGGGAGTCGGTCTCGACCAGCAGACGATCGGCGGGCACCTGCCTTGCAACGTCGCGCAGGGCATCGGCGTTGCGAAACGTCACGATACCGGACAGCGAAATGTAGTAACCCAGGTCCAGCGCGGCCTTGGCCATCTCCCAGTCCTCGGTGAAACAGTGCAGGACACCGGCGTGGGGCAAGGCCGCTTCACGCAGCAGGCTGAGGGTATCGGCACGTGCGCCTCGAGTGTGGATGACCACTGGTTTTTCAGTGATTCTGGCCGCCTCGAGGTGAACCCGGAAAGACGCCTGTTGCAGCTCGGCTGCTTCAGGTTCGTAGTGGTAGTCCAGACCGGTCTCGCCAATCGCTACCACCCGCGGGTGATCCAGCTCCTTGAGCAACCAGTCCAGGGGCGGCATTTCGCCGGGCTTCACGTCCAGCGGATGAATGCCCACCGAGCAGTCGACATCCGCGTAGCGTTCGGCGAGTGCCTTGACCGCACCCGCATTGTCGGCGCTGACACCGATGCAGAGAAAATGCCCGACCCCTCTGCCGCGGGCGGCGTCGAGTGCGGCATCCAGAGAGCCGTCGTGCTGGGCAAGGTCAAGGCGATCGAGGTGACAATGGGAATCTACAAGCATGGGTTAAAACACAACTACATCGTATGGGTTGGACGATCGGACTTGAGAGCGCCGACCAGGTGAGTTTCGATCAGATTGCGGGCGGTGTTGTCGCCGTCATTGAACTGCACGCCGACGCCGGCAGTGCGATTGCCCTGCGCGCCTTTCGGCGTGATCCAGGCAACACGACCAGCCACCGGAACCTTCTCCGGTTCGTCCATCAGATTGAGAAGCATGAACACTTCATCGCCCAGCTTGTAGCTTTTGCTGGTCGGAATGAACAGCCCGCCGTTTCTGATGAACGGCATATAAGCAGCGTAAAGAACGGACTTGTCCTTGATGGTCAGGGACAGGATGCCATTACGTGGACCTGTGCTCGGCGGCAGATTCATGACAACACCTCAACGGTTCCGGATAACGCAGAGTCTACGCCTGTCCCGGCAGGCCTGCCCACTGCACCAACAACGCTTCAAGCAGCAAAACCCGATTGAGGTTGGCCTTGGACATGACTTTCTGGCGCTGCGCCAGAATCCAGTCCTGAATATCCAGCACTTTGGCGCGAGAAGACTTCTGCGCCAGGTATTGAATCACCTTGCGCATGTCACCCAGGCCAAGGCCCTCCTCGTCCTGCGTCATCTGATAGCGCAGGATCAGGTGCGACCAGTCACAGAACCAGTCGAACAGCAATAACAGCGGAATATCCTTCCAGCCCTCGGCCAGCTGGGTAGCCGACTGTTGTTGCTTGAGCAGCTTCTTGACGCCGTCGACCACCAGCGCGCGCTGTTCGCGAACACCCTGCGCGTGCAGCGCCACCGCAGCCAGCGGCGACCCGGCGGCCAGCGTCAGCAACTCGAAGCGCTCGTCCTGCGTGCAATCGGGCAATGCGCCGCTCAGCCAGTCGAGACTCATCTGTTCGCTGGGTAACGGGCAGGCCTGCTGTACACAGCGGCTCTTGACCGTTGGCAGCAAGCGGCTCGGTTGATGGCTGACCAACAACAGAACGGTATTGCCTGAAGGCTCTTCCAGACTTTTCAGCAAGGCATTGGCCGCGTTGGTATTCATCGCTTCCACCGGCTCGACAAGCACCACCTTGCGCCCGCCCATCTGGGCGGTCTGCACCACGAAACTGACCAGATCACGCACCTGATCGACCTTGATCGGCTTGTCCGCCTCTTCCGGCTCGAGCACGTAATTGTCGGGATGGCTGCCAGCCGCCAACAGCAGACAGGACTTGCAGTGCCCGCAGGCATCAAGCCCGTCAGGCGTCTTGCACAACAAGCTGGCCATCAGCCGTTCAGCCAGGGCGCGCTTACCGATACCTGCCGGCCCGTGCAGCAGATAGGCGTGAGCGTGCTGGGCGCGACCGGCCATCTGCTGCCAGAGCGAAGCCTGCCAGGGATAGGCTTCAGCCACGTTGCAGCTCCAGCAACTGAGGTAGCAAGGTGTCGAGGGAAGCCTGCACATCGGCCAGGGGCTGTGCAGCGTCTACCAGGCGATAGCGCGCAGGTTCAGCCTTGGCGCGCTCCAGATAGGTGCTGCGCACGGCGTCGAAGAAAGTCCGGCCTTCCTGCTCGAACCGATCCAGCCGACCGCGTGCAGCGGCGCGTGACAGGCCGATCTCAACCGGCAGGTCGAACACCAGCGTCAGGTCAGGGCGCAGGTCGCCTTGAACGAATTGCTCCAGCGCTGCAATACGCTCATGGGACAGGCCGCGACCGCCGCCCTGATAGGCGTAGGTGGCATCGGTAAACCGATCACAGAGCACCACCTCGCCACGCGCCAGCGCGGGACGAATGACTTCGGCCAGATGCTGGGCACGCGCGGCAAACACCAGCAGCAGTTCGGTGTCGGCGCTCATGGCCTCGTCGCTGGGCGCCAGCAACAGCTCGCGAATACGCTCGGCCAGCGGAGTACCACCCGGTTCGCGGGTCAGCAGTACCTGAACACCCTGCGCACGCAATTGCGCCGCCAGGTAGTCGCGGTTGGTGCTTTTGCCTGCACCTTCCGGGCCTTCAAGAGTGATAAACAAGCCAGTCACAGGTCATCCTTAATCGTCATCATTGCGCATTCGGCTCGGACTGCGGGGTGTCCGGAGCATCCGCGGGTACGGCTTCCGAAGAGGGAGAGTCAGCTGCCGGTGCCGGTGTGGCAGGTGCAGCAGGTGCCGGGCTGGAACGATAATCCGCGCGGCGCTTGAGCTGATAATCACGCACGGCCGCGTTATGGGCATCCAGATCGTCCGAGAACACATGGCTGCCGTCGCCCTTGGCCACGAAATACAGGCTGCTGCCGTCCACCGGATTGAGCGCAGCGTGAATCGCTTCGCGCCCCACCAGCGAAATGGGCGTCGGCGGCAGGCCGGCGATCATATAGGTGTTGTAGGGTGTGGCTTCCTTGAGGTTGGCGCGGGTCAGTTTGCCGTTGTAGCGCTCGCCCATGCCGTAGATCACGGTCGGGTCGGTCTGCAACTGCATGCCCAGCTTCAGGCGACGCACGAACACACCGGCTATCTGGCCGCGCTCCTGAGGCACGCCGGTCTCTTTCTCGACCAGCGACGCCATGATCAGCGCCTGATAAGAATTTGAGTAGGGAGCCTCTGACGAACGCGCATTCCATTCCTCGTCGAGTACTTCTTCCAGGCGGCTGTAGGCCTGCTTGAGCAATTCGGCATCGGTCATGCCGCGCACGTAGCGGTAAGTGTCCGGAAAGAAACGGCCCTCAGGAAACACGTCGGGGTGGCCGATTTTCGCCATCAGCTCGCTGTCGGACAGACCTGACAGCGTTTGATCGAGCTTGGCCTGTTTGGCCAGCGCAGCACGTACCTGGCGGAAATTCCAGCCTTCGACCAGCGTCAGGCTGTATTGCACGACTTCCTTGCGCTTCCAGACGTCGAACAGGCCCTTGACGTTCATGCCCGGCACCATACGGTATTCACCGCTGTGCAGCGCCTGTCCGGACAGGTTGAAACGCCAGTAAAGACGCAGCCAGAAAGCGTCCTTGATCACGCCATCGGCCTGCAATCGGTTGAGTACGCCGGTCGGCGTCGAACCGGCCGGTACGTCCAGCAGTTGCTCCTGAGCCACCTCAAGTGGCTGGTTCAGCGCCTGATACTGCTGCCAGAACGCAAAACCGAGCAGCAAACCTGCCAGGACAACCGCTGTTTCCAGCAACACCAATATTTTTCGGATCAAAATCAGATATCCAGAAGGGTGCGAGCAATACCTTGCAGTTTACGGGTCAGCGGCCCGACCGGCCAGTTCAACGCTGCAAAGCTGCAAACCGGCCATACGCCGTACACGCTATTGCATAGAAACACTTCGTCTGCCGATTCCAGGTCAGACATGTGCAGGTCACGGATATCGACAGCCACTCCCAGCTTTGGTGCCTGATCCAGCAACTCGGCACGCATCGCACCTGCAACCCCGCAGCGGCTGAGATCAGCAGTCAGCAGACGGCCCTGACTGACCAGAAACAGGTTGCTGTAAACACCCTCTATCAGTCGCCCGGACGTGTCACGCATCAAGCCCTCGGCGTGCTCACTGTCACTCCACTCGGAACGGGCCAGTACCTGCTCCAGACGATTGAGGTGCTTGAGTCCGGCCAGAAGCGGCTGTTCCGCCAGTCGCGTCTGGCAGGCAAACAGGCGCACGCCCTGCTCGGCATGCGCACCGGGATAGGCTGGCGCAGGGCCGCCCTGCAGGATTCGACGCGATTGGGCATTGGGGGCCGGAGCGTAGCCGCGCTGGCTGTCGCCACGGGTCAGGATGAGCTTCATGACCCCATCGCCAAGTGCTGCAGCGAAGCGGGTCATTTCTGCGCGAATCAGCGCGTGATCGGTTGCGATCGACAAGCGTGCGCAGCCGCTCTCGAGACGCTGCAGATGGCGCTCCAGGAGCAATGGCTGCCCGGCCTTGACGACGATGGTTTCAAACAGTCCATCGCCGTAGGCCAGCCCTCGGTCCTTGAGGGACAAGGCGTCTGCGGGGCAGCCATCGACCCAGTCGGGCATTACTCGGCGAACCGACGGAATACCAGCGAGCCGTTGGTGCCACCGAAGCCGAAGGAGTTCGACAGAACGACGTCGATCGGCATGCGGCGCGCTTCGTGAGGCACGAAGTCCAGATCGCAGCCTTCGCTTGGCTCATCCAGGTTGATGGTCGGCGGAGCCACCTGATCAACCATTGCCAGGACGCTGAAGATCGCTTCGACAGCACCGGCGGCGCCCAGCAGGTGGCCGGTCATCGACTTGGTCGAACTGACTGCCAGCTTGTAGGCGTGATCACCGAATACCGACTTGATCGCAGAAGCCTCGGCCAGATCGCCTGCAGGCGTCGACGTACCGTGTGCGTTGATGTACTGCACCTGATCGGGATTGACCTTGGCATCACGCAACGCATTGACGATGCAGCGTGCAGCACCGGCGCCGTCATCAGGTGGCGAGGTCATGTGATAAGCGTCGCCGCTCATGCCGAACCCGACCAGCTCTGCATAAATGGTCGCGCCACGCGCCTTGGCGTGCTCGAGCTCTTCGAGCACCATGGCACCGGCACCGTCGGACAGGACGAAGCCATCACGGCCCTTGTCCCAGGGGCGACTGGCGCGGGTCGGGTCATCGTTGCGGGTCGACAGTGCACGCGCTGCACCGAAGCCACCCAGACCGAGCCCACAGGCGGCCATTTCAGCGCCGCCGGCGATCATCACGTCCGCTTCGTCATAGGCGATGTTGCGAGCCGCCATGCCGATGCAGTGGGTTGCAGTCGTGCAAGCCGTCGCGATGGAGTAATTGGGTCCCTGTGCGCCCAGATGGATCGACAGGAAACCGGAAATCATATTGATGATCGAGCCAGGAACGAAGAACGGTGATATCCGCCCCGGACCTTGCTCGTGCAGCAGGCGACTGCTGTTTTCGATATTGGTCAGACCACCGATGCCCGAACCCATGGCAACGCCGATGCGCTCACGGTTTGCATCAGTGACTTCAAGGCCTGCATTACGCACGGCCTGAAAGCTGGCCGCGAGGCCATACTGAATAAAGAGATCGAGGCGGCGCGCTTCTTTGGGCGCGAGGTATTCTTCGACGTTGAAACCCTTGACCGAGCCGCCGAAGCGGGTGGTGAAGGCTGACAAGTCCGTGTGCTCGATAAGGCCAATGCCACTGCGGCCCGCCAGAATGCCTTGCCAACTGCTGGGCACGTCATTGCCCAGTGGCGAAAGCATGCCCATCCCGGTGACCACGACGCGTCTACGCGACACAGGACTCTCCTTCTCTCTTGTTTACGGAACAATCACAGCGTTTTTTAAAGAAAAAACCGCACGCCGGTTAAAGCAGTGCGGTTTTCCCGTGACAGCAGTCAGCGATTACAAATCTTAAGCCTGATGGCTAGTGACGTAGTCGATTGCTGCTTGAACGGTAGTGATCTTTTCCGCTTCTTCGTCAGGGATTTCGGTCTCGAATTCCTCTTCCAGAGCCATTACCAGCTCGACGGTGTCCAGGGAGTCAGCGCCCAGGTCCTCAACGAAAGAAGCAGTGTTGACAACCTCTTCTTGTTTGACGCCAAGTTGCTCTGCAACGATTTTCTTGACGCGCTCTTCGATGGTGCTCATACCTAGTTTTAACTCCTAGTGGAAATGTTCAGGCATCTGGCCAGTGGGTAAGTGTATAGAAGAGGTTTTGCGAATTTCAAGCTTAACGCTCTCCCCTTATGCCCAACCGTACCTTTGCCCATTCATAGATTGCAGCTTTATAACGGATTTTAGACAGCTCGTATGACATTTTTTTGAAACAGGTCGTCACATTAGCTCATGTACATGCCGCCGTTAACAGGGATTGTGGCCCCGGTAACGTAGCCTGCGCCTTCGGACGCAAGAAAAGCGACTACGTGCGCAATCTCTTCGGCTTGCCCCAAACGGCCCAGGGGTATCTGGGTAATCAGTGACTCACGCTGAGCCTCAGGCAGCTCACGCGTCATGTCGGTATCGATAAAACCCGGTGCCACCGAATTCACGGTGACCGCCCGCGAGCCCACTTCACGGGCCAGAGCCCGACTGAAGCCTTCCAGACCGGCCTTCGCGGAAGCATAGTTTACTTGACCGGCGTTGCCCATGGCACCCACAACCGAACCAATGCTGATAATACGCCCCCAACGCGCTTTGGTCATGCCACGCAGAACGCCCTTGGAAAGACGGAAAAGGCTGTTCAGATTGGTGTTGACGACGTCATACCATTCGTCATCTTTCATGCGCATCATCAGGTTATCACGGGTGATACCGGCGTTATTGACCAGAATCAACGGTGCGCCAACGCGTTCCTGAATGGTGGACAGAACCGAATTCACAGACTCGGCATCGCAGACATCCAGCATCAGGCCAAAGCCTTCGATGCCGTTTTCCTTGAACGTCGCGCTGATGCGCTCGGCACCGGACTCTGACGTCGCGGTCCCCACGACAACAGCACCGTTGCGTCCCAATTCCAGAGCAATGGCTTGACCAATGCCGCGACTTGCACCGGTTACCAGTGCCACTTTACCTTGAAGGCTCATGCAGGCTTCTCCTAATCAGGCCAGTGCCGCGCGCGCGGCGGCAAAGGCGTCCGGGGTATCAAGGTTGTAGGTCATCACGCCGTCGGCGCAACGCTTGTTCAGACCGGCCAGCACTTTGCCCGGACCGCACTCCACAAGCTGGGTCGCACCGCGACTGGCCAGGCATTGAATGGATTCGACCCAGCGTACCGGCTTGTACAACTGCTCCAGCAAATCACGCTTGAGCGTCGCCAGATCACTGACGGCACTGGCGCTGACGTTCTGTACCAGCGCAATTTCCGGCGCTTGCCATTCGATGGCTTCAACGGCCTCGGCGAAGCGCTCGGCGGCCGGGCGCATCAGTTCGCAGTGCGATGGCACGCTGACCGGCAATGGCAAAGCGCGCTTGGCGCCACGGGCCTTGCACAGCTCCATGGCACGCTTGACAGCCTCGGCGGAACCGGCAATCACCACCTGGCCCGGCGAGTTGAAATTCACGGCACTGACGACCTCACCCTGTGCCGCTTCGGCGCAGGCTGCGATAACGTCGGCATCATCGAGCCCCAGAATGGCGGCCATGCCACCCTGACCCGCTGGTACCGCTTCCTGCATCAACTGGCCGCGACGCTCGACAAGCTTCACGGCGTCGGCCAGGCTCAGGCTTTGCGCGGCTACCAGTGCACTGTATTCACCCAGACTGTGACCGGCGACGAACGCAGGAACCGCACCGCCCTCGGCCAGCCACACATGCCACAAGGCAACCGAAGCGGTCAAAATGGCCGGCTGGGTCTTGTCGGTCTGGTTGAGCAGCTCGGCAGGACCGTTCTGAGTCAATGCCCACAGGTCATAGCCGAGGGCTTCGGAAGCCTGCTCGAAAGTGTCGAGGATCAGCGGATGTTGCGCGCCTTGCTCGGCGAGCATACCGAGCGATTGCGATCCTTGACCCGGAAAGACGAATGCGAGGGATGCAGACATTTGACAAGCCTCTGAATTATTGTCGCCAAAATGGGCGTCCGGACAGGCCGAACGCGGGAATTCTAATGTATATGACTGATCGGTTGGATGACTGACCAGTCTGATGCGTCACATTTTCAGCTTCGGTCGTCCTGGAACATCGTTTCAAGCCGCCCCTTCAAACGCTGTGGCAGGTTTTCACGGGACTCGACGAGCGCTCGATGAATCGCACTCTGAAAGCCTGAAACACTGGCAGAGCCATGGCTTTTCACCACGACCCCCTGCAACCCGAGCAGGCTCGCGCCATTATGACGGGCGGGCGCCAGGTCGGTCTGCAAGCGCTTCAGCAAGGGCAACGCCAGCGCGCCGACCGCCCTGCTGAGCAGATTGCGCTGGAACAGCGTCTCGATTCTGGCAGCAATCATGGTCGCCAGCCCCTCACTCGACTTGAGCAATACATTGCCGACGAAACCATCACACACCACCACGTCAGCCTCTCCCCTGTACAACCCGTCGCCTTCGACATAGCCAATGTAGTTAAGCCCCGAGGCAGACTGCAAAAGACCGGCAGCACGCTTGACCTGCTGATTGCCCTTGATGTCTTCAGTGCCCACATTGAGCAAGGCCACTCTGGGCGTTGCGACACCGAGGATCTCGGCAAGCACCGAGCCCATCACTGCAAACTGATAAAGCGCCTCGGCGCTGCAATCGACGTTCGCCCCCAGGTCCAGCAGCTGGCAATGACCGGAGCGAGTGGGAATGGCTGCGATCATTGCCGGGCGATCAATCCCTGGCAAGGTTTTGAGCACGAACCGGGAAAGCGCCATCAGCGCCCCGGTATTGCCGGCACTGACACATGCCTGGGCCTGACCGCTGGCCACCAGCTCGAGAGCAACGCGCATGGAAGAGTCAGGCTTGCCACGCAACGCCTGAGACGGACGCTCGTCCATCGCAATCGCTTCACTGGCATGAATGACACGCAGGCGCGAACGATCCACGGCTTCATGAGCAGAGACGAGTTCTTCAATAAGGGAGGCTTGGCCGACAAGGACCAGGTGAAGCGAGGGAGTAGCTGTCAGGCACGCGAGGCTTGCCTGAACAATGTTGCGGGGACCGAAGTCCCCGCCCATTGCGTCGATCGCGATGATCGGAGCGGACAAGAAATTACTCGTCAGCGCCCTTGTCGATCACTTTACGACCACGGTATACGCCTTCTGGCGATACGTGGTGACGCAGGTGAATTTCACCAGTGGTCTTTTCTACCGACAGAGTGCTTGCCTCAAGAGCGTCGTGCGAACGACGCATGTCACGGGCAGAGCGGGATTTTTTGTTCTGCTGAACAGCCATAATTGATTAACTCCTAAACGTTTGGGTCACGCTTTAACTGCGCCAATACACTGAACGGGTTGGACCGCGTTACCTCGTCCACGCTCGGTTCGGGCTCATCGAGACCCGCCGGTTGCTGGCATTCTTCAGGATGATGAGCAGGCACAATGGGCAAGGCGAGCAATAGCTCCTCCTCGATCAATGCCAGCAGATCCAAAGGATCTTCGCCCAGTTCCAGCACGTCATAACCTTTCGGTAACGACTGGGTATTCGCACCCTCCTTCACCACAACGTAACTGCATTCGCTGTGGATCGGCAGGGTCACCAGCTCAAGACAACGCTGGCAAACCATCTTGACCGGGACGTCTATCGAACTGTGGATAACCACAGAACGGCGTTCGTCACGCTCAAAAACGAATTTCGCCTGCACCGTACCGACAGTGTCGGCAAGCGGGTCGCAGAGTCTCTTCAGATCGCCCAGCAGCACTTCACCCTGAAGGGTAGTGCCGCGATCGGACAATTTGCGCGGGTCAACGTGAGATGGAATCGGGTCATTCAACATAGGCGCAGCATTCTAGGGATGCCCCCCGGGCATGTCAAAGGAAATTCAGGCCTGTTCGTCACTCCGGCCACTCTTTAGAATCAACGCTCAGCCTACGGAGAACCGCATGCCATCCCTGCTCCTCGCTTCCAGCTCCTCATACCGCCGCGAACTGCTCGCCCGCCTGCGCCTGCCATTCACCTGCAGGTCTCCGGATATCGATGAAAGCCGGCGACCGAACGAGGCCGCATTCGACCTCGTACAGCGCCTTGCCCGAGAGAAAGCCCAAGCGCTCGCCGCCGAGCATCCACAGCACCTGATCATCGGCTCCGACCAGGTCGCCGTCCTTGACGAACAGGTCCTGGGCAAACCACACAGCTTCGAGCGCGCACTGGAACAGCTGACGGCAGCGAGCGGCAAAAGCGTGACCTTCCTGACCGGCCTGGCCCTGCTCAATAGCTCGACTGGCGAGTGCCAGGTCGACTGCGTGCCTTTTACTGTGCACATGCGCGAACTCGACCGGGCCAGCATCGAACGCTATCTGCATGCCGAACAGCCCTATGACTGCGCTGGCAGCTTCAAGGCAGAAGGCCTTGGCGTCAGCCTGTTTCGCAGCACCGAAGGCAGCGACGCGACCAGCCTGATCGGCCTGCCGCTGATACGCCTGGTGGACATGCTTATAAAGGAAGGCGTCCGCGTACCCTGACCCTTACATATAAAGAACCCGGCCATTGGCCGGGTTCTTTATGCCTACATCAAGCCATCAACGCAGGCTTGGGCCGTTGAAACCGACCAGCATGGCAATTCGCTCGGCGATACTGGTGCCCAGCTTTTTCGAAAAGCGATCGAAAGGCGACTCTTCGACGGTGTACTCGACGATGTCCTTTTCCTTGATCACATCCCGCGCAACATAACTTGCACTGCCCAGACCATCCACCAGACCCAGCGCAACAGCCTGCTCGCCGGTCCAGATCAGCCCGGAGAACAGTTCCGGGTGATCCTTGTCCTTCAGCCGGTCGCCACGACCCTGTTTGACACTGGCAATGAACTGGCGATGAGTCGTGTCCAGCACACCCTGCCAGAACTGCGTTTCATCAGCCTTCTGCGGCTGGAACGGGTCAAGGAAGGCCTTGTGCTCGCCGGAGGTATAGGTACGACGGTCAACACCGAGCTTGTCCATGGCACCGACAAAACCGAAACCTGCTGCCGTCACACCGATCGACCCCACCAGACTGGCCTTGTCGGCATAGATCTGATCAGCGGCACTGGCGATGTAATAAGCCCCCGAAGCACCAAGATCAGTAATAACCGCATACACCTTGATGTCAGGCTTCGCCGCGCGCAAACGCCGGATTTCGTCGTAGACATAGCCCGACTGCACCGGACTGCCGCCCGGGCTGTTGATACGCAGAATGACACCCTTGGTCTTTTCATCCTCGAAGGCCTTCTGCAGCGCAGTGACAATGTTCTCGGCACTGGCCGCTTCCTTGTCGGCAATCACACCCTGCACATCGATCAGCGCAGTGTGGCTGGAACGGCGCGAAGTACCGCCCTCGAAATCCAGCATCGGGACGATCACTGCAACAAACAGGAACGCGAACGCCAGCAGCTTGAAAAAGATCCCCCAGCGACGCGCCCGGCGCTGCTCCTGAACACTGGCCAGTAGCGTCTTTTCAAGAAGCTTCCAGCTTTTTGCCTCTTCCCTGCCATTGCTGCCCTCGTCCGCGCTTTGCGAAACGGGTGCCTTCCATTCGTCAGACATGTTCCAATCACTCCAACCCGAAAACTAGACGCTGCGCCCGTTCAACCAGGTGCGCAGCTCGGAAAAATGCTCGATAGCCAGCCGCGGTTCGAACTGACGCAGCGACTCCAGTGGCTGAGCGCCATAGCCCACCGCAACCGAATCCATACCCGCATTGCGAGCCATCAGCAGATCGAACGAAGCATCGCCAATCATCAGCGAACGCTGCGGCGCAACACCACAGTGCGCCATGATCTCGTACAACATCAGCGGATCAGGCTTGCTGGCGGTCTCGTCGGCCGCCCGGGTAGCATCGAAGTAATCCTGCCAGCCATTGGCCTTCAGCACACGATCAAGCCCGCGACGCGCCTTGCCGGTAGCGACCGCCAGACGATAGCCGTCCTCGCGAAACGCCTGTATCGATTCCACCACACCGTCGAACAGCGGCGACGGCACGTTATCCATCGCCATGTAACTGTCCGCGTAGTGCTGCCGAAAATCGATCAGTTGATTGCCGCTGATCTGCGGATACAGGGTTCGAATCGCCTCGGGCAACCCCAGGCCGATAATCCCCTTGATCGCCGTATCGTCGCGAACTTCGAGGTCGGTCTCGATGGCCGCTGTGCGCATGGACAGGACGATGCGCCCGACCGAGTCGGCCAATGTGCCGTCCCAGTCGAAAATCAACAGATCGTAATCACGGCGCACACAGACGCTCCACTGTTTTGGCCCACATGTCATCGACAGGCGCCTGCACATTAAGTTTGCTGCCATCGGGCATCGGCACCGTCAGCATGTAGGCGTGCAGAAACAGACGCTTGCCGCCCAGATCGCGAATTTCGCGACTGAAATTCTCGTCACCGTACTTGGTGTCACCTGCAATGGCATGACCCGCATGCAAGGTGTGCACACGAATCTGGTGAGTACGCCCGGTGACCGGCTTGGCTTCGACCATGGTGGCAAAGTCGCCGAAACGACGCAGCACCTTGAAAATCGTCAGGGCTTCCTTGCCCTCTTCATTCACTTCGACCATGCGCTCGCCGGAGCGCAGGTTGCTTTTCATCAGCGGTGCACGCACCTGCTTCAACGCCGCTGCCCAGTTACCGCGGACCAGCGCCATGTAGCGCTTGTCGACGCCGTCGCCGCGCAGGGCTTCGTGCAGATGACGCAGCATGCTGCGCTTCTTGGCGATCATCAGCAGACCGGACGTGTCGCGATCGAGACGGTGCACCAGCTCGAGCTCCTTGGCATCCGGGCGCAGCTGGCGGAACGCTTCGATCACGCCAAAGCTCAGGCCGCTGCCGCCATGCACGGCGATACCTGCCGGCTTGTTGAGCACGATAAGCGCCTTGTCTTCATAGACGATCGCAGCTTCGAGACGCTGCAACAGTGCCTGCGCGACCGGCACAGGCTCGTCGCGCTCAGGCACGCGCACAGGAGGAATGCGCACGATATCGCCTGCCTGCAACTTGTACTCCGGCTTGATCCGCCCCTTGTTCACACGCACTTCGCCTTTGCGCAAAATGCGGTAAATCAAGGTTTTGGGCACACCCTTGAGATAAGTGATCAGAAAGTTATCGATGCGTTGACCGGCAAGTTCCGGGGCAACCTCAACCAGCTGGACGCCGGGGGTTGGAGGGGCAATATTCGTCATGCCGCAAATGATAACAATTTTTTATGGATTTGAAGCACTTAATGATTGCTGCTATAGTCGCGAACGCCGCCAAAAGCGGCCGGACAGCGGACCAACGGTTGACAACCGGCCCTGACCAACGCAATTCACAAGGACGGGAGGCCGTCCTACGCAGTGTTCGGTGACAACGGAGCACGCTGAAAACGTAACAAGCGCAGGTGACATGAGGCCGGAAACACGCCTGACAGCAGAGCAGACAGCTCGCGGCCAGTGCGGACAGTTCATGGCCAGTTCACAAAGTGCAGTCGCTTTCAGACGCTACGAGCGAATGCTTCGGGAACAACGCCTCAAGCCATGATGCGCGACCTTCCCTATCGAAGGTCGCGGTAAATGCCAACCCGCTGCGGATTCTGCGCGCGGCAGCACCCGAATTATCAGGGATACGTGTAGGGTGGAGACGCACAACCATCGGACTGTGTAGCACAAGGCTTGTTCTAGACGCTTCATCTCGTCCGCTACCGATGGTCGATTCCTCCTCCTGACAAAGCTTTTGCTGAAAGGGGTGTCTTATGCCACCACAGCAAGCAGGAAACGTCGTCGCGACCCTCCGCCCCCTCTGGGCGAGGACCTCGCTAGACACTGGAGTGTCCAACCACTCCTGACGTGCCCTGACACCGACCGTGAGAAGTCGTGTGTGCCGAACGCCGTTTCCGGCAGCCCGGAAACCGACGGTACTACATGAAAAGAATGCTGATTAACGCAACTCAACCCGAAGAGTTGCGTGTTGCACTGGTAGACGGCCAGCGCCTCTACGACCTGGACATCGAGTCAGGTGCACGCGAGCAGAAGAAGGCCAACATCTATAAAGGCCGAATCACTCGCATCGAACCCAGCCTCGAGGCTGCCTTTGTCGATTTCGGCTCTGAGCGCCATGGCTTCCTGCCCCTCAAGGAAATCTCCCGCGAGTACTTCAAGAAAGCCCCTGAAGGCCGCGTCAACATCAAGGACGTCCTGAGCGAAGGCCAGGAAGTCATCGTTCAGGTCGAGAAAGAGGAACGTGGCAACAAGGGCGCAGCCCTGACCACTTTCATCAGCCTCGCAGGCCGCTATCTCGTTCTGATGCCGAACAACCCTCGTGCCGGCGGCATCTCGCGTCGTATCGAAGGCGAAGAGCGCAACGAACTGCGTGAAGCCCTCAACGGCCTGATCGCACCCGCCGACATGGGTCTGATCGTTCGTACTGCCGGCCTGGGCCGCAGCAGCGAAGAGATGCAGTGGGACCTCGATTACCTGCTGCAACTGTGGACCGCCATCAAGGAAGCGTCCCTCGATCGCTCCGCTCCTTTCCTGATCTACCAGGAAAGCAACGTCATCATCCGCGCCATCCGTGACTACCTGCGTCAGGATATCGGTGAAGTCCTGATCGACAGCATCGAAGCCCAGGAAGAAGCACTGACCTTCATCCGTCAGGTGATGCCGCAGTACGCCAGCAAGATCAAGCTGTACGAAGACAGCGTTCCGCTGTTCAACCGCTTCCAGATCGAAAGCCAGATCGAAACCGCCTTCCAGCGTGTTGTCGAACTGCCTTCCGGTGGCTCCATCGTCATCGATCCGACCGAAGCCCTGGTGTCCATCGACATCAACTCGGCGCGCGCTACCAAAGGCAGCGACATCGAAGAAACCGCCCTGCAGACCAACCTTGAAGCGGCTGAGGAAATCGCCCGTCAACTGCGTCTGCGTGACATCGGCGGCCTGATCGTCATCGACTTCATCGACATGACGCCGGCCAAGAACCAGCGCGCCGTGGAAGAAAAAGTCCGTGAAAGCCTGGAAGCCGACCGTGCCCGCGTGCAGATCGGTCGTATTTCGCGCTTCGGCCTGCTGGAAATGTCCCGTCAGCGCCTGCGTCCATCGCTGGGCGAAAGCAGCGGCATCGTCTGCCCTCGCTGCAACGGCACCGGCATCATCCGTGATGTTGAATCGCTGTCGCTGGCCATCCTGCGCCTGATCGAAGAAGAAGCCCTGAAAGACCGTACTGCCGAAGTTCGCGCTCAGGTGCCAATCCCGGTCGCGGCCTTCCTGCTCAACGAAAAACGCAACTCGATCACCAAGATCGAACTGCGCACCCGTGCCCGCATCATCATTCTGCCGAACGATCAGCTGGAAACGCCGCACTTCGAAGTTCAGCGTCTGCGTGATGACAGCCCTGAAGCGCACAGCAGCCAGACCAGCTACGAAATCGCTGCTGCCGCTGCCGAAGTGGAAGAAATTGCACCACTGGCCGCCGCAACCCGCACCCTGGTTCGTCAGGAAGCAGCCGTCAAGACTGCCCCGGCCCGTGCCAATGCGCCGGTCCCGGTAGAAGCCGCGGCCCCTGCACCAACGCCTGCACCGGCACCTGTCGCTCACGAGCCAAGCCTGTTCAAGGGTCTGGTGAAATCCCTGGTCAGCCTGTTCGCGACCAAGGAAGAGCCTGTCGCTCCGGTCGTGGTTGAAAAGCCTGTTGCAGAACAGCGTCCAGCCCGCAACGAAGAACGCCGCAACGGCCGCCAGCAGAGCCGTGGCCGCAACAATCGCCGCGACGAAGAGCGCAAGCCTCGTGAAGAACGCGCCCCCCGCGAAGAACGTGCAGAGCGCGCACCTCGCGAAGAGCGTGCTCCGCGTGAGGAACGTGCACCTCGTGAAGAGCGCACCGTTCGCGAACCGCGTGAAGCCCGCGAAGAGTCGGCACCGCGCGAAGAGCGTCCAGCCCGTACCACCCGCGAACGCAAGCCACGTGAAGCGCGCGAAGATCGTCCGGTTCGCGAACTGCGCGAGCCTCTGGATGCCGCCCCGGCGGTGAGCCTCGCTCGTGAGGAGCGTCCTGAACGCGCACCACGCGAAGAGCGCCAGCCGCGCGCACCTCGTGAAGAACGTCAACCACGCGCCGAACAGGCCGCGGCTGCAGTGAGCGAAGAAGAGGAAGTGTTGCTCAACGAAGAGCAGACCAACGACGAGAACCAGGAAGGCAACGACGGTAGCGAAGGCGACCGCCCTCGCCGCCGCTCGCGTGGCCAGCGTCGTCGCAGCAATCGTCGTGAGCGTCAGCGCGATGCCAATGGCAACGTGATCGAAGGCTCCGAAGAGAACGGCAACGAAGAAGAAGGCAGCGCCACCGACCTGTCGGCGGGTCTGGGCTTCACCGCTGCAGCTTCCGCTGCCAGCAGCGTGATCAGCGCGCCTGCCGAAGCCGACGCGCATCAGCAGGCCGAACGCGCCAACAGCAACGCAGCCGCTGCAGACGCCGAGCCGGTGCATCAGGCACCTGCTGCCGAAGCATCTGCGACTGAAGCGCCCGTGACTGAAACGCCAGTAGCTGAAACGCCAGCCAC
This sequence comes from Pseudomonas sp. B20, assembly GCF_020515755.1. Taxonomy (NCBI): domain Bacteria; kingdom Pseudomonadati; phylum Pseudomonadota; class Gammaproteobacteria; order Pseudomonadales; family Pseudomonadaceae; genus Pseudomonas; species Pseudomonas sp. B20. The sequence continues at coordinate 56,038 of NZ_JAHPJG010000002.1, forward strand.
CGAAGCACCGGTTGCCGAAAAAGCACAGACCGTTGCCGAGCCGACTGTCGAAGCACCTGCCGTTGAAGCCCCTGTGGCAGACGATGCTCCTGTAGCACAGCCTGCTCCAGAGGTTGAAGTTCAGCCGGCAGCGGTCGAAGCACCTGCCATTGCTGCACAGTCCGAACTGTTCGAAGCACCTCACGCAGAACGCGTAGTGCCGTTCAAGCCGACGCCAGAGCCAGCACCACAGGCGCCGGTCGAAGCAGCGGCTCATGAGGAAGTGCCAGCCACTGAATCATCCGAACTGCCAACGCCTGCACCTGCTGCTGTCGTCGAGCCGGTAGCGCTGAAAGAGGAGCCTGCTCCTTACGTCGCGCCTCAGCCGGTCGTTGAAGAACAGGCACCTGCCCCACAAGAGCAGGCACCTGCGGCTGAAGAAGCAGCGCCTGCACCAGTGGTCAGCAGCACAGGCCGCGCACCGAACGATCCTCGTGAAGTTCGTCGCCGCAAGCGTGAAGAAGAAGCACGTCGTCAACAGGAAGCCGCTGCTGCCAGCGCTCCGGTCGTCGAGGCAGCACCTGCTGCCGCTGAAGCAGAATCGGCACAGCCTTCACAGGCAGCCGAGGAAAAGACCGAAGAAGCGGCAACTGAGCAACCAGCAGTTAAACCGCAACATGAAGCCGAGAAAGAAAACGAGCCTAAACCCCTCGTCTAATCCCGGCCCATGAAAAAGCCCCGCCTGTGCAAACAGGCGGGGCTTTTTCATGTCCGTTGATTGAGGACTGCACCGCGCTCATCTTCAATACGCGGCGCTTGATCTGATCTCTTCGCGAGCGAGCCCCCCCCACAAGAGACCCTTTCCAGGCTATCAGTAGAGGTTCGGCTCCATCTCCAGCTCGACACCAAAACGTTCGGCGATGTCGGTCTGGATACGGCGCGCCAGACTTAGCAACTGCAAGCCACTGGCCTGCCCATAGTTGACCAGCACCAGCGACTGGAGCTTGTGCACGCCAGCATCACCATCGCGATACCCCTTCCAGCCCGCCTGCTCGATCAGCCACCCGGCCGCCAGCTTCACCCGGCCATCGTCCTGCGGGTAGCCGACCACGCCTGGGTGCCGCTGTTTGATCGTCGCGTACAGTTCGGCAGCGATGATCGGGTTTTTGAAGAAACTGCCGGCATTGCCCAGCACCGCGGGGTCAGGCAGCTTTTCGCTGCGAATGGCGCAGATCGCACGGCTGACATCGAACGGCGTCGGCTGATCGATACCCTGCTCGTCGAGACGCTGACGAACCGGGCCATATTCGAGGTGCAGGCGAGCTACGCGACTGAGCTTGAAACGCACGCGCAGGATCAACCAGCGCGCGACCTGATGCTTGAACACGCTGTCGCGGTAGCCGAACGCACAGTCCTGCAGAGAAAACTCGCGCAATTCGCCGGTTTCACGATCCAGCGCAGTCAGGCTATGGAAGACATCCTTGATCTCGACGCCATAAGCACCGATGTTCTGCATGGGTGCCGCGCCAACGGTGCCTGGGATCAGACTGAGGTTTTCCAGCCCCGCCAGCCCCAGCTCCAGACAGGACTGCACGAACGGATGCCAGGGCTCGCCGGCCTCGGCTTCGACAATCGACTCGAGACAGTCCTCGTGCACGATGCGAATGCCGCGGCTGGCCATGCGCACCACCAGTGACTGCACGTCAGCGCTGAGCAGCAGGTTGCTGCCACCGCCAATCACCAGCAGTGGCACATCGTGCTCGGCCGAATAAGCCAGCGCCTCGCGAACGTCATCATCGCTATGCGCTTCGGCAAATAACCGGGCTTGCACATCAACACCGAACGTATTGAACGGCTTGAGGGAAATCGCGGACTGCACCTGCAAGGTCATACCCTCGCCTTCCCGGACCACTGGACGAAGCGCATCAACCCTCCAGCAAGCGCCTTACGCGCTCTAGGTCTTCGGGCGTATCGACGCCACCGGGTGGCGCTTCGAGCGCGTCGGCAACGTGAATCCGCACGCCATTCCACAGCGCACGCAATTGTTCCAGGCTTTCGGTGTTTTCCAGCCAGCACGGCCCCCAACTGACGAAGTCATGCAGGAAGCCCGCACGGTAGGCGTAGATACCGATGTGCCGACGATAAGGCACGCCGGCAGGCAACTGGTCGCGGTTTGCTGCGAGCGCATCGCGTGCCCACGGCAAGGGAGCCCGGCTGAACGTCAGCGCCAGGCCGTTGATGTCCGCAGCCACCTTGACGATGTTGGGGTTGAACAACGCGGCCACGTCGTCGATAGGCTCGGCCAGCGTAGACATGCCGGCTTCGGGATGGGCGGCCAGATTGGACGCCACCTGATCGATCACCGCAGGCGGGATCATCGGCTCGTCGCCCTGCACATTGACCACAATCGCGTCAGCCGCCAGGCCCAATTGCGCAGCCACCTCAGCCAGACGATCGGTACCGGAGTTGTGATCGTTGCGCGTCAGCAGCACTTCGGCACCAAAAGCCTGACAGGCTTCGACAATGCGTGCATCGTCAGTGGCAATCACCACGCGTTCGGCGCTGCTCTTGCAGGCCTGCTCCCAGACCAGCTGAACCATGGGTTTGCCGGCAATGGTTTTCAGCGGCTTGCCCGGAAAGCGGCTGGAGCCATAGCGCGCGGGAATGACAACGGTAAACGCTGCGGTCATTTTTCCAGCCGCTCGTCGGTGCTCAGGGTGCGAGCTTCGCTTTCGAGCATCACCGGGATGCCGTCGCGCACCGGATAGGCAAGACCTGCGCCCTTGCTGATCAGCTCGGTCTTGTCGGCGCTGAGCTTCAATGGTCCCTTGCAGACGGGGCAAGCGAGGATATCGAGTAGTTTGGTGTCCATAGGAGATCCTGAAGCAATCATGGAGAAAGACGTAGCAGTTGCTGGTCGAACCAACCGACAAAGGCATCGGAAGGTACTGCATCCACTGCCAGATACCACCAGTCATCAGCGGCAAAGGCACGACATTTAACCGCATCCTTTTCGGTCATGACCAAGGGCAGCGCGGGGGTAAATGTCAGCGCCTCGGCACTGTAGACAGCATGGTCGGCGAATGCGTGAGTCACCGGCCGCCAGTGTAATCCTTCGAGGGTATTGAAGAAACGTTGGGGATTGCCGATTCCGGCGACCGCATGCAGCGCCTGCCCGGCCGGAAAATAATCCACCGGCTGACGTTCGCCACTGCGCAGATTGATCAGTGCCGAAGGCTTGAGCCTGAAGGCGTAGCCATCGTCCCTGTCAGCCGTCGCGCCGTTATAAAGCAGGGCGTCGACACTGCTCAGCCGCTCGACCGGTTCGCGCAATGGCCCGGCCGGCAGACAACGGCGATTGCCCAGACCACGGGCGGCATCGATCAGCACCAGTTCCAGGTCGCGGGCCAGACGGTAGTGCTGCAAGCCGTCGTCGGAAAGAATCACATCCAGCGGTTCGGCAGCGAGCAAGGCCTGTACGGCGCGACTGCGATCCGGATCGATCATCAGCGGCACGCCGCAGCGCTGCACGATGAGCAGGGGCTCGTCCCCTGCCTCGCTGGCACTTTGTTCAGGCAGGACGCGCCACGGCAGGCTTGGCGGCTTGGCGCCGTAACCACGGCTGACCACACCGACACGCAGGCCGCTACGGCGGCAGTGCTCGATCATCCAGAGAATCAACGGCGTCTTGCCAGTGCCACCGACGGTGATATTACCCACCACGATGACCGGCACCGGCGCGCGATAGATATCACCCTCGCCCGCCAGAAACCGTGCCCGTTTGCGCTCTACGACACGCCGGTAAAGGCCCTCGAGCGGGCGCAACAGCGTCAGCGCAGGGTGGCCCTTGTACCAGGCATCGAGCAAACGGTCAGTGAATGCCATCAGTTAGCCGGTGTGGCCTCGACGGTGGTCATGCGCAGATGACTGAAGCCCAGCTTGCCCGCCGCATCCATGGCCGTGATGACCGACTGGTGCGGGGTCTTGCCGTCGGCGCTGATCGACAGCGGCAAGCTGGTATCGCCCGCCGACTCGCGCTGCAGCGCCTCGATCAGCGTCGCCAGATCGTTTTTCGGCAACAACTGATTGTTCAGCGAGAAAATCCCGTCGGCGTTGATGGCTATGTCCAGCTGTTTGGCGCTGGCGTCCACGTCCGGCGTTCCGGTAACGGCCTGTGGCAGATCGACCCGCAACTGGGTTTCGCGAGTGAAGGTGGTCGTCACAATGAAGAACAGCAGCAGGATGAACACCACATCAATCAGAGAGACCAGATTGATGTCGATGTTTTCCCGGGGTCTGCGACGGCGAAATTTCACTTCTTCTTGCCCCCGCCCGCTCTGGCCAGCGACTTGAGATCGATCTTGGCGTCGATCAGATCGACATCGCGGTCGCCCTGCACCACTTCAACCAGACGAATGGCCTGTTGTTCCATGCCGACCACCAGCTCATCAACGCGGCTCTGCAGAAAGCGATGAAAGAAGATCGCCGGGATCGCGACGATAAGACCCGACGCCGTACAGATCAGCGCCTTGGAAATACCACCTGCCAGCACGCCGGCGTTGGCGGTGGCCCCGGAGCTGTTGAACGAGCCGAAGATATCGATCATGCCCAGCACGGTGCCCAGCAAACCAAGCAACGGCGCCATGGCAGCGATCGAGCCCAGTGCGCTGAGGTAGCGCTCCAGCTCATGAATGACCCGGGCGGCGGCTTCTTCGATGCACTCCTTCATGATCTCGCGACCATGCCTGGAATTGGCCAGACCTGCGGCCAGGATTTCACCCAGCGGCGAGTCAGCGCGCAGCTGCTTGAGTTTTTCGCCGTCCAGTTTCTTTTCCTGAATCCACTGCCAGACCTGCCCGAGCAGGTGCGGTGGCGTGATACGGCTGGCACGCAACGTCCACAGGCGCTCGATGATGATGCCGGCGGCGGCGATGGAGCTCAGAATAATCGGCAGCATCATCCAGCCGCCAGATTTGACCAGTTCCCACACAGTGATCACTCCCTCGAAAAATTGGCGCCACTCTACCATAGGGTCGCCAAGTGCCGAACGCCGAGATCGATATCCATTCACTCAATCACGCCAAAAGCGCCGTTGCGCACGCTCGGCTTGCGGCGCTCCGAACGTACCCAGTTGCAGACGCACAGCGCCCAGCTCGGCACTGTCGTAACTGGCGATGCCCAAGCCTCGATAGCGCGCCATGACCAACGGGTGCGGGTGACCGAACGTATTGTTGCGACCGCGGGAAATCAGCACGCCAACCGGTGCCACTGCGCGAAGAAATGCTTTGGACGACGAGGTCCGGCTGCCGTGATGTGGCGACTGCAACCAGTGAGCACGCAGGTCGAACCCGCTGTCGATTGCCGCGCGCTCGGCGCTCACGTCGATATCGCCCGCCAGCAGCAGACGCTCGCCCCTGGCGTCAACGCTGAGGATGCAGGAGGCTGGATTGCCATTAGGCCCTTGCTCCCAGCGCCACGTGGAAAACACCACGCCATCCCACTCCCAGCGTGCACCGCTCTCGCACAATCGGGCGTCGAGTTGCGGCGCGAGTCTGGCCAGCTCGCCGCCCAGCACCCGGCTCACCGGAAAGGCCTGATGAACCGCTGCTGCGCCGCCGGCATGGTCTGCGTCGGAATGGCTGATCAACATCAGGTCAAGATGGCGAACACCCGCCTTGCGCATGGCGGGCACGACCACGCGCTGACCGATATCGAACTCACCGAAACGCGGACCTGCGTCATACAGGAGGGTGTGATTGCGGGTGCGCAGGAGAATCGCCAGGCCCTGCCCCACATCCAGTTGCAACACGTCTACCTGACCTTCAGTCACTGATTCGAGCGGCGGAAAAACGCACAGCAACAGCAACGGCCAGCCCAGCGGACGCATGGGCACACCCTTGGGCAGCAACAAGAGCAAGGCCCCGAGCAAACTCAACCACCATGCCCAGACCGGCACCGCAGTGGGCAGCCAGGCCGGCAATGCTGCAGCCACCGCGCCGAGGAACACGAACAGCCACTGCAGCGCCCCGCCCGCCAGCCACAGCAGACCTTCCCCGACCACAGGGACTGGCAGCAACAGCGTTCCGAGCAATGCCGGAGGCAGGACGATCACGCTGACCCAAGGCACGGCAAGCAGGTTGGCAAACGGGCCGCTGAGGCTGATCGGCAGGTTGAGCGCCAGCAGAATCGGCAACAAGCCGACGGCGATCAGCCATTGCGCCCGTGTCCAGCTCTGCCACCAGCGCCAGGCGCCGAGACGCCCGCTGAAAATCAGGATCAGAATGCCGACCGCCGCGAAGGACAGCCAGAAACCCGGCTGCAGCGTCACCAGCGGCTCGAAGATCAGCACCGCGTTGAAGGACAGCAACAAGGGCCAGACCACGCCCAGGTGCCGAAAACGCAAGCGCCACAGCAGCACCATCGCGACCATCACACAGGCGCGCCGGACTGGCACCTCGAAACCGGCCAGCAGTCCATAGCCCAGTGCAGCGCTGAACGCCAGTGCACACGCCCACGGCAGCCAGGGCAAAGAGCGTGGCCACAGCCCCCAGCGCGCCAGCCCTGCGACCAAAGCGTAAATCACCCCGGCCAGCAAACCGATGTGCTGGCCGGAAATGACCAGCAGATGCACAGTGCCGGTATCCTGCAACACCTGCCAGTCGGTACTCGATAGCCCTGATCCATCGCCCAGCACCAGCGCTGCCAGACCGCCCTCCCGGCCCTGCGCATCGACCGCCAGCAGGCGCTGACGAATCGCGTCGCGCCAGGCGGCACGCGCGGGTGCCAATAGCTGACCATCCACCACCGTGCCAGTCGCACCGATGCGCTGCGCCAGCAGCCAGGCCTCATAGTCGAAAGCATCCGGATTGACCAGCCCGGACGGTCGCTTGAGTTTGACCGCCATGCGCCAGCGCTCGCCGCTGTTCACCGGCTGGCCGCCGTACCAGGCCACCCGGATTCGTACGGGCAACTTGGCGCGTCGTGACCAGGCGCCTTCCAGCTCGAAACGCACCACACCTTCGGCGACACTCGGCAAACCGACCACTTTGCCTTGCACCCACAGCGTCTGACCATCCAGACGCGGCGCCAACCGGTCACTCAGCGCCCACTGCGCCGACACGCAGGCCCAAGTGAAACCGAGCAGGAACAACGCCAGTGGATAGGTACGGAACGGCAGCAGCATCAACGCCAGTATCGGCATCAGCAGCAATAGCCAGGTCGGCGGCAGCGCCGGTAGAAAACGCAGGGCAAGCAGCCCGAGCGCGAGCGCGATCATCCCTGTGCGCATGACGGTTCCTTGCAGCGGAAAGCCTCAAGAATCAGTGCACTGGGGAAATGTCGGAAGAGGTGGTGTGTTGCAGAATCTGAACGGCCGGTCCCGGCCAACGCTCGACCCGCCAGCCTGGCGGGTCGAAAGCCAATGTGTTACTGACGCATACCGCGACCGCTCACCAGCAACCTGGCGCAGCCGATATACAGCACGAAGGTCGCCACGATCATGAACGCCAGAGCGATGCTGATCTTGATGTCAGAGACGCCCAGAATGCCGTAACGGAAGGCATTGACCATGTGCAGGACCGGGTTGGCCAGCGACACGGTCTGCCAGAACGGCGGCAACAGGTTGATCGAGTAGAACACGCCGCCCAGGTAGGTCAGCGGGGTCAGGACGAAGGTCGGAATGATCGAGATGTCATCGAAGTTGCGCGCAAACACAGCATTGATGAAGCCCAGCAGCGAGAAAATCGTCGCGGTCAGCACCACCACCAGGATGGTCACGCCCAAGTGGTGCACTTGCAGGTCGGTGAAAAACATCGACAGCATGGTGACGATGAAACCGACCATCAGACCACGCAACACACCGCCCAGGGTGTAACCGACCAGAATGGTGTGCGGCGAGACCGGCGACACCATCAGCTCTTCGATGGAGTGCTGAAACTTGGCACCGAAGAAGCTCGACACCACGTTGCCGTAGGAGTTGGTGATCACTGACATCATGATCAGCCCCGGCACGATGTACTGCATGTAGGTAAAGCCGCCCATGTCACCGATCTGGCGACCGATGAGGTTACCGAAGATGACGAAGTACAGAACCATGGTGATGGCTGGCGGCAGCAGGGTCTGCGGCCAGATCCGCATGAAGCGGTGCACTTCACGGTAGACGATGGTTTTCAGGGCAATCAGGTTGGGGCGCAACTCGCCGCTGGCTACGGTCATACCGCCACCTTCGCGAGGTTTTTTTCCACCAGGGACACAAACAACTCCTCAAGGCGATTGGATTTATTACGCAGGCTCAAGACTTCGATGTTCTGGAAGGCCAACTGGCTGAACAGCGCAGTGATGCCGACGTTCTTGTCGACCTGCACTTCCAGGGTGTGGCTGTCGAGCAGGCGGCAAGGGAAACCGGGCAATTGTGGCGCGGTTTGCCAGGAGGCCTTGAGATCGAGCACGAACGTCTCGACGGTCAACGTGCTGAGCAGCTGCTTCATGCCGGTGTTCTGCACGATCACCCCGTGGTCGATGATGCCGATGTTGCGGCACAGCTGTTCAGCCTCTTCCAGATAGTGCGTGGTGAGGATGATGGTGATGCCTTTGCTGTTCAGCTCGGTCAGAAAGGTCCACATCGAACGGCGCAACTCGATGTCCACGCCTGCGGTGGGTTCGTCGAGGATCAGCAGGCGCGGCTCGTGAATCAGCGCACGGGCTATCATCAGACGCCGCTTCATGCCGCCGGACAGCGAACGTGAAGGCACATCGCGCTTTTCCCACAGCCCCAGTTGCGTCAGGTACTGCTCGGCGCGCTCCTTGGCGATTTTCGCCGGGATGCCGTAGTAGCCCGCCTGAGTGACGACGATGTCCAGGGTCTTCTCGAACTGGTTGAAGTTGAACTCCTGCGGCACGACACCGATGCAACGCTTGAGCGCAGCAGGCTCGCGATCCAGGTCGTGGCCAAAGATGTTCACCGTACCGCTGGTCTTGTTGACCAGTGTCGAGATGATGCCGATGGTGGTGGATTTGCCAGCGCCGTTGGGGCCCAGCAAAGCGAAGAAATCACCTTCGGCGACGTCCAGATCGATGCCATTCAAGGCCTGGAAACCGTTGCCGTAGGTTTTGGTTAACTGCCGAATGGACAGAGCGGAAGACATATCGGGAAAGGTACTCATCAGAAAAAGGAATTGAAGATGACTGTCACCAGCCGCCTGCCGTGACGACCCAGCCGCGCAATGGTGCTCGGCTGCGCCGTTCAAGTACAGACACATCTGTTAATAGTAAATATCGAGCGCCGGACATGCACCCGATCAGCCCTTTCACCTGCTCACATCACATGCTCAGGTCAGGGGGGTCATGACCGCCTTGCGATAAGCCGGGCGCGTCTTGAGACGCTCATACCAGGCTTGGAGGTGAGGCAGCGGCGGACGTTCAATCGGCATTTCAAACCAGCCGTAGGCAAAGCATCCCAAGGGAATATCGCCCATGCCGAACGCATCGCCAGACAGATAGGGCTGTCGCAACAGCGCCTCGTCGGCCACCAGCAGCAGGCTGTGCAGCGTCTTGATGCCTTGCTCGATGGCTGGCCAGTCCTGCTTGTCGGCCGGCGTGCGCACCACGCCCCAGAACACCGGGCTGAACGGCGCGGCGATGGTCGAGGTGGTCCAGTCCATCCATTTGTCTGCGTTGGCGCGGGCCTGCAGGTCTGCGGGGTATAAATCAGAATCGGGGGCATGGCGGGCGGCCAGATAGCGCACGATGGCGTTGGACTCCCACATCACGAAGTCGCCGTCTTCGATCATCGGAATCCGGCCGTTGGGGTTTTTCGCGCGATAGGCCGCTTCGTTGACCAGGCCGAATGCACCACCGGCGTCCTGCGTCTCGTAGGGCACGCCCACTTCCTCGGCAATCCAGAGTGCCTTGCGCACATTGCTGGAATTCTTCCGCCCCCAGATCTTGAGCATTGCGTTCCCCTCGCACTCGCTGATAAATAAAGGCTCACAGTCTACCCCGAAGCGGCGGCAACTTACTCGTCAACCAGGGGTCACTATCGATGTCGCCCCACCACTGCCTGGCGACCAGTTCTTGATCGCTGCCACAGCGGCGGTCATCACGGAGGAATACTTATGCTGTTGTTGTGGATTGTTGTGCTGGTCGTCGGCATTGCCTGGCTGGCTCATCGGCGAACCGCCCCGCTCCCGGCGCTTGGCGTGGTAGCTGTCTACCTGCTGGCCATGGGCATTTTCAGTCACGCGCCAGGATGGCTGCTGACAGTGTTCTGGTTGCTCTGGCTGGCAGTGTTCATACCGGTAATGCTGCCCGATCTGCGCCGCAAGCATTTCACTGCGCCGATGTTCAGCTGGTTTCAAAAAGTCCTGCCGCCAATGTCGCAAACCGAGCGTGATGCGATCGATGCCGGCACGGTCTGGTGGGATGGCGAGCTGTTCAGCGGTCGCCCGGACTGGGATAAGCTGCTGGCCTACCCGAAAGTCCAGCTGACCGAAGAGGAACAGGCCTTTATCGACGGGCCGACCGAAGAACTCTGCGCGATGGTCAGCGACTGGGAAATCGGCCAGGCCATGGACCTGCCGCCTGAAGCCTGGGCGCACATGAAAGCGCACGGCTTCTTCGCGCTGATCATTCCCAAGGAATTCGGTGGCAAGGGCTTCTCCGCCTACGCCCACTCTCAGGTGGCCATGAAGCTGGCCACCCGCAGCGGCGACCTGGCCTCCACAGTGATGGTACCCAACTCCCTCGGCCCGGCTGAATTGCTGCTGCATTACGGCACCGACGAGCAACGCAATCATTACCTGCCACGTCTGGCACGCGGTGAAGACATTCCCTGCTTCGCGCTGACCGGTCCGCTGGCCGGTTCCGATGCAGGTGCGATGACCGACACCGGGATCATCTGCAAAGGTCAGTGGCAGGGTGAAGAAGTCATCGGCCTGCGCCTGACCTGGGAAAAACGCTACATCACCCTCGGCCCGGTCGCGACCCTGCTCGGTCTGGCTTTCAAGGCCCACGACCCTGAGCACCTGCTCGGCGAAAAAGAAGATCTGGGCATCAGCCTGGCGCTGATTCCGACCGAGACGCCCGGCGTGGAAATCGGCCGCCGTCACCTGCCTCTGGGCGCAGCGTTCATGAACGGCCCCAATTCGGGCAAGGACGTGTTCATCCCGCTGAGCTACTTGATCGGTGGTCAGCCGATGCTGGGCAAGGGCTGGATGATGCTGATGAACTGCCTGTCGGTGGGTCGTTCGATCTCGCTGCCGGCCGTCGGCACCGGCGCTGCCAAGTACACCAGCCTGGTTACTGGCCAGTACGCGAAGGTGCGTGAGCAGTTCAACGTGCCTATCTCGGCATTCGAAGGCATCCAGGAAGCGCTGGCGCGTATCGGCGGCAATGCCTGGCTGATGGACAGTGCGCGCATGCTGACGGCCAATGCGGTCGATCTGGGCGAGAAGCCATCGGTGCTCTCGGCGATCCTCAAGTACCACCTGACAGAGCGTGGCCGCGAGTGTATCGGTCACGCCATGGACGTGCATGGCGGCAAGGGCATCATCATGGGCCCGAACAATTACCTGGGTCGCAACTGGCAAGGCGCGCCGATCTTCATCACCGTCGAGGGCGCCAACATCCTCTCGCGCAACCTGATGATCTTCGGCCAGGGCGCGATTCGCTGCCATCCTTTCGTGCTCAAGGAAATGGCCTTGGCCGGGCGTGAGGACAAACAGCAGGCGCTGATCGAGTTTGACAGCCTGCTGCTCAAACACATCGGTTTTGCGGTGAGCAATGCCGCCAGCACCTTCATCCTCAACCTGGGCTTCGGTCATTTCGAAAGAGCGCCGGGCAACGGCCTCAGCCAGGGCTACTTCCGCGCGCTTAACCGCCAGGCAGCCGCGTTCGCGATGCTCGCCGACTTGAGCATGATGCTGCTGGGTGGCGAACTGAAACGCCGCGAACGCCTGTCGGCCCGCCTGGGTGACGTGCTCAGCCATATGTACCTGGCCTCGGCGGCGCTCAAGCGTTATCACGACCTCGGATCGCCAGACCACATGAGCCCCTTGTTCCGCTGGGCCATGGAAGAAAGCCTGGGGCATTCGGAACGTGCGATGGACGAGATCCTCAGCAACTTTCCCAACCGCATACTGGGCGGGGTGCTGCGTGCCGTAGTGTTCCCGTTCGGTCGCCGGCACAAGGGGCCGTCGGACAGACTGGATGCCGAAGTTGCCCAGGTACTGGGCCGCGCCAAGGGCGATCCGACGCTGGAAGAGTTGCTGGCAGGCTGCTATCGCCCGCAATCGGCAGACGATCCGGTCGGCGCACTGCAACAGGCCATCGACCTGCTCAGCGCTGCGTATCCGCTGCACAAGAAGCTGCAAGTGGCAATCAAGAGTGGTCAGGTCAAGCCGGACGCTGGCGAGCCTGTCATCGACGCCGCGCTACGCATCGGTGTGTTGCAGGCCGACGAAGCGCAGACCCTGCGTACCGCCGAGGCAGCCCGCCGCAAGGTGATCGATGTGGATGATTTCGACAAGGAAGAGCTGACCCTGGCAGCCGGCAAGATTCGCTGATAGTCAGGTCGCACCACACAGCAGGCGCGTAGAGCTTTATACTCTCGCGCCTGTTTTTGCATTTGAGGATTACCCAATGGCCGACGCCACTCTCGATCACCAACTTGGCCTGCTGGCACACCTGCGCAGCATTCTGGTCGCGCTGGGCGAGGCCGAGCAGGTTCCGGAAGAAAGCCACGCGCTGTTCATGGAGCGTTTCGACGAACTGGTCGAGCTGCTGCCGCAGGATCCCATCGAAAGCCAGTACCTGGGTCAGGACATCCTCTGCCAGGTCATCCAGCGCTACCCGCAAATCGCGCACCTGGTACCGCGCGACTTGCTGTGGTTCTTCGCCGGAGACTGCCTGCATTTCATGCCGGATGATGAAATCGAGCTGTATCAGGCGCTGGAAGAACGCCGCTACGAAGCCGAGCAGAACGAAGAACCGTTCGACTGGAATCAGGAGAAACAGCTGCTGAGCATGTCGACACAGGGCAGCAAGCACTGAGCATTCCCTACTTCAAGCCTGCTCCGGAGGTCATCCGGGCAGGTGGCCAGTCAACCCGCGCCAATGCGCCATACCGTGCTAACCATCGATTAATACGATAATTCTGTCCTGCCATTCGAATAAATTTATCGAATAAACAGGTATACCATGACACTTCGTATCACCTGATAAGGAGTGCTCTCTCTCCCATGACTCAATTTCGTAAAGTCCTGTCCATTCAAACGGGTCAACCAGCGTCCGATGGCGCGGGCGTCAAGCTGACGCGTGTTTTTGGCGGGCGTGGCGTGGAGCAGTTCGACCCTTTTCTGATGCTGGACGAGTTCGGGTCGGACAAGCCGGATGACTACATCGCCGGCTTTCCACCTCACCCGCACCGGGGCTTCGAAACGGTGACCTACATGCTTGAAGGCCGTATGCGTCATGAAGACCATATGGGCAATGTCGGCCTTCTGCAGGGCGGCGGTGTGCAGTGGATGACTGCGGCACGCGGGATCATTCACAGCGAAATGCCTGAACAGGAAGAAGGCACCATGCGCGGCTTTCAGCTGTGGCTGAACCTGCCGGGCAAGAACAAGCTGAGCGATGCCAGCTACCAGGACATCCAGCCGGAAAACGTTCCGAGTGTGACCACTCAGGCCGGTGTGCAGGTGGTGGTATTGGCCGGGCATTTCGACGATGGCCAGATTCGCCAGGCCGGGGCGGTACAGCGCCCGGACACCGAGCCGTTGTACTTTGACTTTGATATGCCTGCCGGCAGCCGTATCAGCCCGCACGTACCCGAAGGGCACCTTGTGCTGCTGTACGTCTATGAAGGCAGTGTCGAGCTGGAAGGCAGCACCCAGCCGATCGGTAAACGCCAAATGGCACGCCTGTCCGACAGCGGTGAGGTGCAGATCAGCAGCGCCGCTGGTGCGCGGCTGTTACTGATTGCAGGCAAGCCGTTGCGTGAGCCGATCGTGCAATACGGCCCCTTCGTGATGAACACCAAGGAAGAGATCGAGCAGGCGATTCGTGACTTCCGGGAAGATCGTCTGACGGCGTGAAACCGGTTCAAGCCGTCAGACTCCCCTTCGTCTGTACTGGCCCCTTCACCGGCAAGGCAAATCGCCTTGCCGGTTTCAGAGCAGATACGAGCGCGACTCAGACCAGCACAGGATTCTGCTTGCCTGGGTCGATCTTGTAACGTTCGATGGCCTGCGCTACCACCTTGCGCTCGACTTTGCCATCATCGGCCAGCGCCTTGAGCGCAGCCACCGTCACGAAGTAACGGTCCACCTCGAAAAAATGACGCAGTGATTCACGCGTATCGGACTGGCCAAAGCCGTCAGTACCCAGTGCCACGAAACGGCGCATGGGTACAAACGGACGGATCTGGTCGGCGAAGATTTTCATGTAATCGGTCGCCACGATCACCGGCCCTTCCCTGTCTGCCAGACAGCTTTCCACGTAACTCAGACGCGGCTCCTGCTCGGGATTCAGCAGGTTCCAGCGCTCGGCATTCTGGCCTTCACGACGCAGTTCGGTCAGGCTGGTGACGCTCCAGATTTCGCTGCTCACGCCAAAGTCGTCTTCGAGCAATCTGGCGGCCGCGATGACTTCCAGAAGGATCGACCCGCAGCCCATCAACTGCACATGCTTGCCGGTATTGATCGATGCACTGGCCTGCAACGGGTACATGCCCTTGAGAATGCCGGCCTCGGCGCCTTCGGGCAGATCCGGGTGCGGGTAGTTCTCGTTGAGCAAGGTGATGTAGTAATAGATGTCCTCATTTTCGGCAAACATACGACGCATGCCGTCCTGAATGATCACCGCCAGCTCGAAGGCAAACGTCGGGTCGTAAGACACGCAGCAAGGTATCGTCGACGACATGACATGGCTGTGCCCGTCATCATGCTGCAGCCCCTCGCCCATCAGTGTGGTTCGACCTGACGTGGCGCCCAGCAGGAAGCCTCGCGCCCTGGCGTCGCCCGCAGCCCAGGCAAGATCGCCCACCCGCTGGAAGCCGAACATCGAGTAGAAGATATAGAACGGCACGGTCATCACACCGTGGTTGGCGTAGGAGGTACTGGCCGCGATCCATGAAGAAATGGCACCTGACTCATTCAGCCCTTCCTGCATGATCTGCCCGTCGGTGCTTTCCTTGTAGTAGCTCAGCTGCCCTGCATCCTGCGGCGTGTACAACTGACCGACGTGGGAATGAATACCGATCTGACGGAACAGATTTTCCATACCGAAGGTTCGTGACTCATCCGGCACGATCGGCACGATCAGTTTGCCGATGTTCGGATCCTTGAGCAGCGTCGAGAGGATGCGCACAAAGGCCATGGTCGTGGATATGCCGCGATCGCCGGTGTTCTTGAGCTGGGTATCCAGCACCGAGAGCGGCGGAATCTGCAGGGTGGCGGCGTCACTGAAACGGGCCGGAATGTAACCGCCCAGTTGAGCCCGGCGGGCCTTGAGGTACAGCGCTTCGGTACTGCCCTCGGCCGGTTTCAGGTACGGCATGTCGCCCAGCTGGTCATCGGTGATGTCCAGCGAGAAGCGGTCGCGGAAGGCCTTGATCGCCTCTGCCCCGAGCTTCTTCAACTGGTGGTTGATGTTCTGCCCCTCACCCGCCTCGCCCATGCCGAAACCTTTGACGGTCTTGGCCAGGATCACGGTCGGCCCACCCTTGTGGCGCATCGCGGCAGCGTAGGCGTTGTAGACTTTTTCCGGATCGTGGCCGCCACGCGAGAGCTTCCAGATGTCGTCATCGCTCATGTCGCTGACCAGTTCCAGCAACTCCGGGTATTTGCCGAAGAAATGCTCGCGAACGTAGGCGCCATTCTGGGATTTGTAGTTCTGGTACTCGCCGTCCACGCATTCCATCATGCGCTGACGCAGCAGCCCGCTCTTGTCCTTCTCGAGCAGCGCATCCCAGCCGCCGCCCCAGATCACCTTGATCACGTTCCAGCCAGCGGCGCGATACAGACTTTCGAACTCCTGGATGACCTTGCTGTTGCCGCGTACCGGCCCGTCAAGGCGTTGCAGGTTGCAGTTGACCACGAAAATGATGTTGTCGAGTTTCTCGCGCCCGGCCAGAGCAATGGCTGCCTGTGACTCAGGCTGATCCATTTCGCCATCGCCCAGGAACGCCCAGACCTTGCGTCCTTGATGCTCCTTGAGCCCGCGATTCTCCAGGTAGCGCATGAAGCGTGCCTGATACGCCGCGGTGATGGGCCCCAGCCCCATGGAGACGGTGGGGAACTGCCAGAAGTCAGGCATCAGGCGCGGGTGCGGATAGGAAGAAATGCCGTCACGATCGGTTTCGCGACGGAAGTTGTCCAGTTGCTCCTCGCTCAGACGACCTTCCAGATACGCCCGGCCGTAAATGCCTGGCGAAGAATGGCCCTGAATATAAACAAGGTCACCGGCGAACTGCTCGGTACGCCCCCGGAAGAAGTGGTCGAACCCGACGTCGTAGAGCACGGCAGCAGATGCATAGGAAGCGATATGGCCGCCCACGCCGGAATGTTTACCGGCACGCAGCACCATCACCAGGGCGTTCCAGCGGATGAACGCGTTGATACGTTTTTCAACCTGAAGGTCGCCCGGATAAGGCTGCTGGCGGTCACTGGGAATGGTGTTGACGTAAGGCGTGGTGACCCGACCGTAGAAATCGCCATGTTGGGCGACGTCGAAGTCCAGCAACTGATCGATCAGATAGTGCGCGCGCGGGCGCCCTTCAGTGTTGAGTACCGACTCAATCGATTCGAGCCATTCGCGGGTTTCTTGCGGATCCTCGTCAAGAAACCGGGGTTGCTGTGCCATCGTCGCCTCCTACTGTGATGCGGCAGTGGACGCCGGACAGGCGTCTGCCTTGAAAAATCTGATTGCAATTGCAATCACATACCGGAATTTATCCCGCGCTCGGTTACTATTGCAACCCTCAAGAATTTCAGACAAAGGTGAATCATGTCGTCAGCCGAACCGGATACGTGGTTCAGATTCGTCAGGGCACACCGCTGTCTGATTCGCGAAATCGAACGACGTCTGGCGGCGGCCGAGCTGCCGCCCTATGCGTGGTATGACGCGCTCTGGGGCATTGAAAGCGGCCCGCAAGGCATGCGCCGCATGCATGAACTGGCCGATGTCATGGCCATTGAACGCTACAACCTGACTCGTCTGGTCGACCGACTCGAAAGTGAAGGACTGGTGGCACGCCACAGGTCCGACAGCGATGGCCGAGGCGCCGTGGCAGCGATCACCGACAAGGGCCGGACCCTGCGCAAACAGATGTGGCAGGTTTACGAAACGGCAGTCGACGAGCTGTTTCTGGCGCAATTCGACGACCAGCAGCGCCGCGTGTTCGCCGACGCGCTGGAGCGTGCCGCGCTGGCCGCCCGGCAAAGCGGTGGAAAAGGCTGACATCAGACGAATTGATAGCGTTGCAAGGCGAGTTTCAGCGGCTCGTAGCCCAATTGCCCGCCTTCCGCAAGCGCCGTCAGGGCCTGTATGACGATCCACTTCGCACTGGTTGCAGACGTATCCTGCGGGGCCGCGGAATCGGCACCCAGCCCGACGAACCGCCCCGGAACATGCTCACGCAGCTGTTCAACCACGGCCTGCGGGTAGCCGGTGACGGCCACCACAGCATCCTGCTCTTCGCCAAGGCAATCACGCAGATGCCAGGATCGTGCGGGTTGCGTGGGGTGGAAACGGTTCCAGCGTCGCGCGGCTTCGGCATCACGCGCGACTCGGGTATAGCTGGGGCAGCTCCAGATTTCGCAATCGACGTCCCAGTGTTCCCGGAGCAGGCAGGCAGCCTGGCGTACCGAGCGCAGCGCCAGGCCCGCCCCCAGAAGGCGTACGCGACGACCTTCATGACTGCAAACGGCGTCGCTAATCCGGTACATGCCTTGCACAGCCGCCACCGCCTGAGCCTCACTCAGTTCACTGACTTCCTCATTGGATTCGTCGTGCAACGCCATGTAATAGAAACCGCTACGGCCTTCGACATACAGACTGTGCAGGGCGTGCAGTGTGATCGCCCGCGCTTCGGCAGCATCCGCAGGATCGAACGGCTGGCACTTGCGGTTCGACAGCAGCCACAGCGGCAACCAGGGATGAGCCCCCTTGGGCCAGCGTGACGGCAGCGTCTCGATGTCATTGCAGAAGATGCCCCGCTGGAACGACTCCGACGCCAGCGCGCTCAACTCGGCGGACGTTTCGCTGCTGGTCATGTAAATCAGCGGCAACTCTGCCGCCCCGGCCTGCGCAGCAAATCTCATGGGCCAGGCGCTGGCAAGCAAGCCTTCCTGCCCGCATGACATGTGCTTGCTGGCCCGCACCACCGATATCCGCCGCGAGGTGGACGGATCTCTGGTCAGGCGCTCGACGATATCGGCCATCGCAAACAGGGGCGAACAGCACCCACGCAGCGCAAGCCCCGCAACCGCCTGAATCTTTTCCATGCAGGCCAACGCCGCGGATCGGGTCTGAGGTGCCAACGAGTGGCTATTTGCGCTGTTCATCACTACTCCTTGCTGTCGGACAAGCATCCTTGCACCTTGATGGAACCAAGAATATGATTGCAATCGCAATAAAAATCACTGGCCCGCCTTACCGTAGGGCGATGGCCAGTACCCGAACACACATGCGTTCGCAGCTCGGCAGGTCGATGAGCGTATTATTTTCAACGGCCAAGCCCTTGTTCAAAAACAAAAGACACACGCCGTCCATGTTTTCATGTACGGCTGAAAGTACAAATGAGGATAATGAATACGGCCAGGCCGCAAACAAACAATGAACAAGGTATTACATGGAGGTTCGTACCGTGCACAACCAACTTGACTGCCCGCCCTTAAAGATCAACGGAGCCCCTGCTCCTCTGCGTCAACTGATTGAAGACTTTGAAAACGATCTGCACCGTATTGGCGATTTCACCTATGCCTACTTTTCCAGCCCAAAGACACGCACTGTCAAACCGGTCATCCTGTCCAATTATCCTGATTCGTGGTTGAAATCGTATATTGCCTCCAACTATCACCTTATTGATCCCATCATCAAACATGCTTGGCATAGCATTACGCCATTTTTCTGGAGAGAAGCCCGGCATGCCATTCAGGGCGTCGAAACCGATGATTTCCTGAAGCGCTCGGCCAAATATCAGCTGTCCTCCGGGGCCACTTTCACCCTGCACGATGCCAGTGGGCTTTTCGCCGCGCTGAGTCTTTGCAATGCCAGGCAACAGACTGACTTCGATCAGCGAATCCGCGACAAGGCCGCTGATATCCAGATGAGCCTCATCCGCTTCCATGATCGTTTGACCAAGACCCAGGCGCCCCACGAACTCTTTCCGCAACCCGCGCAGTGCAAGTTGTCCAGCCGCGAGATAGGCGTGCTGAAATGGGTGGCCATGGGCAAGGCATACAGCGAAATCGCCGAGATATTTTCCATTTCGGAACGCACGGTGAAATTTCACATGTCCAACGTTTCCAGCAAACTCGAAGTGCGCACCGCCAAACAGGCCGTGTACAAAGCCATCAATATGGGAATGGTCTGACTCAGGCTGCGCTGTCCATGCGTGCTTGCTGCAACGATACCGACGCATCGAGCGGTGTCGGCCAGCGCAGCAAGCCGTCCGTGACAGAGTGCCTGAGGGCAATGCTGCCGAGCAGCCGTTGATGGTTGTCGGCGTTTACAGGCATGTCCAGCAACAATACCGTCTCGCCTGGCGAAGCCTCCCCCGTTGCCAGAACATGGTACTCCCAGCCGCACTTGCGCACGATCCGCGCCATCGCCTTGCTGACCACCGTAATGATGGATTGCAGACCCGCCGAGGTTGCGTGATTGTGCATCGAGAACAGCAGCATTTCAGTCAGTGGCGCGTGCAGAATACCCAGCGACCGGGCACGCTCCGTGTCGACAAAGAACCGGCTCGACTCTGCCATGGCAGCATTCCTGGGCGCCGCATAGTCGAAAAAGCTGCGAAATGGCCCATCCAGCATGTACGGGTCGCAGGTATTGATCAGCCGGAGCCCGGCCAGCGGGACCCCATTCCAGCGGCCTATCAGGTAAGTCGCAGCGGCACTGTCGTACTCATCGAACTCGAACGCATGACTGACGCGAACCTTCCATTCAAGGCGATCCGAAAAGATCTTCTTGCGCAGGGCGTACAGCGTTTCCAGCAACGTGACGGGCACTTGACTGTAACTGGCTACCTGAAATTCAAACCCGCTCGACATAATAAACCCCACCCGACGCAACCAGCGTAAAGCATCACGTATTTAAATAAGTAAATCTACTGTACTTAAGAACAGGTCAACACTTTGAAACACTAACGCTCAACAGTGTGCACTTAGGTACAGTGTTATTTTTGCCAAAAATAAGGAAATCTGCTCCAGCGTTCTGGCTATCCAGGACGGCGACTTCCCAAACAATAATGACGCCACAGGGATAATGGTATGAATAGTCTATATGCCGGTATCGACACGTTGAGCGCAGTTCCTGTTCTGGACGATATTACTCAACACGAAATTTCTGCCCTCAAGACCCGCTTCAATCTGGCCGATGCCCACACGCATCAAGATCAGAGCGAGACCCAGCGCATGATCGTCGCCAGCCTGCCCGAGCTGTGGTATCGGGCACAGAACCAGACCCAATATCAGAGTGAACAGGCATTCATTCAGGCCTTCTTCACCTTCCACGGCCAGCACCATGCGTTGAAGCGCCACGACGAAATCTATCTCGTCTACGCAGCGTCCATCGCCATGCATATCACCGCAACCTATTTGCGCAAAAAGAACATGAGTGTCGGGCTGATCGAGCCCTGCTTCGACAACCTGCATGACCTGTTGAAACACATGGAAGTGCCCATGTCGGCCCTGGATGAAAGCCTGTTCACGTCATCGACCGAGGTGTACGCAAAGTTGCAGAAGGCCGCCATCGGACTGGATGCGATCTTTCTGGTCGATCCCAACAACCCGACAGGTTCCAGCCTGTTTGCCGAGGGGCCGGACGCGTTTGTCGAAGTGGCCCGCTACTGCCGGGACTACAACAAGCTGCTGATCCTCGATTTCTGTTTCGCCTCGTTCTTCAAGGCCGCCGGCAAGCATCGCGTGGATGCCTACGCGATTCTCGACGACATCGGCACTCAGTACCTGGTCATGGAAGACACTGGCAAGACCTGGCCCCTGCAGGACACCAAATGCGCAACACTCATGGCCAGCCGCGACATCAACGCCGATATCTACAGCATCGTCACCAGCGTCCTGCTGAATGTCTCGCCGTTCATCCTCAACGTCGTGACCCGTTACATCGAGGACAGCAACGACGATGACTTCGACTCCGTGCGCTCGGTGCTGGACATCAACCGCAGCAAAGCGCGGGCCTGTCTTGAGGGCAAGGTCTTGAAGTATGTGCAACCGATGATCGATACCAGCGTGGCGTGGTTCGAGATCCTGCCCGCCAGCGTAAACGCCGATGACTTGCAGGCTTACCTGCTGCAATCAGACGTCTACGTGCTGCCCGGCAAGTATTTCTACTGGAGCCAGCCGGAAAAAGGCCAGCGCTACATACGCCTGGCACTGGCACGCAAACCGGACGAATTCGAGGCCGCCGTTCAGGCAATTGCGCAGGCACTGGAGAACGTTCATGTCTGACTTCGACCTGCCGATGATCGATGCGACCGTTTTCATGGGCATGCACCATGCCGATCCGGGCGTGCGTGACAAATCCCTGGGGTTCTTCTCCCGGTTCTACGAGAGCAGCGTGCAGATGAATTTCGCCCAGATAGGTATTTGCGACGCAATCATCTGGAAAAAAGGCCGTGCCTTGCAGGATGCCTATTACCCGTTCATGGATGTTTTGCATACCGACATGGCGATCCAGCGTCAGGGCTATAGCGAACAAGTGCTCCAGCGCGCAGCGGGTGAGACGCAGTTCAAGGGCCTGCCAGCCGACAAGAAACTGCTGGCGGCTCAGGTACTGGAGCAGGAAATCCCGTTTTATACCCACGATCTGGAGTTGCTGCGCCTGCAAGTCCTGCAGCCTTTCCTCCAGCCATTCGAAAGCGCCATTCGACGACAGACGTTTCCGGAGACGCTGCAGCGTCTCTATGACCAGTCCTGCGCCATGGTGATCCGCAACGAGGACTTTCAACATGTCTGGTAAGAGCATTCTGGTGCCCCTGATAACGCCTCTGAACGAGCAGGATCAGGTCTGCGAAGCCAGTCTCGAACGCCTTTTGGGCAGCCTCGCGCCGCATGTCGACGGCTACATTCCGTGCCTGACCTCCGGCGAGGGCTGGCGGCTGTCACGTCAGCAATGGCTGCAGATGCTGAGGCTGACCCTCAGGCACGCGGGCGACCGCAGCGTCATCGCCGGGATTGAACGCCACTCTACGCAAGAGGTGCTGGACTTTGCCCGCCTGGCTGAGGTTGCCGGTGCTCGAGCAGTGATGTTCACCTCACCCTTGACGCCCGGTATCAGCCAGCAGGCGATCATCGAGCATTACCAGACCATCCATGACGCGACGCACCTGGATATCTTCATGTACAACGAGGCCGCCCTGTCGGGCAACGAAAAGTCCTTCGACACCCTCAAGGCCATCGCGCAGTTACCCAGAGTCATTGGTTTGAAGGACTCGCCCTCGATGTCTCGCCCGCAGGCTCAGGTAGATGCCATCCGGCAGGAGGGCGTCGACTACTTCATCGGCTGGGAAATGCAACTGGCCAAAGACCTGGAGTCCGACGGCAATGTGGTTTCGCTGGCCAATCTGGAACCGCTGCTGTGCCGGACAGCGGCTACCCGGCAACAGCCCGCACTCAGCGACGAAGTCGCAATGCTTAACCAGCGTTATCTGCTCAATGCCCCGGACTGGTACGCGCATATCAAGCGCGAGCTCAAAGCCAGGGGCGTGATCAACAGCGAACGAGTCGTGACCGAGGAGGCTGCCTGATGAAAGACCTGCACAAGCAACTGTTTCTGGCCAACCGTGCGCTTATCGAAAAGCTGGTGCCTATTCCACCGGAGATTCTGGCGTTCGAGCAACGCTGGATCGACGATGCCATCGAACGCAGCATGACGGCAGATGCGCCTGATGATCTTGCCGGCCTGCGCAGGATGCTGACCGAGCTGGTCGAACGGGAGAGCAGCGAAGTACCGCCCAGCGCACAGTATGTCGCCAACGACATGACCCTCGACGAATTCAGGATTCTGGTTCAGGAGTTTGCGCTGGATGGTCTGACCGAAGCACAGGTGTTCTATCACCTGATGCCCAGGCTCAGCCTTCCCGCACAGATGCCCATGCTGCGCATGATGATCGACGAGTTCGGTTCGGGAAACCTCAAGCGCTCGCATACCACGCTCTATCAGGACCTGTTGCGCGAACTGGAAATGCCGCTGGACCTGCAGTTTTACGTAGATGCCAACTCCAGCGCCGGTTTCACCTTTCCCAATATGTTCTGCTGGCTGGCGATTCGGGCGGACGATGCGTCATGGTTCGCCGGAGTCATCACTTACTTCGAGACCGTGGTGCCGTTCTTTTTCGAGTGCTACACGCAGCTTTGCGAGCGCTTGCAGATCAAGGCTCATACCTACTATTCAGAGCACGTTCATATCGACGTTTTCCACGCCATCGAGGGGCAGCGCCTGCTCAAGGCCATGGACGTCAATGGGGATCTGGATCCGGTAAAAGCCTGGCGGGGCATCTGCATGGGACGCGAGATCACCAACCTGGCGTTCGACCTGGCGGTAGACAAAGCCCGTCGGCTCAAACACTTCAACAAGGAGGTCAGCCTTGAACGAGCCTGCTGAGTTTCGTCGTCCCGACACGTTCACCGTAAACATCGGCCAGGAACAATACCTGATACCAAGCAGTTGCCCGCATCGTGAAGGATGGCTGGAGCATGGAGTGGTCAACGAGAAACGCCGGTCGATCACCTGTCCCCTGCACTTTTCGGTGTTCAGTCTCGAAACCGGGGAGCAACTGAGCGGTCCGCCGTGCGGTCAGTTGCAAGTACGCAGAGTGAGATGACAGCACGTGCTACGGCAGGGATCGCCCCTGCCGTAGCGACGTCAGGTCAGACGCAAAAAGCGCTTCAGTTCCGCACCCTGAGCAATCGCATCGTGACGACCCAGTTCGATCAATTCGCTGCAATAACCTGACTCGAACAGCAGATAGCTCAGCACACTGGCGCCGCTGCTCTTGGTCGCGCCCGGCCCGCGCAGAAACGTGCGCAGTGCGGGGGGCAGTTCGCGACGGTGACGGGCCGCGATTTCATCCAGCGGACGGCTCGGCGAAATCACCAGCACTTCCACCGGCTCCATACCCGGCTGCCGGGCCTGATCCTCGGGCAGCAACGCACTGGCGGTGTTCAAGCGTTCCAGCAGTTCGATATCGCTTTCCAGATTGTCGATGAAGGTGCTGTTGAGCATGTGCCCGCTGATCTGCGCCAGGCTCGGCTGAACGCCGCGGGGCGCGCGGGGGGCCGGTCTTTCTATTTTGAGGCCGCGCGGGTTGCCGCTGACGCCGACCACCAGAACACGATTGGCGCCCAGGTGCAGCGCCGGGCTGATCGGTGCCGACTGACGCACGGCCCCGTCGCCAAAGTATTCCTCGTCCAGCATCACGGGGGCGAACAGCAAGGGAATGGCTGAGCTGGCGAGCAAGTGATCCACGGTCAGTTGTGTCGGACGGCCGATACGGCGATGGCGCAGCCAGGGTTCGATCGTACCGCGGCCCTGATAGAACGTGACCGCCTGACCCGATTCGTAACCGAAGGCCGTCACCGCCACTGCACGCAAATGATGGGCGTCGATGGCCGCTTCGATTCCGGACAGGTCCAGCCGCTCATTGAGCAGATCACGCAGGGGCGAACTGTTGAGCAAGGCGACCGGGATATTGCGTCCGAAACCCAGCAGGCTGCGACCGAAAAAACGGCTGGCCTGATGAATCACTCCGGACCAGTCGCTGCGCAGCACCTGATGGCTGCGAAACGACTGCCAGAATTCGGTCAATTGATGGATGGCGATTCGAAAATGCAACGCGCCACTGGCCAGCTTGACGGCATTGATCGCGCCAGCCGACGTACCGACGATGACCGGGAAGGGATTGGGCGAACCGGGCGGCAGCAGGTCGGCAATGCCTGCCAGCACGCCGACCTGATAGGCCGCACGCGCCCCGCCACCTGACAAAATCAGCCCTGTTACAGGCTCGACACCACTTACTGCACTGCTCGTTAATGCGCGATCCTGCATCTACAACTGACCTCAGTGATCAACGACGCTTTTTATCTATGCTTCTCGTATAGCTTCTGTTCACCGGCTGGTCGACTTTTAAAGCGTCGATGGGCCCAAAGATACTGTTCCGGGCATTCAGTGACAGCCTTTTCTACCCATTGATTGATGCGCAGGCAATCGGCTTCGTCGCTTTCACCCGGAAAGTTTTCCAGCGGCGGATGAATCACCAGCCGGTAACCACTGCCGTCTGCCAGACGCCGCTGAGTGAAGGGCACAACCTGCGCACGTCCCAGGCGGGCGAACTTGCTGGTGGCGGTCACCGTCGCGGCTTGGATGCCGAACAGCGGCACAAAAATACTCTGTTTGGCGCCATAGTCCTGATCCGGCGCGTACCAGATCGCCCGGCCGGCGCGCAGCAACTTGAGCATGCCGCGCACGTCGTCTCGCTCGACAGCCAGTGAATCAAGGTTATGGCGCTCGCGTCCGCGACGCTGGACGAAGTCGAACAATGGGCTCTTGTGTTCGCGATACATGCCGTCGATGGTGTGCTGCTGGCCTAGCAGCGCCGCGCCGATTTCCAGCGTGGTGAAATGCAGCGCCATCAGAATCACGCCCTCGCCTTTTTCCTGGGCATTCTGCAAATGCTCGAGCCCTTCGACGTGGGCAAGCCTGGCCAGACGTTTTTTCGACCACCACCAGCTCATGGCCATCTCGAAGAAGGCAATCCCGGTGGAGGCGAAGTTTGCCTTGAGCAGACGCTTGCGCTCGGCCGCGGACAAATGCGGGAAGCACAGCTCCAGATTGCGTGACGCGATTTTTTTTCGATCAGTGGCCACCCGGTACATGATGGCGCCCAGTGCCCGACCGATGACCAGCAGAACGCGAAATGGCAATTGGATAATCAGCCACAAGAGCCCCAGCCCCAGCCATAGCAGCCAGAAACGGGGGTGAAGGAAACTGGCTTTAAAGCGCGGGCGATCCATTTGGGCTTCCGTCAGAACAAAGGCCGCGCATTCTACAACGGTTCTAGCCGCTTGCGGCTCGCGGGCGTTCTCGCTATAAGTCTCGGCACTTTTAGCGACAAGCTGTTGTGTATATCAACCATGAGCCAGATTGAATCGCAAAACCCGGAACCTGTATTTCAGCTCAAGGGCAGCATGCTCGCCATCACCGTGATGGAGCTGGCCCGAACCAACCTTGAAGTGCTCGACAGGCAGTTGGCGGCCAAGGTGGCACAAGCCCCCAACTTCTTCAGCAATACGCCATTGATCCTGGCTCTGGACAAACTCGCACCGAACGAAGGCCCGGTGGATCTCCCGGGTCTGGTGCGTATCTGTCGCCAGCACGGCCTGCGCACCCTGGCGATCCGCGCCAACCGTATCGAAGACATTGCTGCAGCGATTGCCGTCGACCTCCCGGTCCTGCCGCCGTCCGGCGCACGTGAACGCGTGATCGACCCGGTTGAAACCGAAGCACCGAAAAAAATGCCGGAAAAACCGCCCGAGCCCCTGATCAAACCGACCCGCGTGATAACCGCTCCAGTACGCGGCGGTCAGCAGATCTACGCCCAGGGCGGCGACCTGGTGGTGGTCGCGCCGGTCAGTCCCGGTGCGGAACTTCTCGCCGATGGAAACATCCATGTCTACGGCCCGATGCGTGGCAGGGCACTGGCGGGAATAAAGGGCGATACCAAGGCACGCATCTTCTGTCAGCAGTTGAGTGCCGAGCTGATTTCGATTGCCGGACAATACAAGGTGTCCGAGGACCTGCGCAGGGACCCGTTATGGGGCTCGCCGGTCCAGATCAGCTTGTCAGGTGATGTGTTGAACATCATTCGTCTTTAACGGATACTGCCGCAATTTTCAAAGCATCTCTGATTCGTCGCGAAGTTGTCGTGAAGGCGGCAGGAAGTTCTGAAAAGCACTGCTTTTCAGCGGGTATATGAGTCGAAAGTAATAGCTTAGTGCTAGCTTTCCGGAATCAGACCCCAGGACTTCCAGAATGCTTCGGCGGACGCGGCGCCAAGAGATGCCCTTCAGGGACTCAATGTCCTTTTCCTCTAGGGGTGATACACCTTGGCCAAGATTCTCGTTGTTACATCCGGCAAGGGTGGTGTGGGCAAGACCACCACCAGCGCCGCCATCGGTACCGGTCTCGCACTGCGCGGCCACAAGACAGTCATCGTCGACTTCGACGTCGGCCTGCGTAACCTCGACCTGATCATGGGTTGCGAACGCCGGGTCGTGTATGACTTCGTCAACGTGGTCAATGGCGAAGCCAACCTGCAACAGGCGCTGATCAAGGACAAGAAGATCGAAGGCCTGTTCGTGCTGGCCGCCAGCCAGACCCGCGACAAGGAAGCGCTGACCAAGGAGGGCGTTGAAAAAGTCCTCATGGAACTGAAGGAATCCTTCGAATACATCGTCTGCGATTCGCCGGCCGGTATCGAAACCGGTGCTCACCTGGCCATGTACTTCGCCGACGAAGCCATCGTCGTGACCAACCCTGAAGTCTCGTCGGTGCGCGATTCCGACCGCATGCTGGGCCTGCTGGCCAGCAAATCGCGTCGCGCCGAACGTGGCGAAGACCCGATCAAGGAACACTTGCTGCTGACCCGCTACAACCCTGAGCGCGTCAGCAAGGGCGAAATGCTCGGAGTGGAAGACGTCAAGGAAATCCTTGCCGTTACCCTGCTCGGCGTGATCCCAGAATCCCAGGCTGTACTGAAAGCTTCCAACCAGGGCGTGCCGGTCATTCTCGATGACCAGAGCGACGCGGGTCAGGCCTACAGCGATGCGGTTGACCGCCTGTTGGGCAAAACACTTGAGCACCGGTTTCTGGATGTGCATAAGAAAGGATTCTTTGAACGCCTGTTCGGGGGTAATTAATGAATATTTTTGACTTCTTTCGTGACCGCAAAAAAGGAAGCACGGCCTCGGTAGCGAAAGAGCGTCTACAGATCATCGTTGCTCACGAACGCGGCCAACGCAGTACCCCGGACTACCTTCCTGCGCTGCAGAAAGAGCTGGTGGAAGTGATCCGTAAATACGTCAATATCGAGTCTGACCAGGTACAGGTCGCTCTGGAAAGCCAGGGCAGCTGTTCGATTCTGGAACTCAATATCACCCTGCCCGATCGCTGATCAGGCAGTCGCTCGCGGCGGTATCGGCGCACTTCTACGGAGGCTGCGCCCTTGCCGCCGTTGGCGTTTCTAGCGTTTCGAGGCCGTTGCATGCCGTTGTCGAACATCCGCATCATTCATCAGGACGCCGCCGTTCTGGTGATCGATAAGCCTACCCTGCTGCTTTCCGTTCCCGGCCGTGCCGACGATAACAAGGATTGCCTGATTACCCGCCTGCAGGAAAACGGTTACCCCGAAGCGCGTATCGTCCATCGCCTGGACTGGGAAACCTCGGGCATCATTCTGCTGGCCCGTGATGCCGATACGCATCGCGAGCTGTCGCGTCAGTTTCATGACCGCGAAACCGAGAAAGCCTACACCGCGCTGTGTTGGGGCCAACCGTCCCTGGACAGCGGCAGTATCGATCTGCCATTGCGCTATGACCCGCCCACCAAGCCCCGGCATGTGGTGGATCACGAGGGTGGCAAACACGCGCTGACGTTCTGGAAGGTTGTCGAGCGGCATGATACTCACTGTCGTGTCGAGCTCACGCCGATCACTGGCCGCTCGCATCAGTTGCGGGTGCACATGCTGTCGATCGGGCATCCGCTGTTGGGTGATGGTCTGTACGCGCATCCGGAAGCGCTGGCGGCCTATCCGCGTCTGTGTCTGCATGCCAGCATGCTGAGCTTCACGCATCCAGGGACTGGCGAGCGAATGACCTTCGAGTGTGCTGCGCCGTTCTGATCTGAATGATGCGCTGACTATCTTGCAGATGCTCCGCGCCGGCATGCCGTTGACTATCGTTCCCACGCTCCGCGTGGTAATGCAGTTCGTGACGCTCCGCGTCACACAGTGGTTCTGCGATATCAGGTGGATTGGCGTTCGGCTCAGGTCACCTTTGCACCCTTGCGACGCCTCACTTTGGCCCCATCAAAGTAACTCGCCGAGGGGCGAAAAGGTGACTTGAGTCGAGCCTCACCCCCACTGGCACCGTAGAACCGTTGTGTAACGCAGCACATCGGCACGAGAGCTGTGCGATGAGCGCAACCCAAGGCAGCAAATCATCCAATACGGTAAACTCGCGCCATTGTTGTCTGGAGCTATTTATGCGCGCAGAGTTGAACAAAGGCCTCATTGATTTCCTGAAGGCTTCTCCTACCCCCTTCCACGCCACTGCCACACTCGTGCAACACTTCGAAGCCGCAGGCTTTCAGCGGCTGGACGAACGTGACACGTGGGCAGTAGAAACCGGGGGCCGTTATTTCGTCACCCGTAATGACTCTTCTATCGTCGCTTTCCGGATGGGTCGCCAGTCGCCCCTTACTGGCGGCATCCGCATGGTCGGCGCACACACCGACAGCCCGTGCCTGCGGGTCAAGCCGCAACCGGAACTGCAACGTCAGGGTTTTTGGCAGCTGGGCGTCGAAGTCTACGGCGGCGCCTTGCTGGCTCCCTGGTTTGATCGTGATCTGTCGCTGGCCGGTCGTGTCACTTTCCGCCGCGATGGCAAGGTCGAAAGCCAGCTGATCGACTTCAAACTGCCGATCGCCGTGATTCCCAATCTGGCGATTCACCTGAACCGCACGGCCAACGAAGGCTGGGCGATCAACGCGCAAAACGAACTGCCGCCCATCCTGGCGCAGGTTGCCGGTGACGAGCGAGCGGACTTCCGGGCGCTGCTGACCGACCAACTGGCCCGCGAACACGGACTCAATGCCGATGTGGTGCTCGATTACGAGCTGAGTTTCTACGACACCCAGGGCGCCGCCGTGGTCGGCCTCAACGGGGACTTCCTGGCAGGCGCACGCCTGGACAACCTGTTGTCGTGTTTCGCCGGGATGCAGGCACTGCTCAGCACCGAGAGCGACGAAACCGCCCTGCTGGTGTGCACCGATCACGAAGAAGTCGGCTCGTCTTCTGCTTGTGGCGCAGACGGTGCGATGCTCGAGCAGATCGTCCAGCGCCTGTTGCCGAGCAGCGAAGACTACGTGCGCACGATTCAGAAGTCGCTGCTGATATCGGCCGATAACGCCCACGGCATTCATCCCAACTACGCTGACAAGCACGACGCCAATCACGGTCCCAAGCTCAACGCCGGGCCGGTGATCAAGGTCAACAGCAACCAGCGTTACGCCACCAACAGTGAAACCGCCGGTTTCTTCCGCCATCTGTGCATGGCCGAAGAAGTCCCGGTGCAGAGCTTTGTGGTGCGCAGCGACATGGGTTGCGGTTCGACCATCGGACCGATCACTGCCAGCCATCTGGGTATTCGCACGGTAGACATCGGCTTGCCGACGTTCGCCATGCACTCGATTCGCGAACTGGCCGGCAGCCATGACCTGGCGCATCTGGTCAAGGTATTGAGCGCGTTCTATGCCAGCCACGAGTTGCCATAACGGCTGAGGCGATCACCGATAACGTGGGGGCGCCTGCTGCTCCCGCGTGTCGGTGTCGAAGCTCGCTAAAATGCCCATGGAAAGAAATAAAACTTTCTCTAATCACAACGATAAAAAAGATGCGTTTGCCTGCGTCAGGCATAACCCCCCTGGTACGCAACAACAAGTCGTTAGTTTATAAAGGGACTTCATGTCCCGAATTCCATCGACGCACCCTGTCGATGATTCAGTCGTGGAGTGTTTGAATAACGCGGGCTACTCGACCTCTATCCAGTCATCGTCCTCGTCGGGTTTATCGACAATATCGTCATCTTCGTTCACGTAATACGGTATGTCGGCTTCAACACCGTTCTCACCCGTTCTGGCAACCAGTTGCCTGTACCTCTTCCCGTCCCAGAGCCTGAAAATAAGTGTGGAGTCTTCTCCCGCCGAGAGCGTCGAGCCTTCACTGCCAATAAGTTTGCTACGCGCGCCTGCCGTCAAGACACTGTTCTTACCAGCGGTCAATCTGCTTTGGTCTCCCGCCATCAGGGTGCAGTCATGTCCGCCGGTCAGTTTGCTTCTATCGCCGGCAGTCAGATAACTGTTATTACCGGCCAGTAGTTTGCTGCGGTCACCCGCGGTCTGATTACTGTCTGCACCGGCAATCAACCTGCTGCGATCACCCGCCAGCTGTACGCTGCCCGCACCGGCAATCAGTGTGCTGCGAAAACCTGCTGTCTGCGAGCTGCCCTTGCCGGCGATCAGCATGCTTTTATTTCCGGCGACCTGAATGCTTTCATGGCCTGCAATCAACGAGCTGCCGTAACTTGCAATCTGGTTGCTGCCATAACCCGCAGTCAATGTGCTGCGAATGCCCGATGTAAGACTACTGCCATAACCGGCGATCAAAACGCTGCGAAGTCCGGCGATCAGCGTGCTGCCATAGCCTGCGGTCAGAAAACTCCTGATTCCGCTGGTCAGGGAGCTGCCATAACCGGCTATCA
The DNA here is from genome assembly GCF_020515755.1 of Pseudomonas sp. B20. Classification (NCBI taxonomy): domain Bacteria; kingdom Pseudomonadati; phylum Pseudomonadota; class Gammaproteobacteria; order Pseudomonadales; family Pseudomonadaceae; genus Pseudomonas; species Pseudomonas sp. B20. The sequence continues at coordinate 87,792 of NZ_JAHPJG010000002.1, forward strand.
ATGAACTGTCCTGCCCGGCCGTTGCAGTGCTGCCGTAGCCCGCAGTGAGCGAGCTTCCGTACTCTGCGGTCTGAGTACTGCCATAACCGGCCGTAAGGGTACTTTTATAGCCGGCTGTCTGCGTACTGCCATAACCGGCGATCAGCGAGCTGGCAAAGCCGGCAGTGGAAGTACTTCCGTAACCAGTGGTGAGCGAGCTGTTTTCCTGTGCGGTTTGCGTGCTGCCGTAACCGGCGGTCAAGGTGCTCTCGTAACCTGCTGTCTGCGTGCTGCCATAACCCGCAATCAGCGAACTCGCATATCCCGCAGTGGAAGTACTTCCATAACCTGTCACCAGGTCACTGCGCTCCTGCGCGGTTTGCGTACTGCCGTAACCGGCGGTCAACGTGCTCTCGTAGCCTGCCGTCTGAGTACTGCCGTAACCCGCGATCAGCGAGCTGGAATAGCCAGCAGTGGAGGTACTTCCGTAACCTGTGGTGAGCGAGCTGTTTTCCTGAGCGGTTTGCGTACTGCCATAACCGGTCGTCAGGGTGCTCCCATAGCCTGCCGTCTGCGTGCTGCCATAGCCAGCGATCAAGGAACTGGAATAGCCCGCAGTCGACGTGCTGCCGTAGCCTGCGACCAGGTCGCTGCGCTCCTGTGCGGTCTGGGTACTGCCATAACCTGCGGTCAGTATGCTTTTGAAACCCGCCGTCTGAGTGCTGCCGTAGCCGGCGATCAGCGAACTGTTTGACCCTGCCGTCGAAGTGCTGCCATAGCCTGTGACAAGGTCACTGTGTTCTCTGGCGGTCTGGGTACTGCCATAGCCGGCGGTCAGCATGCTTCTGTAGCTCGCGGTCTGGGTGCTGCCATAACCTGCGATCAGCGAACTGCCTGAGCCTGCGGTCCCCGTACTGCCATAGCCCGCAATCAGGTCGCTACCGTCCCTGGCCGTCTGGGTACTGCCATAACCAGCGGTCAGGATACTTTTGTGGCCCGCTGTCTGTGTACTCCCGTAACCCGCGATGATGAAGCTTTCATGCCCTGCGGTGCCTGTACTTCCGTAGCCGGTGGTGAGGTTACTGGCAGCCCCGGCCGTTTGCGTACTGCCATAGCCTGAGGTGAGTACGCTGCCCTGCTGTGCGGTCTGGGTACTGCCATAACCTGCCGTGAGCGAGCTTTCACTGCCCGAGGTTTGCGTGCTGCCGTAACCGGCGATCAACGAACTGTCAGCGCCAGCTGTTCCCGTACTGCCATACCCGGCCGTCAGGGTGCTGCCTTCACGCGCAGTCTGGGTACTGCCATAGCCTGCGGTGAGCGAACTTTCGCTGCCTGATGTCTGCGTGCTGCCATATCCTGCGATCAATGAACTGTCGGCACCTGCCGTTCCAGTACTGCCGTAGCCCGCAGTCAGGTTGCTGCCCTCCTGGGCGGTCTGTGTACTGCCGTAACCTGCCGTCAGCGCACTGTCACTTCCCGAGGTCTGCGTGCTGCCGTATCCCGCGATCAGCGAACTGTCGGCACCTGCTGTGCCAGTGCTGCCGTAACCCGCAGTCAGGTTGCTGCCTTCCTGAGCCGTCTGTGTACTGCCGTAACCTGCTGTCAGCGCACTGTCACTTCCCGAGGTCTGCGTGCTGCCGTATCCCGCGATCAGAGAGCTGTCGACACCTGCTGTACTCGTGCTGCCGTACCCCGCCGTCAGATTGCTGCCCTCCTGGGCCGTCTGCGTACTGCCGTAACCCGCCGTGAGCGAACTGTCGCTGCCCGAGGTTTGCGTGCTGCCGTAACCCGCGATCAGCGAGCTGTCGGAACCTGCCGTGCCGGTGCTGCCATACCCAGCGGTGAGATTGCTGCCTTCCTGAGCCGTTTGCGTGCTGCCGTAACCTGCGGTCAGGGCGCTGTCGCTTCCCGAAGTCTGCGTGCTGCCATAGCCGGCAATCAATGAGCTGTCGGCACCTGCGGTACCAGTGCTGCCGTACCCGGAGGTCAGGTTGCTGCCTTCCTGGGCCGTTTGCGTGCTGCCGTAGCCCGCAGTCAGCGAACTGTCGCCTCCCGAGGTTTGGGTACTGCCATAGCCGGCGATCAACGAGCTGTCCGAGCCTGCCGTGCCGGTGCTGCCGTAACCGGCGGTGAGATTGCTACCTTCCTGGGCCGTTTGCGTGCTGCCGTAACCCGCCGTCAGCGAGCTGTCTTCCCCGGAAGTCTGGGTACTGCCGTAGCCGGCGATCAACGAGCTGTCCGAGCCTGCCGTGCCGGTGCTGCCGTAACCTGCGGTGAGATTGCTGCCTTCCTGGGCCGTTTGCGTGCTGCCATAGCCTGCGGTCAGCGAACTGTCGCCTCCCGAGGTTTGTGTACTGCCGTAACCGGCGATCAACGAGCTATCCGAGCCCGCCGTGCCGGTGCTGCCATACCCTGCCGTCAGGTTGCTGCCTTCGCGGGCGGTCTGGGTGCTGCCGTAACCCGCCGTCAGCGCGCTGTCCCCACCGGCGGTCTGGGTGCTTCCATAGCCTGCTACCAGCGAGCTGTCGGAGCCGGCGGTGCCCGTACTTCCATAACCGGCAATCAGATCACTGTGGTTGCCAGCAGTCTCGTTACTGCCATAACCGGCAATGAGTCGACTGTGGTTGTCGCCGCTCAACGTGCTGCCGTAAGTGGCGGTCTGCAAATTCTGCGGCGTCGTCACCGGCAGGGTGTTTACCGGGGGGGCAGCCGCGCTGACCAACGCCACATCGAACACTTCATGACTGGCCTGCTCGGCCACCGGTAACGCGACATTTGCTGCCGCGGGCGTGGGTGTGGGCGTGGCCATTGGCGTCGGCGTCGGCGTCGGCGTCGGCGTCGGCGTCGGCGTTGATGCAGGGTCGGCCTGACGTGCCGAAATGAAGTGTGACGCGCTGATCCTGTCGCCGACATGAACCACCTCGGCTCGCGGAAACTTGACCATTCCGGGCTCTTCCAGAGTGATGATGTCTGCAACGGCGACTTCACAGACAATCCATCGCGCATCGGCATGCACGCTTAGAAAAGCGCTGGTTCCAGCGCCCCACAGTAAACCGACCAGACCATTCTCATGCCGCCTGGTTGACTGCCAGTATTTGGATTCCACCGTCCCGGAAGCGGGCCATATAAGGCCGCAATGATCGGCCATGTTATTTGCACAGGTACGCAGCACCAACGCCTTGTCGAGATTCATTACAGCATCCTCATAGATCCTTTAAATAAAAGCAGCTGCACTTATCAAGCATTGCTTTATAGGACAACCGCCATGTCAGCCTTAATCCCAACGTGGAACGATGGTGCACATAACACCAACTAAGCAGTGCACCACCTTCCACACTAAAAACCTACCACAACCTATTAGTAATCATTAATTAAGATTGAGATTTTTCTTACAACCCGCTAAAAATTAGAATAATTACTCTGAAAAATCTCGTGACAAAACCAACTAATTTAACCCTACCCCGCCAGCAGCAATAGAATAACGCCCATTGATTTTTTTTGTTAATCAAACGCATATATTATAAAAAACCTATTAAACAGGCCGTGCACTGCATAAGTTTTCATCAACGAAATGAGTATTTACGTATAGAAAACAGCGAACTAACGGTGGTACAGGTCGCGCTTGGGAAGTGGGTTTGCCACACCGGCATTCAGTCGCCATGCACCTCGGCGCGCACATGAATAGCATCATGACGCCAGTATTCGAGGTCACAGTCGATCAACCGATCTTTGCGATCATAATTGACACGTGCGATGCGCAGGCCCGGGCTGCCAAGCGAAACCTTCAGGGCGGCAGCCGCGTCGGCATGCAGCGCGGTCGGCACCATGTCGAAACGCACCTGCCCGTAATGCACGTCATAACTGCGAGCATAAAGCTCGGTGAGTGATTCGTTCAGATCATGCTCGAGAATGCCGGGAAACAACTCCGGCCTCAGGTAGTGCTCGACGTAGAGGACCAGCCGCTGATCGATACGACGCGCACGGCAGATCTGGATCACGCTCGACAGCGCCGGCAGTTCCAGCATTTCGCAGATCAGCGCTGAAGCAGGTTGCAGGCGTGCTGACAAAAGCTGGGTGTGCGGCACCCTTCCCTGAGCACAGACCATTGCGTGGAAATGGCTGCGTCTGATCAGGTCATAGGCCAGTCGCGGCGGGGAGATGAACCAGCCACGCCGCTCTTCCCGGTAGATCAGCCCCTGCGCTTCGAGCTGCAACAGCGCTTCACGCAAGGTAATGCGGGTGGTGGCGAATACCTCACTGAGCTTGCGCTCTGCGGGCAACTTGCTGCCATGCGGCAACAGGCCATGTTCGATCTGCTCCTGCAGCGCATGGCAAATCGTTGTTACCGCCCGTGGCACATCTTCGCGCATTCCGCTATCCATCTGGACTAGACCAGCCCTGTTACGAGGCATACATCAGTGCGGCCAACGCCGTTGGCTCCCTTGCAATGAGCCTAGGCCGGGTAGATGACTGTCCTGTTACAGGACAAATCACGTTCCATGCCAACTGCGCCGAAAACAGCCCTGAAACCCCTGCTCAGCGCGCACGTTGCGATGGTCTACGCTTAGCGCCAGGCACTGCCGGAGCCCGTGAAAAACGGTTTTGTCCGCGTAACACGACACGAAAATGTCATGCAAAACGCCTAACTTGGCTCAGGTATTGCTGATCTAGACCAAACAATCCGCAACGAACACTTCTCTCAAGAAGTGCACTAGGAGCTCCGAATGAAACATCTTTTGTTGGCATCACTCCTCGGTTCAGCCATGGCAATGAGTTCTCTGGTCATGGCTGCGGACACAGATCTTAAAACGCTGGAGGCTGCTGCCAAGGCTGAAGGCGCGGTCAACAGCCTCGGCATGCCGGATGACTGGGCAAACTGGGGCGGCATCTGGAAAGACCTGGAAGCCAAATATGGCCTCAAGCACATGGACACCGACATGAGTTCGGCCCAGGAGATCGCCAAGTTCGAGGCGGAAAAAGACAACGCCAGCGGTGACATTGGCGACGTAGGCGCAGCGTTCGGCCCTATCGCCACAGCAAAAGGCGTTACCCAGCCTTACAAGCCAACCACCTGGGAGCAAATCCCGACCTGGGCCAAGGACAAGGACGGCCACTGGGCGCTGGCCTACACCGGCACCATCGCCTTCATCGTTAACAAAAACCTGCTGCACGGTTCTGAAATCCCGAAAAGCTGGGCTGACCTGAAAACCGGCAAATACAAGGTTTCCATCGGCGACGTGAGCACTGCGGCTCAGGCTGCCAATGGTGTACTGGCAGCCGCCATCGCCATGAAAGGGGACGAAACCAACATCGCACCGGGCCTGGCACTGTTCACCGATCTGGCCAAACAGAAGCGTCTGTCACTGGCCAACCCGACCATTCAGACCATCGAGAAAGGCGAAATCGAAGTCGGTGTGGTCTGGGACTTCAATGGCCTGAGTTACAAAGCCAAGATGACCAAGCCCGATGATTACGTGGTGCTGATCCCGTCGGACGGCTCGGTGATTTCCGGCTACACCACCATCATCAACAAATACGCCAAGCACCCGAACGCCGCCAAGCTGGCGCGTGAGTACACCTTCAGCGATGCGGGTCAGATCAGGCTGGCAGAAGGCAATGCACGCCCGATTCGCGTAGAGCACATCAAACTGCCTGAAGACGTCGAAGCCAAACTGCTGCCGCAAGACCAGTACAAAAATGCCAAGCCGATCGAGAAAGCAGACGCGTGGGAGAAAACCTCCAAAGCGCTGCCGCAGATGTGGAACGAGCAGGTCATCATCGAGATGAACTGATTCTCTCCTGCGGCTCAGGGATGAAGTCGTGTACACCGGGCGAGCCAGTCTCGCCCGTTCTTTCAAAGCGAGTCGCCCATGAAACACAACGTCATCCTGATCGTGCTAGACGGCCTCAATTACGAAGTCGCCCGCCATGCGATGGGCCACCTTCAAGCCTGGCACGCTGCAGGCCGGGCCGCGCTCTACAAGATGGAATGCGAACTGCCCGCCCTCTCCCGCCCCCTTTACGAATGCATACTGACCGGTGTCGCGCCCATCGACAGCGGCATCGTGCATAACAACGTCTCGCGCCTTTCGAATCAGCGCAGCATCTTTCACTATGCTCGCGACGCCGGGCTGAGCACAGCAGCGGCGGCCTATCATTGGGTCAGCGAGCTGTACAACCGCACGCCGTTCGACCCGGCACGCGATCGCCACACCGAGGCAGCGGATCTGCCGATTCAGCACGGGCTGTTCTACTGGGCCGATCACTACCCTGATTCGCACCTGTTCGCCGACGCCGAAAGTCTGCGCCTCAGGCACGCCCCGAACTTTCTACTGATCCACCCCATGAACATTGACGACGCCGGGCACAAGCACGGCCTCGACACTGCGCAATACCGCAACAGCGCCCGCAGCGCCGACATCATTCTGGCTGACTACCTGCAACGCTGGCTGGACGCGGGTTATCAAGTGCTGGTGACGGCCGACCACGGCATGAACAATGACCGCTCGCACAACGGGCTGTTGCCGGAAGAGCGTGAAGTACCGCTGTTCGTCATCGGCGATGCCTTCAGCCTGAATGTCGACGCCGCGCCGCGCCAGACCGATCTGTGCGGCACCGTTTGCGAGCTGCTGGGTATCCCTCACGACAAACCGGTCTGCCGGGAGATCTTCAATTGACGACCTTTTCCCGAGGCAAGTGGCTGGGGCTGTTGTGCCTGCTGCCGTTCGCCGTATTTTTCATCGTGTTTCAGATCGCACCGCTGTTGTGGGTCGCGATCCACAGCCTGCAAAGCGATGCCGGCTGGGGCTGGGAAAACTTCACCCGGGCGTTCAGCTCGAAGTTCTATCGGCAGGCCATTCAGTACAGCCTGGAGATCAGCTTCTGGTCGAGCCTGTTCGGCATCATCATCTCCGTTCTGGGCGCCTATTCACTGCGCAAGGTGGATTCGCGGCTGCGCGATTTCGTCAACTCGTTCGCCAACATGACCAGCAATTTTGCCGGCGTTCCACTGGCGTTCGCGTTCATTATCCTGCTGGGGTTCAACGGCGCGCTGACCCTGATCCTCAAGCAGACCGGGATCATTGATGACTTCAACCTGTATTCCAAGACCGGACTGATCATCCTTTATACCTACTTCCAGATCCCCCTCGGCGTGCTGCTGCTCTACCCCGCATTCGATGCCGTGCGCGAAGACTGGAACGAGTCGGCAGCGCTGCTAGGGGCCAGCAGCTATCAGTTCTGGCGCTACATCGGCCTGCCGGTATTGACCCCGGCGCTGCTCGGTACTTTCGTCATTCTGCTGGCCAATGCGCTCGGCGCCTATGCCACGGTCTACGCGCTGACCACCGGCAATTTCAACGTATTGCCCATCCGTATCGCGGCGATGGTCGCGGGCGATATCACGCTGGACCCGAACATGGCCAGCGCGCTGGCGATGATTCTGGTCGGGCTCATGACCCTGGTGACCGTGGTCCATCAGTGGTTGTTGAGAAGGAGCTACCATGTCACGCGTTGAACGAGGGCCTGCGAGCATTTATCACAAGACGGTGGTCTACCTGCTGTTCCTGATCCTGTTGCTGCCGCTGGCTGGCACTTTCCTGTACTCGATCGCGACCAGTTGGTCGGCGACCATTCTGCCCAGCGGCCTGACCTTCAAATGGTACGTGGCGCTGTGGAGCGACCCACGCTTTCTGACGGCATTCGGCCAATCATTGCTGGTCTGCATCGGCGCACTGGTTCTTTCGGTGGTGCTGATTCTGCCCCTGCTGTTCGTCGTGCATTACTACTTTCCGCGCCTCGACGGGCTGATGAACATCCTCATCCTGCTGCCGTTCGCCGTGCCGCCTGTGGTCTCCTCGGTCGGCCTGCTACAGCTGTATGGCTCAGGTCCCATGGCGATGGTCGGCACACCGTGGATTCTGATCGGCTGTTACTTCACGGTCGCCCTGCCCTTCATGTACCGCGCCATCACCAACAACCTGCAGGCCATCAACCTGACAGACCTGATGGACGCCGCCCAGTTGCTCGGCGCCAGCACCTGGCAGGCGGCGTTCATGGTCGTGCTGCCCAACCTGCGCAAGGGCCTGATGATTGCCCTGCTGCTGTCGTTCTCGTTCCTGTTCGGCGAATTCGTGTTCGCCAACCTGCTGGTCGGCACGCGCTATGAAACCCTGCAGGTCTACCTCAACAACATGCGCAACAGCAGCGGTCACTTCAACAGTGCGCTGGTGATTTCCTATTTCCTCTTCGTGCTGGTGCTGACCTGGGCCGCCAATCGACTGAACAAGGACAAAGACTGAGATGAGTTTTGTCAGCATTGAAAACCTGCAGAAAAGCTACGCCAGCACGTCAGTGTTCAGCGACATCAACTGCAGCATCGCGAAGGGTGAATTCGTTACCTTGCTGGGCCCGTCGGGCTGTGGCAAATCCACCTTATTGCGCTGCATCGCCGGGCTGACCCCGGTCAACAGCGGGCGCATTCTGCTCGATGGCAGCGACCTGGTGCCGCTCACGCCGCAAAAGCGCAACATCGGCATGGTGTTCCAGAGCTATGCGCTGTTTCCCAACATGACCGTCGAGCAAAACGTTGCCTTCGGGCTGCGCATTCAGAAAGTCAGTGCCGACGAGAGCGCAAGGCGCGTTGCCGAGATTCTGCGCATGGTCGAGCTGCACGATTTCGCCACACGCTACCCGCATCAGTTGTCCGGCGGGCAATGCCAGCGTGTGGCGCTGGCACGCTCACTGGTCACTCGCCCGCGTCTGCTGCTGCTCGATGAGCCGCTGTCAGCGCTGGATGCGCGGATTCGCAAGAACCTGCGCGAACAGATCCGCGCCATTCAGCGCGAGTTGAGCCTGACCACTATTTTCGTGACCCACGACCAGGAAGAGGCACTGACCATGTCAGACCGTATCTTCCTGATGAACCAGGGCCGGATCGTGCAGAGCGGCGACGCCGAAACCCTCTACACCGCGCCCGTGGACGTGTTCGCCGCAGGCTTCATCGGCAACTACAACCTGCTGGAAGCCGACGACGCCACTCGCCTGATGCAACGCCCGATCAACAGCCGCGTAGCGATCCGCCCTGAGTCGATCCAATTGAGCCTGACGGGCGAACTGGAAGGCGAAGTACGCAGTCACAGTCTGCTCGGCAACGTCATCCGCTACCGGGTGCAGGCGCGTGGCGTAGACCTTGTGGTCGACGTACTGAACCGCAGCGCCGACGACCTGCACCCGGACGGAAGGCGTGTAACACTGAACATCGAACCGTCGGCGCTGTGCGCGCTTGACTGACGCAACCGCCGAGCTTTCGCTTGAAGCTTGAAGCTTGAAGCTTGAAGCTAACGTAACCAACACTGAGGATAAGCACACATGCCCCTGGCAATTTTCGACCTGGACGAGACCCTGATCGGTGGTGATTGCGCCACGCTCTGGAGCGAGCAGATGGGTCGCCTGGGCTGGGTTGACTCGACGTCGTTCATGCAACGCAACGACGAACTGATGGCGGCCTACAGCGCGGGCGAGCTCGCGATGGAAGACTACATGGCCTTCAGCCTGGAACCCATGGCTGGCCGTACCCCCGAAGAAATCGATCATCTGGTCGGCCCTTGGGTCGAGGACGTCATCGAGCCGATCATCTACAGCGACGCCTGCACGTGCATTGCAAGGCACCGCGCCAAGGGTGACCGCATCCTGGTGATCTCGGCGTCGGGTGTGCATCTGGTCAAGCCGATCGCCGAACGCCTCGGCATCGACGAAGTGCTGGGTATCGAGCTGGACGTGCAGCATGGCGTCTACAGCGGGGCCACCGTCGGCGTGCTGACTTATCGGGAAGGCAAGATCACGCGCCTGATGGAGTGGCTGGATGCCGAGGGGGAAAATCTCGAGGGTGCGAGTTTCTATTCGGATTCGCGCAATGACCTGCCGCTGCTGCTCAAGGTTGACCACCCTAACGTGGTCAACCCCGATGCCGTGTTACTGGAACACGCGCAGAAAGCCGGCTGGCCGGTGCACGACTGGAGCTGAGTCCAGAGGCACCGACGGGTCAGACCAGGCTTTCGTCGATGACCAGCACGATCTTGCCGGACACCGTGTTGGTCGCCAGCTCTTCGAACGCCGCTTCGGCATCCTTGATCGCAAAGGATTTCGCCAGTTGCGGCTTGAGGCGACCCTCAGTGAACAGCGGCCAGACGTGCTGACCCAGATCGCTGAGCAGGTCGGCCTTGAACGTGTCGTCGCGGCTGCGCAAGGTCGAACCCATCAACTGGATACGCTTGCCCAGTACGTGAGCCAGGTCCACCTGCGCCTCGCGGCCGCTCATGATGCCGATCAGCACCCAGCGACCGTCCAGGGCCAGCAGTTTGACGTTGAGCTCGGCGTAGCTCGCCCCCACCGGGTCGAGAATGACGTTGAACGGTGCAAAATCGCTCAGGCCTTCAAGACTTTCGCTGCGCACCACACCGCCCTGCGCACCCAGTTCGACGCAATAGGCCAGCCGTTCGGCCGAGCCGACGCTGACCCACACCGGGTTGCCAAACGCCTTGCAAAGCTGAATCCCGGCTGAACCAACCCCACTTGCGCCAGCGTGCAGCAAAACCTTCTCGCCAGGCTTGAGCCCGGCGAGTTCGAACAGGTTCAGCCACGCCGTGGCATAGACCTCGGGAATGGCCGCCGCCTCGTGCAGCGACAGACCTTCCGGGACCGGCAGCACGTGTCGCCCATCGACCACCACTTCTTCGGCCATCGCCCCGCCCGCCAACAGCGCACAGACGCGGTCTCCGACCACCCAGGACGAACCCGGACCGACTTCGGCGATCACGCCGGAGCATTCCAGACCCAGTGTCTGGGTGACTCCAGGCGGCGGCGGATACTTGCCTTCGCGCTGTAACAGATCGGCACGATTCAAACCTGCCGCAGCCACTTTGATACGTACCTGCCCCACATCGAGGGCCGGACTCGGCTCCTCGACCCATTCCACATGTCCTTCAACGCCTTGCAATGCCTTCACGGTGCCTCCATAGTGAGTCCAGACTGAGCCCGTGGCTGTTTTGCCCGGGCTTTTGCATTATGCGGCCGGGTCCAAAGGAACCGGCGACCTCAAAGACGGCCTAATATGCGTTATCAATTGTCCTCGCGTCGAATCAGCATGAAGCAATTATTCCCCAGCACTGCCCTCGCACTGTTTGTCGGCCTTAGCGTTTTGCCGATGTCAGCCAGTACCTTTGCCGCCAACAGCTGGGATAATCTTCAGCCGGACCGCGACGAAGTGATTGCCAGCCTCAACGTGGTTGAGCTGCTCAAACGACATCACTACAGCAAGCCGCCCCTGGACGACAAGCGTTCGGCGATTATTTACCAGAGCTACATCAAGCAACTGGACCCCTCGCGCAGCTATTTCATGGCCAGCGACATTGCCGATTTCGACAAATGGCAGTTCCAGTTCGACGACTTCCTGAAAAGCGGCGACCTGAACGCCGGCTTCATCATCTACAAGCGCTATCTGGACCGCGTCAACGCACGTCTGAACTTTGCGCTGGGCGAGTTGGCCAAGGGCGTCGACAAGCTCGACTTCAATACCAAGGAAACCCTGCTGGTCGACCGCAAGGACGCCGCATGGCCCAAGGATACAGCCGAGCTCGACGAACTGTGGCGCAAGCGCATCAAGGATGAAGTCCTGCGTTTGAAGATTGCAGGCAAGGACCCGGCGAAGATTCAGGAAACCCTGACCAAGCGCTACAAGAATCAGCAGGCGCGTCTGAATCAGACCCGTGCCGAAGATATCTTCCAGGCCTACATCAATACGTTCGCCATGTCCTATGACCCGCACACCAACTACCTGTCACCTGACAGCGCGGAGAACTTCGACATCAACATGAGCCTGTCGCTGGAAGGCATCGGCGCCGTGTTGCAGAGCGATAACGACAACGTCAAGATCGTGCGTCTGGTCCCGGCAGGTCCTGCGGCCAAGACCAAGCAAGTCGCACCGGCCGACAAGATCGTGGCCGTTGCCCAGGGCGACAAGGAAATGGTCGACGTGATCGGCTGGCGTCTGGATGAAGTGGTCAAGCTGATCCGCGGTCCGAAAGGCTCCGTGGTTCGCCTGGAGATCATCCCGGCCAGCAATGCGCCGAATGACCAGACCACCAAGATCGTCGCCATCACCCGTGAAGCGGTGAAGCTTGAAGAACAGGCGGCCAAGAAGTCGATCCTGCACCTCAAGCAGGATGGCAAGGACTACAAGCTCGGGGTCATCGACATTCCGGCCTTCTATCTGGACTTCAAGGCCTACCGTGCCGGCGATCCGGAATACAAGAGCACCACCCGTGACGTGAAGAAACTGCTCACCGAATTGCAGGCCGAGAAGGTCGACGGTGTGGTACTGGATCTGCGCAACAACGGTGGCGGTTCGTTGCAGGAAGCCACCGAGCTGACCAGCCTGTTCATCGACAAGGGCCCGACCGTGCTGGTGCGCAATGCCGACGGCAAGGTCGACGTGCTGGAAGACGAAGCCAAGGGCGCGTTCTACAAAGGGCCGATGGCACTGCTGGTCAACCGCCTGTCGGCGTCGGCGTCGGAGATTTTCGCCGGGGCGATGCAGGATTATCACCGCGCGCTGGTGATCGGTGGTCAGACCTTCGGTAAAGGCACCGTGCAGACCATTCAGCCGCTCAATCACGGCGAACTGAAGCTGACGCTGGCCAAGTTCTACCGGGTTTCCGGTCAGAGCACCCAGCATCAGGGCGTGGTACCGGACATCACTTACCCGTCGCTGATCGACACCAAGGAAATCGGCGAGAGCGCCCTGCCCGAGGCCATGCCGTGGGACAGCATCAAACCGGCGATCAAGCCGGCCATCGATCCGTTCAAGCCGTTCCTTGCCCAGCTGCAGGCGCGTCACGAAGCACGTTCGACCAAAGACGCCGAGTTCGTGTTCATCGAGGATCGCCTGGCGCTGGCCAAGAAGCTGATGAACGAGAAGACCGTCAGCCTCAATGAAGCCGACCGTCGTGCCGAGCATGCCTCTATCGAAAGCAAGCAACTTGCGCTGGAAAACACCCGCCGCAAGGCCAAGGGTGAAGAGCCGCTCAAAGAGCTGAAGAAGGAAGACGAAGACGCGCTGCCGGTGGAAGACGAGAAGACCAAACCCGAGGACGATGCCTATCTGGCAGAGACCGGGCGCATTCTCATCGACTACCTGGGTCTGAGTGCAGCGGTCGCGAAAAAGTAACACAGGCTCATTGATGGCCATTTAGCTTCAACGTCATCAAACAGTCATGAAGCTGTCGTGAAATACGGGGCTGAACGCGAAATCGTTCAGCCCTTTTTCATTCTCTCCGAGACGACCATGACCATAACAGAGCAGCTGAGCGCACTGAGTTCCATTCTGGCTCGTGGTGATTTGCACAGTTTGTTCCAGCCCATCGTCTCGCTGTCGGAGCACCGGATTCTGGGCTATGAAGCCCTGACCCGCGGCCCTTCCAACAGCGCCCTGCACTCACCCTTGAACCTGTTCGCCATAGCCCGCCAGGCCGGTCGTCTGAGCGAGCTGGAGCTGAGTTGCCGGGACAGCGCCTGCAGACGTTTCAGTCAGCAGAAATTGCCCGGCAAGCTGTTTCTAAACGTCTCTCCCGAATCGCTGCTCGAAACCTCTCACCCTCCGGGCCGGACCCTGGAAATGCTGCGTCGCTACCAGATCGCGCCCAAGGACGTGGTCATCGAACTGACCGAGCAGATGCCCACCGATGATTTCGACCTGCTGTACAACGCCTTGCACCATTACCGCGACATGGGTTTTTCCATCGCGCTGGACGATCTGGGTGCCGGTTATTCGAGCTTGCGACTCTGGTCGGAGCTGCGTCCGGACTACGTGAAAATCGATCGGCACTTCATCGACGGCATTCACCAGGATGCGGTGAAGCGCGAGTTCGTCGGCTCCATGCTGCAGATGGCCAAGGCCTCCAGGGCGACGGTGATTGCCGAAGGCATCGAATTGCCGGAAGAGCTGGCGACGCTGAAAGACATGGGCGTGAACCTGGTTCAAGGCTATCTGCTGGCGCGTCCTCAGGAGCGCCCGCCGCGTGACACCCGCGCCATGCTGCCCAGAACAGAGGTCACAGTGGTGCCGCTCAGCGAAGAGGCGGCCGACCTGTCTGCGCTGCTCAACCCGCAGCCATCGGTCAGCCAGTCCACCCCCACGGCTGAAGTGCTGGAAGCGTTTCGCAGGCAGGCCAACCTCAACTCGCTGGCGGTGCTGGATGACGACGCCCGACCGTGTGGCATCGTCCACCGGCACTCGTTGTCCGAGGCCCTGCTCAAGCCCTTCGGCACCGAGCTGTTTGCCCGCAAACCGATCAGCCGCCTGATGAGCAGTGACTTTCTGGCCGTGGAAGTCAGCCACTCGCTGCAACAGGTCAGCCGGCTGTTGACCAGCCGCGCCCGGCAGCGCATCGAGGAGGATTTCATCATAACCTCGAACGGTGCCTATCTCGGGCTGGGCCGGGTGATCGACGTGCTCAAGCTGATTACCGAAATGAAGATCCAGCAGGCACGTTACGCCAACCCGCTGACCCTGCTGCCCGGCAACGTTCCGATTCAGCAATGCCTGACTCGGCTGCTGCAGCAAGGCCGTGCGTCGATGATCTGCTACGTGGATATCGACAGCTTCAAGCCCTTCAACGACATCTACGGTTATGCGCGTGGCGACGAGGTGCTGTTGTGTCTGGCGCAATGCCTGAACGACCGCATCGATCCGGCCAGAGACTTTGTCGGGCATATCGGAGGGGATGATTTTCTGATGGTGCTGGGCTTTGATGACTGGGAACGACGCCTGAAAACCCTGCTGGATGATTTTCAGAATCAATGCCGTCGCTTCTACCGCGCAGAACACCTGGAAGCCGGTTGCTTCATCGCCCTCAACCGTCAGGGCCAACGCCAGGAATTCCCCCTGCTGTCGCTGTCGATTGGCGTGGTGCACCTGCATGAAGAAAGCTGCACGCTGGTCGATGCCAGCCAGTTGGCCGACCTCGCTTCACAGGCCAAGCACTTCGCCAAGGATGTCGCCGGCGCCAGCATTCACGTCATTGATTCGACGCGGCTGGATTTGTTGATGCAGGCGTGAGGGCCGGTGCCATAGCCCTACTGCGCTTCAGCTTCAGGATAACTGTACTCGAACACCCGAACCACTTCCGAGGCGTGCCATGAGGCTGCCGCGACGCCGTCCGAAGGTCCGGTGAAGCGGCCCAGCCGTTCAGCGCACTCGAAAAAACCGGGACGCGGCAGGCGGCTTGCGCCCTGGCTGATGACCAGCGAACTGCGCAAGGGCTGTTCAGCGCGGGCATCCATGGCGGCGAGGTGCTCAAGGGCGGCGGTCAGGGTCTGCATGGCCGGGCTGGGCAGTTGCAGGCGTTCCACCAGAGCGCGATAGGTCAGCAGATGCCGTTGGCGACGGGCCAGATCGAGCTCATTGAGCAGCCCATCCCAATGCTGACGACTGATGCGCACGCTCACGACTCACCTCGCCAGCCCGACACCCCAAGCTCCCACGCCAGGCTGCGCTTGATGGCACCGTCCGGCTCACGAGTACCGTTCTCGATCAATTCCAGATAGGACGGGCTGATCCCGACGGTACGCGCCAGGCTCGCCGCTTCAAGGCCCTTGGCCTCGCGCAGTGCACGCAACTGATCGAACCCGGGAAGCTCACTGGCAGTGGTGCCGGAAGTCGATGCAGCGGGCTCGCTGGAAGGTTTGCCGGCCAGTCCGGCAGCCTTGAGCAGCGCTTGATACTGCGCCCAGGGCAGCACTGCGTATTCAGGCTCCCCGTCACGGGATATCACTTGAAGATCCATAGAGTCACCTTGTACTACACGACTGCATACTGATCAGGCCTGATCCATAGGCAGGCATCTTAACAGCGGAACGCCAGGGCTTGTGTTCAATCCGTGAGACTTACACCTTGCCTCGCTCTTGCTCCAGCAATGCCTGAGTCTTCGGCAGTTGCTCGACCACGATGAGTTTCTCGGGCGATTGTTGCGCGCGCCACGCACGAAAGGCGTCCAGCTCATTGCTCAGGTGCTTGGTAACCCACGCCAGCACGGCGATGTCATCAAGCATGCCGAGGCCGGGTATCCAGTCGGGGATCGCATCCAGCGGGCTGAGGAAGTACATCAGACCGGCGACGATGGACAGGATCGCTTTAGGACTGATGGCGCGGTATTCGCCCCGCCAGTAAGCCAGGCACAAGGCCTGCAGCAAACGCAGGTCTTCCTTGAGTTTGCCCAGACGACTGCCTTCACTGTTGCCCTTGCGCGCGACAGCGAACAGCAATCTTGGCAATCGTCCAGCCGCCAGCAGACGCCGGGCTCCGGGCAGATAACGGATAAAATTCCACGGTGCTTTCATACCCACTCCCGTTCAGCAAAATGTCGTTCGATAAAAGCAGATCCGCCGAACCTGCCTGGCCAGTGCCACAAGGTTATCCACAATAATTGTGGATAACCTTGTGAACAGCGGCTTTTTTCCAGCCTCAACACCCCGTTTTCGGGGGGCCATAGTCAAATCGGGCGTTTTTTACTCACAAAAAAACTACAAACGTGTGAACCCGACACCCTCTATGAAACGAGTGCCTTGATATTGCCAGACTGTCGGACAATGCTTTTGCATGCATCCATGGTAGTGGGACTCCCCGAATGGCCAAGCGTTCGGCAAATAAGCCGGACACAAAAACGCCCTGTCGAGACAGGGCGTTTTCTGTAGCCAAGTGGTGCGTTACTTCTTGGCCGGAGCCGAAGCGGCAGGAGCTGCCTCTTCTTCGTCGGCATCAGTACCAGGCGTCGGTGCCGCTGCAGGGTCCTTGATACCCAGCAGTTCGAGATCGAACACCAGTACCGAGTTGGCAGGGATCGCCGGGCTCGGGCTCTGTGCGCCGTAAGCCAGATCACTCGGGATGAAGAGTTTGATCTTCTCGCCGACGTGCATCAGTTGCAGACCTTCGACCCAACCCGGAATCACACCGCCAACCGGCAGATCGATCGGGCTGCCGCGTTCAACGGAACTGTCGAAGACCTTGCCGTCGATCAGCTTGCCTTCGTAGTGAACAGTCACAACATCGGTAGGCTTGGGCTGAGCGCCATCGGCTTTCTTGATGATCTGATACTGCAGGCCGGAAGCGGTGGTGACCACGCCGTCCTTTTTACCGTTCTCTTCGAGGAATTTCTTGCCAGCGGCAGAAGCTTCTTCGCTCATCTTCGCCAGACGCTCTTCGGAACGCTTTTGCAGCGAGGAGAAGGCTTCAACCAGCTCTTCGTCCTTGAGTTTCTGATCTTTCTTGCCGACAGCATCTTCGATACCCAAGGCTACAGCCTTGGAATCCAGATCATCCATACCTTCCTGAGCCAGGCTTTTGCCCATGTTCAGACCGATGCCATAAGACGCTTTTTGTGCTGGGGTTTTCAGCTCTACGGTGCTGGCTTGCTTATCACAACCTGCGAGTACCAGACCGACCAGGGCAATCGCCGCTGCCAACCGATGCTGTTTCATGCTAATTCCTTGTTCATGCGCCAAAAGGGCAAACGAGTAAAGCCGCGAGCTTATCAGGCCGCCGCGATCAATGGCTACCGGCATGAGAGGCAGAAAACGCCGATAAGTTCAGGTATCCAAAGGTTTTCCCGGATCTGTACCGCATTGTTCAGTTGCAGTTCAGTTTGTGATTCGCGAAGGCAAGGCGCTGGCTCGCTGCAAAGGGCTCAGGCCAAGGGACTGATCACCCCGGCATCAGGCCAGCGCTCACTGGTCTGCAGCACGCGCAGAAGCCCGGCCCGCGCCACTCGAAGGACGAAATCCTGCACGCTGAGGGTACCGGCCGCGAGTTGCGCCTGAACGGACTCGGCCCCTGAGTACACGCGCGATACGCTTTGCAACAGTTGAAACTCCTCGGCGGACTGACTGGGGGTGTAACAGAGCAGCGCGCCGTCGGCTGCCGAGAAATAAACGGCGGACATCTCGAAACCATAGCGAATCGGCAAGCCTTTGCGGCGCTGTGCCGGTTTGTGCCGGTAACTGAACATCCGGTGCAGGTCATCCGGCTCGAAGAAATCGTTGATGACTTCACGCCCGCTCTCGACGGCCAGATTGGCAGAGCAGAAATACATGCCGTCCACACGATAGCCGTCAGGCAATGCAGGCCGGTAATACGCATCGGGATGGAACGCCGAACACGGCGCATACACCGGCATGCCGTCATCGAGAATCGGCTCGGCAATCCGATGGGCTCGCGTGAGCGGATTGAACAGAAGACAACCGATGATCTGTGAATGAATACGACTGCCGATACGGCCATGTGCGTAACGTGCAGCCTCATCGGCGCTGTCGAACGGCGCGCTGAGGCTCAGGGGTCGGGGTGGCCATTGCGCGTCGCAGCTTGCGGGCGATTTGGCGGGAGGTGTACGAGCGGCAGCGTCGTCCGGGTAAGGCTGCCAGTCGGCCGGCACTTTGCCTGCCCGCCCCCACAGTCGGCTGGGCACTATCACGTGCAGATCCCCGGCACCGGCCAGCAGGCGCACCACATCACTGGGCGTCATGCTGAGGTTCTGCAACGCCTTGTGGATCTGACTGAGTTCACACAGGTGCGGCATGCTCTGCGGACCGGAGACACGCGCAAACAGGGTGTCTTCGGCGGCAGAGCGAGACAGCGTGTATTTGATCAGGGAACCGTCAGGCCCGGAAAGATAGGTCGCCGCACACACCTCCTTATCGTCGATCACCGCATAAATGTCGCCGACTGAAAAACTGTTCGGGTAAGTAACCTTTTCACTCTCCGGCCATTCGTCCAGCCCTGCCTGCAGTGAAGGGTGAGAATGGTAAACCGCATAGTCGTCATGCCCTTGCGGGTAGAGCACATAACCTTCCTGCTCGTTGCGCGGGAACACTTCGTTGGGATCGAAGCTGAACTGGCTGCCGTTCATGGGTTCGGTCGCAACGTACTTGCCGTCCCTGCGAACCAGAATGAAACCGCCGTATTCGCGATCACGCCGGTCGCCGATCCGCTCATGGGCATAACGCGCCGCGTCGTCAGGATGATCGAACGGCGCGCTGAGCTCAGGCATGTCGGAATGGTGATCGATGGATCGTTTGTAGAGTCTTTTTCTGGGGTGCATCCGGGGCTCCTTGAAAGCCTGACTGATTGAGTCATGAGCGTAAGGAAACCCGGCACGGCGAGTGACATAGATGAATATGACGTTACGTAGGTTGGCCGGCGCCGAACAACATGAAATTAAAGATAATTTTTAAGCATTCCGGGATGTGCTTCGATCCGCGGCGTGGGCGAGTCTGCCCAGCCCCTGCGTCGACCATCGCGACTGGCGACCAGGGCTTACGCAGTTTGTCGTGCTCAGGAACGTTTTTATGCAACCGACCACTCGTTTTCGCTCAAAGCGCTCGACAGCTCGCCAGTTGGCAAGCCTGGCCGTGATCGCCGCAGCAGCCATGTTGCCGGTCAGCGCAGCCTATGCCACCAAGAAGCCGCCTCTGGTTGTCACTGAGGGCATCAAGGCCTACCGCCTGTGCACAGGCCCCGACAATCTGTCACACGTCATCGAGGGTTCGATCGATCAAAAAGCCATGACCGATGTCAGCGCCCTGCACTTCAAGGAAACCCCGGCGCACTCGTCCTTTGACTGGCATCCGGCACCCGAAGAGCAGTACGTGATCACCCTGTCCGGCACGCTGGAATTTTCCACCACCGGCGGCGAAAACTTTGTCCTGCACCCCGGGGAAGTGTTGCTGGCGCAGGACACCAAAGGCCCCGGCCATCGCTGGAAGCTGATCGATGATCAGCCCTGGCGACGTGCGTACATCATCACCAAGCCAGGCGACAAGGGCGCGTTCGTGCCGAAGGACGGAGCGCCTGCGAAGGGCTGCTGATGCTGTGATGCAGCCGCCCTCATCGAGCGCGATTAAATCGACACATCAGCCGCTGGCTCGGAAATTTCGATCAGGTTCAGATCCGGATCACGCACATACACCGACCAGATCGGCCCGGTAGCACCGGTGCGCTCGACTGGGCCTTCGACGATCGGCCAGTCCTGCTCCTGCAGGTGCACAATCACCTGCTCCAGCGGGATGGTGGCGATGAAACACAGATCCAGCGCACCCGGCACTGGCAAATGGGCCTTGGGCTCGAACTCCTTGCCGCGTTCATGGACATTGATTTTCTGATTGCCGAAGCGGAATGCCAGACGCCCCTGACGAAAGCGTTCAGGGGTCATACCCAGGACACGTACGTAAAAGTCCTTGCAGGCGTCGATATCGGCAGTGGTCAGTACCAGGTGGTCCAGATGATCAATCACGGGATCAGCTCCGTTTGGAATAGAGTTCTGTTTTACGACAACGGCCACGTTTCGGATCAGATAATGCCAAGCCGACGCCACTCGGCACGTGTAGCAGCGTCGATGCCATGTGCTTCAAGCACGGCATCGGTGTGTTGACCGAGTGTCGGCGCAGACGATCTTACCTGACCCGGCGTGTCTTGAAGTTTAGGCACAATCCCCGGAAGGGTGACGGGTGTTCCGTCATCCAGCGTGCCCTGCAACAGCATGTCCCGCGCCTGATAATGCGGGTCACTGGCGATGTCGGCAGCGTCGTAGATCTTGCCAGCCGGGATACGTGCTTCGTTGAGCGCTGCAAGGACTTCGTCCATCGAGCGTTCGGCGGTCCAGGTCGAAATGGCCGCATCGATACGCGCCACGTGCCTGACCCGCCCGTCGTTATGCTCAAGCTCGGGGTCGCTGGCCAGGTCCATACGGCCGATCTTTTCCATCAGGCGCCGGAAGATACTGTCGCCATTGCCCGCGATCAACGCGTACTTGCCGTCATTGCAACGATAGGCATTGCTCGGAGCGATGCCTGGCAGGCTGCTGCCAGCCGGCTCGCGGACAGTATCGAATACCGAGTACTCGGGAATCAGGCTTTCCATCATGTTGAACACTGACTCGTACAACGCGACATCTATCTGCTGCCCCTCGCCGCCATTCTGCTCGCGGTGACGAAGCGCCAGCAGAACGCCGATCACACCGTGTAGCGCAGACAGCGAATCACCAATCGATACGCCGACACGCACCGGCGTGCGCCCTGCCTCACCGGACAGATGACGCAAACCGCCCATCGCCTCGCCGATCACACCAAAACCCGGCCGGTCGCGATACGGGCCGGTCTGCCCGTAGCCAGAGACACGCAGCATGATCAGTTTTGGATTGAGGGCGTGCAGTGCTTCCCAGCTCAACCCCCAGCCTTCAAGTGTGCCGGGGCGGAAGTTCTCGACCAGTACATCGGCATCCCGGATCAGCCGCCGAGCCATTTCCTGCGCCTGAGGCTGGCGCAGATCGAGGGTCACCGACTGTTTGTTGCGGGACTGCACCGCCCACCAGACCGATGTGCCGTTATGCAGCAAACGCCATTTGCGCAGGGGATCCCCGGTCAGCGGCGGCTCAACCTTGATGACCTCGGCACCGAACTCGGCGAGGATCTTCGCCGCGAACGGCCCGGCAATGAGCTGACCCAGCTCCACCACCTTGATGCCGTGAAGAGGCAGGCTCATGACACGTCCTTTCTTGTTGGGAGGTGGAGGAATGATCTGCGCAAATGCGCTGGATGGAAAGCCGGACGGTGCGCTGCCAGATCGGACCGCCGTAAAAAACCCCGCGCCAGGCGGGGTTCATTGAATCAATTACTGCAAGCCAACTGAAAACTCATCGAGGAATCGCCCGAGGCACCTCGTTTACCGACCATAAGGCCCAACACATTGACCTCTTCTGCTGTAGCGGCTCCGCCCAACTTGGCGTGCCCGTAGAACAGCCGTTCATGATCACTGGTATCAATGGAAGAGACCGAACAGAAGCCAGGCGCCTTTTTAAAATGGCCTTCATTGAAGAGCACTTTATAAGTCGCGAAGTAGTCTTTCTGACTGCTGTAACTTACAGACTTGATCCAGGGAGACGACTGAGCAACGACATTGCCGTGCTGGTCGATGGTCGCGGTGTGCAGTGCTGGCGTGGCCAGCGCGCCCGCAGAGAGGATCAAGGCTGTGGTGCCTGCAAGCAGTTTAAAACGATTTTTCATAGTTATCCCTTAACTCACTACAGTATCAGACCGCCTCGATTCGGCGGTCGGCTTGGATTAATTATTCTGGGTAATCAAGAGCATTGCTGATGTCTGGATACCCGATCAACCCATTCAGCTAATACCAGCAAAGAGGATAAATCAAGCGTTCACCGAGGCTAACTAACAAGCCTGGTTTTAACTTCAATATTTAAGGAAATTACTTACATTCGCGAAGAATAATTCTTACAGAACTTCAATAGAACTGCCGCGGGGGCATTGCATGAGGGGGTTGGAATTTCCAAACGACGGAAAGCAAAAAGCCCGCACTGGGCGGGCTTTCTGTTTGCTTCAAGGAGTTCAAGGGCCTTGAAGCGGAATATGGCGCAGCGGACGGGACTCGAACCCGCGACCCCCGGCGTGACAGGCCGGTATTCTAACCGACTGAACTACCGCTGCGCGTAACACTAAAAGCGAGTTTGGTGGGTGATGACGGGATCGAACCGCCGACCCGCTGCTTGTAAGGCAGCTGCTCTCCCAGCTGAGCTAATCACCCTTCACTCTCGGTGTGGCGCGCATTCTACGGAGCGACCTGTACTCTGGCAAGCACTTTTTTAAATAATTTTTATAATCCTTCCAAAGGCTTACAAACGCTCTGTACAGGGTTGGCCCCAGCGGCTGAGGAGCGAATAATGCCCGCCTTTGTATAGAAAGAGAGATTCACCTCATGTGGTTCAAAAACCTGCTTGTCTATCGCCTGACCCAGGACGTGCCTTTTGATGCCGAAGCGCTGGAGACAGCACTGGCGACCAAGCCGGCGCGCGCCTGCGCCAGCCAGGAGGTAGCCACCTATGGTTTCGTCGCTCCTTTCGGCAAGGGCGAAGACGCTCCATTGGTACACATCAGTCAGGACTTCATGCTGATCGCCGCACGCAAGGAAGAACGCATTCTGCCGGGCAGCGTCGTGCGTGACGCGCTCAAGGAAAAGGTCGACGAGATCGAAGCCGAGCAGATGCGCAAGGTCTACAAGAAGGAACGCGATCAGCTCAAGGATGAAATCATCCAGGCCTTCCTGCCGCGCGCCTTTATCCGCCGTTCCGCCACCTTCGCCGCCATCGCGCCGAAACAGGGCCTGATCCTGGTCAATGCCTCCAGCCCGAAACGCGCCGAGGACCTGTTGTCCACCCTGCGCGAAGTCATCGGTTCGCTGCCGGTACGTCCGCTGACGGTCAAGGTTTCACCGAGTGCGACCATGACCGACTGGGTCAAGACCCAGAAAGCAGCCGACAACTTCTTCGTGCTGGACGAGTGCGAGCTGCGCGACACCCATGAAGACGGCGGCATCGTGCGCTGCAAGCGTCAGGACCTGACCGGCGACGAAATCCAGCTGCACCTGAGCACAGGCAAGGTCGTGACCCAGCTGTCGCTGGCCTGGCAGGACAAATTGTCGTTCGTGCTGGACGATAAACTGGTGGTCAAGCGTCTGAAGTTCGAGGACCTGCTGCAGGATCAGGCCGAACAGGACGGTGGTGACGAAGCGTTGGGGCAGCTGGACGCCAGCTTCACGCTGATGATGCTGACCTTCGGCGAGTTCCTGCCGGAGCTGTTCGAGGCATTGGGCGGCGAAGAGATTCCGCAGGGCATCTGATACACGCTCTCGCAGCACTGCCGCTCGAAACACCGCGCCGTCTCGTCAGACGGCGCATTCATTTCATCCCGGTTATTCAACAAGAAGGAACAGGCCATGCGTGCGTTGGCAGCCTTGAGTCGTTTTGTCGGCAACACGTTTGCCTACTGGGTGTTGTTGTTCGCCATTCTGGCGTTCCTTTTTCCGCAGGCATTCATTGGCCTCAAGAGCTGGATCGTGCCGCTACTCGGCCTGGTCATGTTCGGCATGGGCCTGACCCTGAAACTCGACGATTTTTCCGAAGTCGCACGCAACCCGTGGCGAGTGGCTCTGGGTGTGATTGCGCACTTCGTGATCATGCCCGGTGTGGCCTGGTTGCTGTGCCAGGTGTTTCAACTGCCGCCGGAGATTGCCGTGGGCGTGATTCTGGTCGGCTGCTGTCCGAGCGGCACTTCATCCAACGTCATGGCCTGGCTGGCAAAGGGTGATCTGGCGCTGGCGGTGGCGATCGCTGCGGTCACTACGCTGCTCGCCCCGCTGCTGACCCCGGCCTTGATCTGGTTCCTCGCTTCGGCGTGGCTGCCGGTGTCTTTCCTCGATATGTTCTGGTCAATCCTGCAACTGGTCATGCTGCCGATTGTGTTGGGTGTGGTTGCCCAGCGTCTGTTAGGCGCGCGGGTCAGCTATGCGGTAGACGTGCTGCCGCTGGTGTCGGTGGTCAGTATTGTGATGATCGTCTGTGCGGTGGTCGCCGCCAGTCAGGCGAAAATCGCTGAATCCGGCCTGCTGATCATGGCGGTGGTGATTCTTCATAACACGTTCGGTTTTCTGTTGGGTTATTTCACTGGCAAGGTTTTCAAGCTGCCATTGGCGCAACGCAAGTCGCTGGCGCTGGAGGTCGGTATGCAGAACTCGGGGCTGGGCGCTGCGCTGGCCAGTGCGCATTTCTCGCCGCTGGCGGCGGTGCCGAGCGCGCTGTTCAGTGTCTGGCACAATATTTCCGGGGCGTTGCTGTCGACGTATTTCAGGAAGATGCCGGAGGAAGAGAAGACGTCCGTTGATGCCAGTTGACTATCGTTCCCACGCTCCAGCGTGGGAATGCAGTTCGTGACGTTCCGCGTCACACGGCGGTTCTTTGATGTCAGGTGAATCGGGGTTCGGCTCAGGTCACCTTTTCGCCCCTCGGCGACTCACTTTGAGGGACCAAAGTGAGCAAAGTCCCCGCTCCTGTTTCCGGCCCGACTTCGTCGGGTTCCTTCGCCCTGTCACTGATCCGGGGGTCGCCGCAACGCGCCATCCATGGCACGGTGCGGCTAGCCTGGCGTCCTGCCAGGCTACCCCCGGATCAGCGCCAGGACTCAGCCGTCACTAACGTCGCACTCTGCGTCGTCTGTGCCATCGTGGTTGAAAAGCGCTTCAGAGCAATTTGGCTAAATGCACGGCTCGGGAACTGATGAATATCGTGCCAATGCGGAGTGATTGGCACGTCAGTCGTACGGAGCGCCGGCGCTACTGCACTTTCCCTCTCAGCGCTTTGACTTCTTCGCGCACGTCCACGGGGGTTGCCACGTCAGCGGCAATGGGCGAACCGGCAACCAGTACGACGCGAGACCAGAGGCGGCGAAACAGGGTCTTGCTCGGGTCGCGGCTGAAGAAGCTGCCCCACAGGCCTTGCAGTGCCAGTGGAATGACCGGTACCGGGGTTTCCTGGATGATGCGGCTCATGCCGTTCTTGAAGCCGTTGATTTCGCCGTCGGTGGTCAGTTTGCCTTCCGGGAAGATGCACACCAGTTCGCCTTCCGCGAGGTACTGGGCGATGCGCTTGAACGACTTTTCGTAGATGTCCATGTCTTCGTTACGCCCGGCAATGGGGATGGTCCCGGCTGTGCGAAAGATGAAGTTGAGCACGGGCAGCTGGTAGATCTTGTAGTACATGACAAAGCGGATCGGGCGCCTCACAGCACCGGCAATCAGCAACGCATCAACAAAGGACACATGGTTGCAGACCAGCAGCGCCGCGCCTTCGTCCGGGATGCGGTCCAGATTGCGGTGTTCGACGCGGTACATGGAATGGCCAAGCAGCCAGATCATGAAGCGCATGGTGAACTCGGGGACGATCTTGAAGATGTAGATGTTGACCGCGATGTTCATCACCGACACGGCCAGAAACAGCTGCGGAATCGACAGTTTGGCAACGCTCAGCAGCAGGATCGAGACAATCGCCGAGACCACCATGAACAGCGCGTTGAGAATGTTGTTGGCGGCGATGACGCGCGAGCGCTCTTTCAGCGGCGTGCGCGACTGGATCAAGGCGTACAGCGGCACGATGTAAAAGCCACCGAATACGCCGATACCCAGAATATCGAACAGCACCAGCCAGCCCTGCCCTGAGGACAGCACCGCCAGCCAGTCGTTGGCCTGCACGTTCTGCGGGAAACCGCCCGAATGCCACCACAGCAGCAGGCCAAAAATCGTCAGGCCCATCGAGCCGAACGGCACCAGCCCGATCTCGACCTTATGCCCGGACAAGCGCTCGCAGAGCAACGAGCCCAGCGCGATGCCAATCGAGAATACGGCCAGAATCAGCGTAACGACCGTTTCATCGCCGTACATCCATTCCTTGGCATAGGCCGGGATCTGCGTCAGGTAGATAGCGCCCACGAACCAGAACCACGAGTTACCGACAATCGAGCGCGAAACCGCGGGCGTCTGCCCAAGCCCCATGCGCAAGGTGGCCCATGACTGGGTAAAGATGTTCCAGTTGAGCTTCATCTCCGGCGAGGCAGCATCGGCGCGCGGGATACCGAAGCTGGCCAGGAACCCCAGGCAGGCGACCAGCACGATGGCAGCCGCCACCACCCAGGCATAGTGCGAAGAAGACATCATCACACCCGCGCTGATGGTGCCGGCCAGAATCGCCAGAAAGGTGCCCATCTCGACCAGCGCGTTGCCGCCGACCAACTCGCTCTCGCGCAGGTGCTGGGGCAGGATCGAATATTTGACCGGCCCGAACAGCGCCGAGTGCGTACCCATGGCGAACAGCGCGGCCAGCATCAACTCCAGATGATTGAACAGAAAGCCTGCGGCGCCGACCACCATGATGACGATCTCGCCGAACTTGATGATCCGGATCAACTTGTCCTTGGGGTACTTCTCACCGAACTGCCCGGCCAGCGCCGAGAACAGAAAGAACGGCAGGATGAACAGCAAGGCGCACAGGTTGACGTAGATCGAGCGATCCCCGTCGATGCTCAGCTTGTAAAGGATGGCAAGGATCAATGACTGCTTGAAGATGTTGTCATTGAATGCCCCGAGGGACTGCGTGATGAAAAACGGCAGGAAACGGCGTTTCCCGAGCAGGCTGAATTGTGACTGTTGGCTCATCGTCCGTGGTCCTGAGAGGCTGGGGAGAACTGACGCAGCGGCCAATCCGAGGCACATTGAAGACGTAACGCCGCCGAATGTCGATAGGACATTTTCTTTTACAAAACCTGTGTCGCTATTTTTATCACTTCGGGCTTTGTCGGGGCAGCTGCGACACCGCGCCACGCTCGACCTTGGTCGACAAAGACGAAGCGCGGCCATCGTGCGAGACTGCGCGTTATCGATACGGTGTGGAATTTGATATGTCGCTGTCCAGCGGGCTGATTGCGGCCGTTGCTCTTACCTATATGGCCATCATGTTCGCCATCGCCTTCTACGGCGACCGCTACAGCGCGTCGCTGCGCCCGACCATGCGTGCCTGGGTCTACAGCCTGTCGCTGGCGGTGTACTGCACCAGCTGGACGTTTTTCGGCGCAGTGGGTCAGGCCGCCGAGCAGTTGTGGTCGTTTCTGCCGATTTATCTGGGGCCCATCGTGCTGATGGTACTGGCGCCCTGGGTACTGCAAAAAATGGTGCTGATCAGCAAGCAGGAAAATATCACTTCAATTGCCGACTTCATCGCGGCTCGATATGGCAAGTCCCAGTCCCTGGCGGTGATGGTGGCGCTGATCTGCCTGATCGGCATGCTGCCGTACATCGCGTTGCAGCTCAAAGGCATCGTGCTGGGGGTGAATATCCTGATCGGTGCCGTGGCTGACTCCACCGGCACCCGCGCGCAGGACACCGCGCTGGTGGTGTCGCTGATTCTCGCGCTGTTCACCATCGTCTTCGGCGCACGCAATCTGGATGTCACCGAACACCATCGCGGCATGGTGCTGGCCATTGCTTTCGAGGCGCTGGTCAAGCTGTTTGCGTTCATGGCGGTCGGCGTATTCGTCACGTTCGGCCTGTATGACGGATTCGACGACCTGTTCAATCAGGCCAAACTGGCGCCACGCCTCGAGGAATACTGGAAAGACACGATCAACTGGCCGTCGATGTTCGTGCAGACCGGCGTGGCGATGATGGCGATTGTCTGCCTGCCCCGCCAGTTCCACGTGACGGTGGTCGAGAACATCGAGCCTCAGGACCTGAATCTCGCCAAATGGGTGTTCCCGGCCTATCTGGCGCTGGCTGCGCTGTTCGTGGTGCCGATTGCACTGGCCGGACAAATGCTCCTGCCCGGCTCCATGCTGCCCGACTCGTTCGTGATCAGCCTGCCGCTGGCGCACGCTCACCCGTCACTCGCGCTGCTGGCCTTCATCGGCGGAGCATCGGCGGCAACCGGCATGGTGATCGTCGCCTGCGTGGCGCTGTCGACGATGATTTCCAACGATATGCTGCTGCCATGGCTGTTAAGACGCAAAAACACCGAGCGGCCGTTCGAAGCGTTCCGCCACTGGATGCTTTCTGTCAGGCGCATCAGCATTGTGATGATTCTCCTGCTGGCCTACGTCAGCTACCGGATGCTCGGGTCGACGGCCAGTCTGGCGACCATCGGCCAGATCGCCTTTGCCGCGATCACCCAGCTGGCTCCCGCGATGTTCGGTGCGCTGTACTGGAAGCAGGCCAATCGGCGTGGTGTATTTGCAGGCCTGGCGGCCGGTATCTTCATTTGGTTCTACACCCTCGTGCTGCCGGTGGCGGCGCATGGCATGGGCTGGTCTTTGAGTACTTTCCCACTGCTCTCCTGGCTGCACAGCAACCCGTTCGACCTGCCTATCTCGCCGATGACCCAGGGCGTGGTGCTGTCGATGGCCGGCAACTGCACGTTGTTCGCCTGGGTGTCGATGCTGTCGCGCACGCGAGTGGCCGAGCACTGGCAGGCGGGTCGTTTCATCGGCCAGGAAACCCAGGGACGCGACTTCAGCCGCCCGCTGCTTGCGGTACAGATCGAGGACCTGCTCAGCCTGTCGGCACGCTTCGTCGGTGAGGACCGCGCGCGGCAGAGTTTCATCCGCTTCGCCCAACGACAGGGCAAGGGTTTCAACCCCAGCCTGAATGCCGACGGTGAATGGATCGCGCATACCGAGCGACTGCTGGCCGGCGTGCTCGGCACCTCTTCGACCCGCGCGGTGGTCAAGGCTGCTATCGAAGGTCGCGACATGCAGCTGGAAGACGTCGTACGCATCGCCGACGAAGCCTCCGAAGTCCTGCAGTTCAACCGTGCGCTGCTGCAGGGGGCCATCGAAAACATTACCCAGGGCATCAGCGTGGTCGACCAGTCCTTGCGGCTGGTGGCCTGGAATCGTCGCTACCTTGAGCTGTTCAATTATCCCGAAGGCCTGATCGGCGTTGGCCGGCCGATTGCCGACATTATCCGTTACAACGCCGAGCGCGGACTCTGCGGGCCGGGCGAGGCAGAGGTTCACGTTGCGCGGCGTCTGCACTGGATGCGCCAGGGCCGCGCTCACACCTCGGAGCGGTTGTTTCCCAATGGGCAGGTGATCGAGCTGATTGGCAACCCGATGCCGGGCGGCGGCTTCGTCATGAGTTTCACCGACATCACCGAGTTCCGCGCTGCCGAACACGCCCTCAAAGGCGTCAATGAAAGCCTTGAGCAGCGGGTAGCCGCACGTACCCACGAATTGTCCCAGCTCAACCAGGCGCTGACCGAAGCCAAGGGCACCGCTGAAGCCGCCAACGAATCGAAAACCCGTTTCCTGGCCGCGGTGAGTCATGACCTGATGCAGCCTTTGAACGCTGCACGGCTGTTCTCCGCTGCGCTGTCACATCAGCAGGAAGGGATTTCCAGCGACGCCCAGCAACTGGTTCGGCACCTGGACAGCTCGCTGCGCTCAGCCGAAGACCTGATCAGCGACCTGCTGGACATTTCCCGCATCGAAAACGGCAAGATCACCCCGGATCGTCAGCCGTTCCCGCTCAGCGCGCTGTTTGACACCCTGGGTGCCGAATTCAAGGCGCTGGCCCAGGAGCAGGGTCTGAGTTTTCGTGTGAGGGGCAGTTCACTGCGCGTCGACAGCGATATCAAGCTGTTGCGCCGGGTGCTGCAGAACTTTTTGACCAACGCTTTCCGCTATGCCAAAGGCCCTATTCTGCTGGGTGTCAGGCGCTACGGTGACAGCCTGAGCCTGGAAGTCTGGGACCGCGGTCCGGGCATTCCCGAAGACAAGCGCAAGGTGATCTTCGAAGAATTCAAACGCCTCGACAGCCACAAGACTCACGCGGCCAAGGGGCTGGGTCTGGGGCTGGCGATTGCCGATGGTTTGTGCCGCATTCTCGAGCATCCTTTGCAGGTGCGCTCCTGGACCGGCAAAGGCAGCGTGTTCAGCGTACGGGTGCCGCTGGCCGCGCCCCAGGCGGCAGTCCCCGCGACACTGCCTGAGGTCAGCCGCCCCGCACTGAACGGTACGCAGGTGCTGTGTGTCGACAACGAAGACAGCATCCTGATCGGTATGCACAGTCTGCTGTCACGCTGGGGCTGTCAGGTCTGGACCGCGCGCAATCGCCAGGAATGCGAAGCGCTGCTGAACAATGGCGTTCGGCCGCAGATTGCCCTGGTGGATTACCATCTTGATGAAGGCGAAACCGGTACTGAACTCATGGCCTGGCTGCGTACCCGACTGGGTCAACCGGTGCCGGGCGTGCTTATCAGTGCCGATGGGCGTGCGGAGTTGATCGCTCAGGTGCACGCGGCAGGGCTCGATTACCTGCCCAAGCCGGTCAAGCCTGCAGCGCTTCGCGCACTGTTGAGCCGGCATGTGAGTCTGGACGGGTAACGGAATGCCGGTTGTTCGCAGAGGCGACGAACAACCGGATCAGGGGAAAACCGGAAACACTGTCGCTTAACCAAACAACCAGTAGCCCAGCAGCGTCAGTACCGCCACTGCCAGAACAGGGCGCAATATGCGATAAGCCTTGGGGTTGGCGCGCTTGAACTGCTTGACCTTGCCACTGAAGCCATCACTGAAACGCTTGCTGAACGCATACGCCTGGTTGATTCCGCCGACGCGCTCGTCGTCGAGATTCTGCGGGGCGGTGGCGCGGCCCAAAAACGCGCTGACGCTGCGGTTGATACGGGTCATGAAGCGGTTGGTCAGTGGACGCTCGATGTCACAGAACAGAATCACCCGGGTCTGGTCGGTCTCGTTCTTGACCCAGTGAACGTAAGTCTCATCGAACATGACGTCCTGACCGTCACGCCAGGCGTACTCCTTGCCATCGACGAAGATCCGGCAGTCATCGGAGTTGGGCGTGGACAGGCCCAGGTGATAACGCAGCGAGCCGGCAAACGGATCGCGGTGCGGATTGAGGTGACTGCCACCCGGCAACAGCGCGAACATCGCGCCCTTGACGTTGGGAATGCTGTTGACCAGTTCGACGGTTTTCGGGCACAGCGCCTCGGCAGACGGCAAGGCCTTGTCGTACCACTTCAGGTAAAAGCGCTTCCAGCCCTTCTTGAAGAACGAGCCAAAACCGGCGTCGTTGTTCTTCTCCGCCGCACGAATATAGCCTTCGTCGAACAGGTGCATGGCTTCGTCGCGAATGGTTTCCCAGTTGTCCTTGAGGACGTCCAGTTCAGGGAATTTGCTGCGGTCCAGATACGGCTCGGACGGCACGCGGGAAAACAGGTACATCAGTGCGTTGTACGGTGCGAACAATGCCGAATGGTTGACGAACTGCCGCAACAGAGGCAATCGGGCACGACCGCGCAAATGAACGTACAGCGTGCTGCCCAGAAACAGCATCAGGATCGATGCCTTGGCAACAAATGAAAGGGTCATGAAGCTCTCCTTGAAGCGGACAGATAACGCCAAACGTCACGCGGGCAGTGCTGATGCATGATTCTGAATAATGACTGGAGCGCCGGGCGGACAGCGCTCATTGTCCGGCGAGTCGTAAGCTGGCCATCATAAACCCTTGCGTTGCCCGCATGAAGTGCGCACTTGCGAAGATGTGTTACTGGGAAAGCTCCTGATCGGTAAACAGATCGCTGAACAGCATGCTCGACAGGTAACGTTCGCCGGAGTCCGGCAGCACCACCACGATCGTCTTGCCTTGCATCTCCGGCTTTTCAGCCAGACGGACGGCCGCCGCCATTGCCGCGCCGCAGGAAATACCGCACAGAATGCCCTCCTCCTGCATCAGACGCCGCGCCATGGCCTTGGACTCTTCATCGGTGACACGCTCTACCCGGTCGACAATCGACAGGTCGAGGTTTTTCGGGATGAAGCCGGCGCCGATGCCCTGAATCTTGTGCGGGCTGGGGGTGATCGTTTCACCGGCCATCGCCTGGGTGATGATCGGCGAACCGTCCGGCTCGACCGCGACCGACAGGATCGGTTTGCCTTCGGTGTGCTTGATATACCGGGAGATACCGGTGATAGTCCCGCCAGTTCCTACGCCTGCCACCAGGACGTCGATGGCACCGTCGGTGTCTGCCCAGATTTCCGGGCCAGTGGTTTTTTCATGGATGGCCGGGTTGGCCGGGTTCTCGAATTGCGCCGGCATGAAATAGTGCTCGGGGTCGCCTGCCAGCAGTTCTTCGGCCTTGGCAATAGCGCCTTTCATCCCCTTGGCCGCTTCGGTCAGCACCAGTTCTGCGCCCAGTGCCTTGAGTACCTTGCGACGTTCTATGCTCATGGAAGCAGGCATGGTGAGCATCAGTTTGTAGCCACGGGCAGCGGCAACGAAGGCCAGACCGATGCCGGTGTTGCCCGAGGTTGGCTCGACGATGGTCATCCCCGGCTTGAGCTTGCCGCTGCTTTCGGCGTCCCAGATCATGTTGGCGCCGATACGGCATTTGACGGAATAACCCGGATTACGCCCTTCGATCTTGGCCAGAATGGTGACACCGCGTGGCGCGATACGATTGATCTGCACCAGCGGCGTATTACCGATGGAATGGGCGTTATCAGCGTAGATACGGCTCATGAGGGTGTCCTTGTGCACATCGGTTAAAGACCCAAAGCCTATGCCGCCAACTGTGGGGCGTCCAGTCTGACCGAACGGATGACGGCGCGAGCAGTCAATCCATCATTGAAACAGGAGACTCATGTCATGAAACGTCGCTACAGCTGGCCGCTATGGACCCTGGCCGCTCTGATAGTCCTGCTGGTCGCTGTCAATATCGCCCTGCCCTACCTGGTGCGTGACTATCTGAACGACAAACTGGCCGACATGGGTGACTATCGAGGAGAGATCACCGATGTGGACCTGGCACTGTGGCGAGGCGCGTACCGGATCAAGGGGCTGAAGATCGTCAAGACCGACGGCAAGGTCCCGGTGCCCTTCTTCGATGCACCGATGATCGAACTGGCAGTCAGCTGGCATTCACTCTGGTATGACCATGCAGTGGTCGCAAAAGCCCTGTTCACCGGCCCGCAGATCAACTTCGTGGACGGCGGCAGCAAGCAGGACTCGCAGACCGGTCAGGGCACCGACTGGCGTACCCAGATGAACAAGCTGCTGCCTATCACCCTCAACGAGTTGCGCATCGACGACGGGCGCATCACGTTCAATAACTTCAACTCCACGCCCAAGGTAAAAATCGAGGCGGATCAGGTCAATGCCAGCATCTACAACCTGACCAACGTGGTCGACGTGGAAGGCAATCGCGACGCCGAGTTCAAGGGCAAGGCGCGTCTGCTGGGCCACGCCGATCTGGAAAGCTCAGCCAGATTCGACCCGTTCAGCAACTTTGAAGACTTCGACTTCAAACTGCGCGCCACCGGCATCCAGCTCAAGAAACTCAACGATTTCTCGTCGGCCTACGGCAAGTTCGATTTCAACGCTGGCGATGGCGACGTGGTAATTGAAGCGCAGGCCGATAAAGGCCAGCTCAAGGGCTATATAAAACCGCTGCTGCGCAACGTGGACGTATTCAACTGGCATCAGGATGTGGAAAACAAGGACAAGGGTGTTTTCCGATCGATCTGGGAAGCGCTGGTCGGCACCAGCGAAACCGTATTGAAAAACCAGCGGGAAAACCAGTTCGCCACACGCGTCGACCTCAGCGGCAGTGTCCATCAGCAGGACATCAGCGGCTTCCAGGCGTTTCTGCAGATCCTGCGCAATGCGTTCGTGCAGGCATTCAATGCGCGCTATGAGAGCAGCAAGGGTTCCTAGCGTGTTTTTTTGTCTGTGCCGTAGACGCCCCGCTCTTCGGCGGCCTGTGCCTGTTGCTGCAATGCATCCCAGCCAAGGCAAGCCAGCGCCAGGGTGCGTGGTGTAGGCTCGCGGGAGTTGCTGTAGCGGGTGATGCTGCGCGGGCTGACCCCCAATGCTTGTGCGGCCTGAGCCAGTGGCAAACCCGTGCGGGCCCGCCACCCGATGAAAATACGCGTGTTTTCATCGGTGGCCGCTTGAGCCTGAGCGTCAAGGTACAAGGTATCGGCACCGATCTGGATATCCGGCTCCGGCCATTCAACCGTCCAGCCATCATCGCCCACCTGGGCCTGGGCAAAGACATCGGCAGCGATCAAAGGCCGTAACCCAGGAAAAGTCTGCACATCCGCGCTCATGTCGAGCACGAATTGCTGATCGTCGATGAACGTCAGGGCCAGTCGATAACCAGACTGGGCCTGAACCTCCTTGAGCCGTGGGCGTTTCATGGATGCCATCGTTTCCATTCCTCCATCAGTTCGTTGCGGTGAGTTCGTATCCATTCAAGAGCTTCCCTTAACACAACAGCCGGTGCGGTTCCGCGCATGGGCTCTACAAGCTCAAGGCAAATCAGCACGTCCAGCCCTCCACCGGTCAGGTGAACATGCGGCGGCAGGTGGTCTTTTTTTCTCTCAGCTGAATCCTGTATTTATCCCTGAATCTGTATTTGGTCGACATGGCACGCATGGTATCGCCAAATTAGCCATACCAGAAGCAGCGTTACAATTTAGACCCGGTCACAGCGTGACGCGCCATTCAATAACTGAATGAGGCGTCTTCGTTCACAGCCATCGGGCCGCCACGTTATAGTCAGGGCATTGCTTGCCCCTCTTACGGCGTGCGTGCCGACCGGTTACGCGCGCCCACGCGAAAAGGATGGATCAATGAAGTTCGAAGGTACGCCGGCCTACGTTGCCACCGACGATCTCAAGCTGGCGGTCAACGCGGCCATCACGCTGGAACGTCCACTGCTGGTCAAGGGCGAGCCCGGCACCGGCAAGACCATGCTCGCCGAGCAACTGGCCGAGTCCTTCGGCGCGAAACTGATTACCTGGCATATCAAGTCCACGACCAAGGCCCATCAGGGTCTGTACGAGTACGATGCGGTGAGTCGTCTGCGCGACTCGCAACTGGGCGTCGACAAGGTCCACGACGTACGCAACTACCTGAAAAAGGGCAAGCTCTGGGAAGCCTTCGAGTCCGAGGAGCGTGTGATTCTGCTGATCGACGAAATCGACAAGGCCGATATCGAGTTCCCCAACGACCTGTTGCAGGAACTCGACAAGATGGAGTTCTACGTTTACGAGATCGATGAAACCATCAAGGCCAAAAAGCGACCGATCATCATCATTACCTCCAATAACGAGAAAGAGCTGCCGGATGCCTTTCTGCGTCGCTGCTTCTTTCACTACATCGCCTTTCCGGATCGGGCCACGCTGCAACGCATCGTCGATGTGCATTACCCGGACATCAAGAAAGACCTGGTGAGCGAAGCGCTGGACGTATTCTTCGACGTGCGCAAAGTGCCTGGGCTGAAGAAGAAGCCCTCCACTTCCGAGCTGGTCGACTGGCTGAAGCTGCTGATGGCCGACAACATCGGTGAAGCCGTGCTGCGCGAACGCGACCCGACCAAGGCGATTCCGCCACTGGCCGGCGCGCTGGTCAAGAACGAGCAGGACGTCCACTTACTGGAACGTCTGGCGTTCATGAGCCGTCGCGGCAATCGCTGATCGTGTCTATCCAACCTGCCATGTAAAAGGGCAACAGCCATGCTGCTCAACCTGTTCAACGAAATGCGCGCGGCCAAAGTGCCGGTGTCTCTGCGTGAACTGCTGGACCTGATCAATGCGCTGAAACAGCGGGTCGTCTTCGCCGACATCGATGAGTTCTACTTCCTGGCGCGCACGATTCTGGTCAAGGACGAGCGCCATTTCGACAAGTTCGACCGGGCCTTCGGCGCATATTTCAACGGCCTGGAAAACCTCGATGAGCATTTGCAGGCGCTGATCCCGGAAGACTGGCTGCGCAAAGAGTTCGAGCGTTCGCTGACGGACGAGGAACGCGCGCAGATCCAGTCGCTGGGCGGCCTCGACAAACTGATCGAGGAGTTCAAGAAACGCCTGGAAGAACAGAAGGAACGCCATGCCGGTGGCAACAAATGGATCGGCACCGGAGGCACCAGCCCGTTCGGTTCGGGTGGCTATAACCCGGAGGGCATCCGCGTCGGCGATGCAGGCGAGCGCAAAGGCAAGGCCGTCAAAGTCTGGGACCAGCGCGAGTACAAGAATCTGGATGATCAGGTTGAGCTGGGGACGCGCAATATCAAGGTGGCCCTGCGTCGCCTGCGCAAGTTCGCTCGTCAGGGTGCCGCGGATGAACTGGACATCGACAGCACCATCGATCACACCGCACGCGATGCGGGCCTGCTGAACATTCAGATGCGTCCGGAGCGGCGCAACACCATCAAGTTACTGCTGTTGTTCGACATCGGCGGCTCGATGGATTCGCACATCAAGGTCTGTGAAGAGCTGTTCTCCGCGTGCAAGACCGAGTTCAAGCATATGGAGTATTTCTACTTCCATAACTTCATCTATGAATCGGTGTGGAAGAACAACCAGCGCAGAAGCTCGGAGCGGACCGCCACCCAGGACCTGCTGCACAAGTATGGCGAGGACTACAAAGTGATTTTCATCGGCGACGCCTCGATGGCGCCCTATGAAATCACCCAGCCCGGCGGCAGCGTCGAACACTGGAATGAAGAAGCAGGCTATGTATGGATGCAGCGCTTCATGGGCAAATTCAAGAAAATCATCTGGATCAATCCCTACCCGAAAGATGCCTGGGATTACACCACCTCGACGCATATCGTGCGTGACTTGATCGAGGGGCAGATGTATCCGCTGACCTTGAACGGTCTGGAAGAAGGCATGCGCTACCTGGCGAAATGAAATAAGGCTGCTGCCAATGCTGTACAAGCCGGTCATCGACCGGCCGGTACCACCCGACCAGCAGCATGATCATTTTGAACACCCGAACTACGCTGACAGTTCCACACAACCAATCAGACGGAAAAGTGCTGATTGAGTAGGTCGTTTTGCAGTTACTCCATCGTTTTGCCTGAGCAGCCGTCGCGACGTCGCGGGTTACTTATGAACGAAACGCTCGGGATCATGCAGCCTTACTTTTTCCCCTACATCGGTTACTTCCAGCTCATTGCGGCGGTCCAGCGCGGGCTGGTCTTTGACATCGTCAAATACAAACGCAAAAGCTGGATGAACCGCAATCGGGTACTGGGCAGCAAAGGCGACTGGCAATACATCAATGTTCCGGTCTGTGTCAGCGAGGGCGCACTGATCAAGGACGCGACCATCATCGACCTTGCCTGTGCCCACCGACGAATCAAGCATCAGCTTGAACACTATCGAAGCCAGGCACCGTACTTCCGGGAAACCTTGCAGGTGGTCGAGCAGACATTCGGCACACCTGCCACCCACCTGTGTGAACTCAATACACGCGCGCTGAAAGTGGTCTGCGAGTATTTAGGCATGAGCTTTAACTGGGAAAGCTGTGCAGCGATGAACCTTGATCTGCCGCCCATTGAACATGCGGGCCAATGGGCGCTGGAAATAAGCACCGTGCTGAAAGCGCGTCAGTACATCAACGCCACAGGTGGACGCGAAATCTTCATACCCGGCGAGTGGCAGGAAAGAGGCATAGAACTGAGGTTTCTCGCGCCCGCTTCATTCAGTTATTCCACGGGACCTATGAATTTCGTCGAAAACCTTTCAATCATCGACGTGCTGATGTGGAACGCACCTGAAACAGTACTCGCCTATCTACGTAATGAAACACGGGCAGTCATATGAACTGCCCACCGATGTTTCGCTACGCCCCGACCCAGAGTCAATTCCAGTCGCGTTCGAGCTGAGGCTTGCGTCGTCCGCCGTGGACCACCCAGCCAAGCAACAGCACGAAGCTTTCGATCACCAGCGCCAGCAGCAATGCGCTGATGATGCCCCAGGCAATCACTTCCGGGGCCAGTAGAACTTGCCACGTATAACCATTGAAGGTCTCGCGACGGATATCCGGATCGGAAGAGGTAGCCACGAAGATGGCTTTGGAATACCAAGGCCCCTGAAGCCCGAGCCACTGACGCTCAAGGATGTGCGTGCGGTTCATCAGGGTGTCGATGGTGTCCGCATCACTGCGAAAAACCGGGTCTTCACTGCTGCGATAGTGCTGGATCAGCGCCTGGATATCGCCCTTGAAGAACTGCTGTGCGGTGGCGGTATAGCCCTTCACGGCTTGCTGCGCCTCGATCAGATGCGCTTCGACACGCTTGCTGTAATCACTGATGAAGCCGGGAATCTGTACCCCGAACAGCAGGCCCATGGTGAACAGGACCAATCGCAAATAACTTCGCAGCATTAATATCCCTCTTCTTTTTTATCCATTAAGCCGATGTGATGGTGTCTTACGACCTGGCCGTCTCGGTCGCGGTGTCGACCGAACCTTGCGCTACGCTCTCGCCCTTGCGCCACAGGCTCCACTGGCCCGGCTCATAGCGGTTCCAGTTTTCGTTCTCGGTCAAGGGTTCGGTCGCGATGACCGTGACCACGTCATGCGGTGTGGTTTCAGCCTGAAAATCGACAATCACGTCGACATCTTTCAACCTCGCCGGACCGAATGGGGCACGGCGGGTGATCTGAACCAGTTTGGTACTGCAAAAGCAAAACAGCCAGTCACCGTCGCTCAACAGGCAATTGAACACGCCTTTGCTGCGATATTCGGCACACGCCTGGATCAACGTGGGCAGCAACTCCTCGACGTCGACGGGCTCGGGAAAGGCTTCGCGGACGCGATTGAGCAGGTCGCAGAATGCCGCTTCGCTGTCGGTATCGCCCACCGGCCGATAAAAGGTAACGCCCGGGGTGAAATCCGCCAGCTGACCATTATGGGCAAAGCACCAATTACGGCCCCAGAGCTCACGTACGAAAGGGTGGGTATTGGACAGGCAGACCTTGCCGACGTTGGCCTGACGAATATGGCCAATCACGACTTCGCTCTTGATGGGATAACGCTGCACCAGCTGTGCGACTTCCGATTCACTGCTGGCTGCCGGGTCCTGAAACAGACGCAGGCCACGGCCCTCGTAAAAAGCAATACCCCAGCCATCGCGATGCGGACCGGTGCGGCCGCCCCGCTGCATCAGCCCGGTAAAGCTGAAGACTATGTCGGTCGGGACATTGGCGCTCATGCCCAGTAGTTCACACATGCTCAGGTTCTCGCTTCAAGACGTTTTGCAGCAGGTCATGCGCCGCAGGTAGCGGCGCTTGCCAACGAAGCGGGAGCTACAGCCGCGGCTCGACCCGCGCAGCCCTGGTCGGCGCAAGAGGCGCAGCGTTCTTGCGAGCGTAGTGATCGTCTTCGGCGAAAGGTTCGTCAGCAGGGTCTGTTTCGACAGGCTGAGCGGCAGGCTTGGGCTGGCGGGCCTTGCGGCTGCGTTCGATCGGCCAGCGGATAAACACGAACAGCAGGTACGCGGCGAAGGCGAACATGCCATACATGGCCAGGTCCGACACGGCTGTCCAGATATTGCTGCCGACCTTGAACATCAGGTCGAGCGCGGTGATCGCCACGGCTGGCGCCATCGCGTCCTTGGCAGGGTCGACCATGGTCGGCGTAAACAGCAGCACCGCGACCGCCACCAGCAACGGCTCCTTGAGATACCGCCACATCCAGCGGGTCATCAGAAACCATACCAGCAGGCAACCCAACGCGGCGAAGGCGTAGACGCTCCAGGCGATCAGATAGTCGTTTTCGGTCATGACGTCCGTGGTAAGCCAGGTAAAGAGGCGCTTATGATAACGGCTTTTGCCTGACGCGGCTTGCCTCGCTTCAGTATTCGGTTCAGCGTGTACCGATATTTTCCTGATTGATGCCTTAACAGAGAGCCCAGCATGTCCTTCTCGAATGCAACCTCCAGCGCCCCGATCGCTCGCAAGGCCGACGGTCCCGACCCTTATGCCTGGCTGCAGAACCGCGACACCGACGAAGTGCTCGACTACCTCAAGGCCGAAAACGCCTGGCAGGAGCAGCAACTGGCAGAGCAGACCGGGTTGCGCGAAAGCCTGTTCGAGGAAATCAAGGGCCGCATCCTCGAAACCGACCTGTCGCTGCCCTCCCCCTGGGGCCCGTACCTTTATTACACCCGCACCACACAAGGCGATGAATACGCCCGTCACTACCGCTGCCCGCGCCCGGCCGACGACAGCAACACGGTGGATGAAAGCGCCGAGGAATTGTTGCTCGACCCTAACGAGATGGCCGATGGCGGCTTTTTCTCGCTGGGCGCGTTCAGCATCAGCCCTGACCACCAGCGTCTGGCCTACAGCCTGGACACCAGTGGCGACGAGGTGTACCAGCTTTACGTCAAGGAACTGAGCACCGGCCAGATCAGCAGCCTGCCCTTCGAAAACTGCGACGGCAGCATGACCTGGGCCAACGACAGCCAGACCCTGTTTTTCGGCGAGCTGGACGACACCCATCGCCCAAGCAAGCTGCATCGCCATACCCTGGGCACGGCATCGGCCGAGCAGGTGTTCGATGAGCCGGACGGCCGCTTCTTCCTGCACTGCTTCCGCAGCAGCTCAGAGCGCCAACTGATCATCCTGCTCAACAGCAAAACCACCAGCGAAGCCTGGGTGCTGGACGCCGATCATCCGCAGCAGGCTTTCACCTGCCTCGCACCGCGCAGCGAAGGTCACGAATACTACCCGGACCACGGGCTGCTCGATGGCGTCTGGACCTGGTTCATCCGCAGCAATCAGAGCGGCATCAACTTCGCGCTGTATCACGCAGCGCAACACGCCAGTGGCGTACCGGTGCGCGAGGACTGGCAGACGCTGGTCGCGCACGACGACAAGGTCATGCTCGAAGGCGTCAGCCTCAACGCCAAAGGCATCAGCCTGAGCCTGCGCGAGGGCGGCCTGCCGATCATCGAAGTACGTCCGCAGGCGCTGCCGACCTATCGCGTGCAGCTACCTGACGCCGCCTACAGCCTGTATGTGCAGGACACGCTGGAATTCGACAGCGACAAAATCCGCCTGCGCTACCAGTCGCTGAACCGGCCAGCCCAGGTCCGTCAACTGACCCTGGCCAGCGGCGAGCAGGTGGTGCTCAAGGAAACCCCGGTACTGGGCACCTTCGACGCCGATGCCTACGTCAGCCAGCGTTTGTGGGCCACGGCCAGCGATGGCACCCAGGTGCCGATCAGCCTGGTGGTCAAGCGCGAACTGGCCGGACAGGCCACCCCGCTGTATCTGTACGGCTACGGCGCCTATGGCGAGAGCCTCGACCCGTGGTTTTCCCACGCACGTCTGAGCCTGCTCGACCGTGGCGTGGCGTTCGCCATTGCCCATGTGCGCGGCGGCGGCGAGCTGGGCGAGGCCTGGTATCGCAACGGCAAGCAGGAACACAAACAGAACACCTTCGGCGATTTCATTGCCTGCGCCGAACACCTTGTCGCCCAAGGTCTGACCAGCGCTGAACAACTGGTGATCAGCGGTGGCAGCGCCGGCGGCCTGCTGATCGGTGCGGTGCTCAACCAGCGGCCCGAGCTGTTC
Source organism: Pseudomonas sp. B20 (assembly GCF_020515755.1). NCBI lineage: Bacteria > Pseudomonadati > Pseudomonadota > Gammaproteobacteria > Pseudomonadales > Pseudomonadaceae > Pseudomonas > Pseudomonas sp. B20. Next base: position 129,597 of record NZ_JAHPJG010000002.1, read on the forward strand.
AAGGCAGCGATTGCCGAAGTGCCGTTCGTCGATGTGCTGAACACCATGCTCGACCCGGACCTGCCGCTGACCGTCACCGAATACGACGAATGGGGCAACCCGCAGGAGCCCGAGGTCTACGCGCGCATCAAGGCCTACGCGCCCTACGAAAACGTCACGGCCCAGGCCTACCCGGCCATGCTGGTCATCGCCGGTTACAACGACAGCCGCGTGCAGTACTGGGAAGCCGCCAAATGGGTCGCGAAATTGCGCGCCACCAAGACCGACGACAATCCGCTGCTGCTCAAGACCGAACTGGGTGCCGGACACGGTGGCATGAGCGGTCGCTATCAGGGCTTGCGTGACGTGGCGCTGGAGTACGCGTTTATCTTCAAGGTATTGCAGATCGCTGAATGAACTTGGTGTGAAACACCTGTCTTACTAGGATGGGGGGCAGCGGAGTTGCCCCTTTGTCAGGATTACCAGACCTCTCATGTCAGAACCACTGTCCAACCTGAACAACGCCATACGCGACATGCTGCTGGATTGCGGCCTGTTCGACACGCTGCTGCCGGGCGATTTCTTTACCGTAGCCGGCTATTTCAGCATTACCGATATCGATAAGGGCGAGACTATTTTCGCCGAGGGCGATGCCGGAACCTTCATGTGCATCATCCATCAGGGCACCGTGTCTGTGCAGAAGCTTGCTGCAGACGGTCAACAGGTGGAAATCGCCGTTCTGCGGCGCGGACGCGCCTTTGGGGAAATGGCGGTGCTGGATGGCGAGCGCCGCTCGGCCAGTTGTGTTGCAGCCACCAGTTGCCAGCTATTGAACCTGGGCCGTGATTCACTGGACAAGATGCTCGAGGACGCGCCGAAAATCGCTGCCAAGATCATTCGCGCCCTGGCCATCTCGTTGTCCAAGCGCCTGCGAATGGTCGATGGTCAATTACTCTCCCAGCAGGTGTGAGTTTGCCCATCTGGCGCTAAACTTGCCGACATTCCGCTTTCAATGCGCACACGCACAGGTGACACCATGAGCACGGCCAATCCCCCTTCCCATACTGCCAAGCTGGACCGCATCCTGGCCGACGCCCAGCGCGACCGCGAGATGGGCTACCGCGACAAGGCGCTGCGCATGTACCCGCATGTTTGCGGCCGCTGCGCGCGCGAGTTCGCAGGCAAACGCCTCAGCGAACTGACCGTACACCACCGCGACCACAACCATGACAACAACCCGCAGGACGGCTCCAACTGGGAGCTGCTGTGCCTGTATTGCCACGATAACGAGCACTCGCGCTACACCGATCAGCAGTACTTCGCCGATGGCTCTCTGGGCAGTCCGAAAACCGCCAAGGCCACTCACAACCCGTTCGCTGCACTGGCCGGGCTGATGAAAAAGGACGAGTGACCTCGGCACCACCGACCAGCCACGCTCCCCCGCCCTACTCGCACTTCCCCTGGCCTGCGGCCACCCGACCGACCGGATACTTTGTCATGCCCACCCGAACCTCAAGACGAACCTTTGTGAAAGGGCTGGCCGCCAGCGGCCTGCTCGGCGGCCTCGGGCTGTGGCGCAGCCCGGCGTGGGCGGTGACCAATCCGGGTCAGCCAAACGGGTTGTCCGGCACCGAGTTCGATCTGTATATCGGCGAAACCCAGGTCAACATCACCGGCAATGCCAAGACCGCGCAGACCATCAACGGCGGCATTCCCGGCCCGCTGCTGCGCTGGCGCGAAGGCGACACCGTGACCCTGAGGGTCAAGAACCGGCTCGACGAAGCCACATCCATCCACTGGCACGGCATCATCCTGCCGGCCAACATGGACGGCGTGCCGGGGTTGAGCTTTGACGGCATCGCGCCGGATGGCCTGTATGTCTACCGCTTCAAGGTCAGGCAGCACGGCACTTACTGGTATCACAGCCACTCCGGCTTCCAGGAACAGTCGGGGGTCTACGGGCCGCTGGTGATCGACGCGAAAGAGCCAGAGCCGTTCGAATACGACCGCGAACACGTGATCATGCTCAGCGACTGGACCGACGAAGAGCCGGTCCAACTGATGAAAACGCTCAAGAAACAGTCCGATTACTACAACAATAACCAGCGCACCGTCGGCGACTTCATTAACGACGTGGGTGAAAAAGGCTGGAGCGAGACCACCAGGGATCGCTGGATGTGGGCGAAGATGAGGATGGACCCGACCGATCTGGCGGATGTCAGCGGTGCGACCTACACCTACCTGATGAACGGTCAGGCGCCGAACATGAACTGGACCGGGCTGTTCAAGCCTGGCGAACGGATCCGACTGCGGCTGATCAACGGCTCGGCAATGACGTACTTCGACGTGCGCATTCCGGGCCTGAAGATGACCGTGGTGGCCAGCGACGGCTTGCACGTCAAGCCGGTGACCGTCGATGAGTTGCGCATTGCAGTGGCGGAAACCTTCGACGTGATTGTCGAGCCGGCGGAAGGTGCCTATACCCTGTTCGCCCAGTCCATGGACCGCACCGGTTATGCCCGTGGCACCCTGGCCAGCAGGCCCGGCCTGCAGGCTGTCGTGCCGCCGCTCGATCCACGCCCGCTGTTGAGCATGGATGATATGGGTATGGCGGGCATGGAGCATGGCAGCATGAACCACGCCGCAGCCCCGGCAACGCACGACATGTCAGGCATGGACCACAGCAAGATGGGCCACGACGCGATGCCCGCAATGGAACACGCGCAGATGCCGGCCAGGAAAACGTCGACCCCGCAATCGCACCCCGAAAGCGAAAACAACAACCCGCTGGTCGACATGCAAGCCATGAGCACCTCGCCAAAGCTCGATGATCCGGGCATCGGCCTCCGGGGCAATGGCCGCAGAGTCCTGACCTACGCTGACCTGCGCAGCACCTTCGAAGACCCGGACGGCCGTGAGCCCAGCCGCACGATCGAGCTGCACCTGACCGGGCACATGGAAAAATACGCCTGGTCATTCGACGGTGTGAAGTTCTCGGACGCCAAACCGTTGATGCTCAAATACGGTGAGCGGGTGCGTGTCGTGCTGGTCAACGACACGATGATGACCCACCCCATCCATCTGCATGGCATGTGGAGCGACCTCGAAGATGAAAACGGCCGGTTCATGGTGCGCAAACACACCATCGACATGCCACCGGGGTCACGCCGCAGCTACCGCGTGACCGCCGATGCGTTGGGCCGCTGGGCTTATCACTGTCACATGCTGTACCACATGGAAATGGGCATGTTCCGCGAAGTGCGGGTGGAAGAATGAGGACCCTGATGTTGAACAGAACGCTGAATTCGCCCTGCCTGCCGATGCTGTTGCTGGCCGCCGGGCTGACCGCCATGCCGTGGACCTCGAGCATGGCCGCCGGAATGGAAGGCATGGACCACGGCAGCCATGCGATGCCTATGGATTCCGGCGACAGCGAGGACACGCCATCGACACCGGCTGCGCCCGCCCAGAGCCGAACCCCGATCCCGCCGATCACTGATGCGGACCGGGCTGCAGTGTACACCAGCCACGCGGGCCATCAGGTCCATGACAGCGCCATCAACAGTTACTTTCTGGCCGACAAGCTGGAATGGCAGGACGCCAATGACGGCAGCGCGCTGGCCTGGGACCTGTCCGGCTGGATTGGCGGTGATATCGACCGCCTGCTGCTGCGCTCCGAAGGTGAGCGAACCAACGGCAAGACCGAAGAAGCGGAAATCCAGGCGTTGTGGGGCCACTCGATCAGCCCTTGGTGGGACGTGGTCGCCGGAGCACGTCAGGATTTCAAGCCGGGCGCACCGCAAACCTGGGCCGCCTTCGGCCTGCAGGGCCAAGCCATTTCGGATCTGGATATCGAGGCCACCGCGTTCATCGGTGAAGCCGGACAGACCGCCGCTCGCCTGGAAGCCGACTACGACCTCCAGCTGACCAGCAATCTGGTGCTGCAGCCCACCGCGGAGCTGAACTTCTACGGCAAGAACGACCCGCAACGCGGCAATGGTTCGGGCCTGTCGACCAGCGAGTTCGGCCTCAGGCTGCGCTACGAAATCACCCCGCAATTCGCACCTTATGTCGGCGTGAGCTGGGACCGCTCCTACGGCAAGACCGCCGATTACGCGCGCGAGGACGACGAAGACACCCAGGACGCGCGACTGGTGGTCGGCGTGCGCATGTGGTTCTGAACACAGTCAATGGCATTGCTCTGAGGCTGCCGTATAATCCCCGGTTTTCTTCAGAGCACCCTCCCCGTGGCCAACAAACGGTACGCCTGCATCGGTCTTTACAACCCCAAGTCCCCGGAAAACGTCGGCTCCGTCATGCGTGCGGCCGGCTGTTACGGCGTGGCGTCGGTGTTCTATACCGGTAAACGCTATGAACGCGCGCGGGACTTCATCACCGACACCAAGAAAATCCATCAGGACATCCCGCTGATCGGCATCGAAGACCTCAAAAGCATTCTGCCGCTGGGTTGCATTCCGGTGGCTGTCGAACTGGTCGACGGCGCGCGTGCGCTGCCCGAATACACCCACCCTGATCGCGCGCTGTATATCTTCGGCCCGGAAGATGGCTCGCTGGATCAGGAGATTCGCGACTGGTGCGAAGACGTGGTCTATATCCCGACCGAGGGCTGCATGAATCTGGCGGCGACCGTCAACGTCGTCCTCTATGACCGCATGGCCAAAGGTATCAATACCCGTTCGGGCCCGCAGTTCGGTCGCGAGAAAATTGATCCGGCCAGCGACCGCTGACGGAAAAGCATTGAACCTGTGTCGCGCACGGGCAGTCAGTTTCTCTGAATCGAGCAACTGCTTCCAATCTGCCAACTCCGACCTACTACCTCATGGAGAGCCATCATGCGCGACACCCCAATCATCGAACGCATCGACACACCTGAACTGCTCCAACGCAACCCCGAGCAGAACGTAAACGGCTGGGAGCGTATCGGCTCGCTGGCTGGCGGCGTACTGCTGATGGGTAAAGGCGTCCGTCGTGGCGGCTTTCTGGGCCTGATTCAACTGGCCATCGGCGGCGCGGCTCTGGCGCGCGGCATCAGTGGTCACTGCTCGGCCAAGAGCCTGATGGAAAAAGGCCGCAGCGATCTGCAAAGCGCACGCTCGACCATCGAACGTGCTGGTGCGGAACTGAACAACCTCAAGGACGACGCGGAAAATGCCGTGAAAACGGCGGCTGCCAAAGGCGTGGAAGCGCTGACCGAGCCAAAGCCGGTCATTTAAGCGTTCAACCTGCGCGAAAGATCAGGTAATCCTCCCAGTCGTCTTCGGCCACATTGTTCTCGCTGAGCATGCGGCCTGACTGGGAGATGCGCTCGTGATGCACGGCCGTGCGATCACCACACACCAGATGGTGCCAAAGCGGCAAATCCTTGCCCTCGCTGACCAGACGATAGCCACAGGTCGGTGGCAGCCATTTGAATTCATCTGCCTGACCAGGCGTCAGCTGAATGCAATCGGGCACCGAGGCACGACGGTTTGCATAGTCGGAGCACTGGCAGGTTTTCAGATCCAGCAGCTTGCAGGCAATTCGCGTGTAATAAACCGAGTTGTCTTCCTCATCCTCAAGCTTCTGCAGGCAGCACAGGCCACAGCCATCGCACAACGACTCCCACTCCTGGGTATCGAGCTGGTCAAGGGTCTTGCGAATCCAGAAGGGTTCAACTTTAGCGGCCATGGTTCGGACAACGGTATCGATAATGAAAAGGCCGCCAGTCTAGAGGTACACGGGGTGCGGGCCAAGCACTTGCGACTGCCGGTAGCCGGGACTTGTCAGCGACGGGGCAAAACAGTAGCGTTAACGGGTTTTCAGTGCGTTCAAGCGATGCCTGCCGACCACGGCCCATCAAGCCACGCTCGTTTTCAACCTTCGCTATCAAGGACTTTCATGAGCACGAACCCTCGCATCGCCGATCACCCTATCGACCCGCAATTCACCGAGCGCTGGTCGCCACGTGCCTTCAGCGGCGAAAGCATCGACCAGGAAACCCTGCTGAGCTTTTTCGAAGCCGCACGCTGGGCGCCCTCGGCATATAACTCGCAGCCCTGGCGCTTTCTCTATGCACGTCGCGATACGCCGAACTGGGAGCGTTATCTGGGCTTGCTGAACGAGTTCAACCGCAGTTGGGCGCAACACGCGGCAGCCTTGGTGATCGTCATTTCCAAGACCACCTTCGTCGCCCCAGGCGCAAGCGAAGAGAGCCCGGCTCTATGGCACACCTTCGACACGGGTTCGGCATGGGGTTACCTGGCACTGCAGGCCAGCCTGAGCGGCTGGCACACCCACGGCATGGCCGGTTTCGATCAGGATCTGACCCGCAAGGAGTTGAATATTCCCGAAGGCTACGCAGTGCATGCGGCCATCGCGATTGGCAAGCTGGGGGACAAATCGACCTTGCCGGACTACCTGCAAGGCCGCGAAGTGCCAAGCCCGCGCAAGCCGCTGGCAGAACTGGCCGCCGAAGGTGATTTTTCGCTATAACCGACTGTCTGCTGTAATCAATGCCTGCGAGCCGACGCCTGAAACGTCGGCTCGTTGGCAAGGGCGTCAGTAACCTCGCGAAAAATCGACCTCTCCGCGCAGCGCTTCTCCCGCCTGAAAAGCCTGCAGGTTATGCACGAAAAGCTCGGTCATGGCCACTGGCGAGGTAGGCGCCGAGCTGTGACCGGTCAACAGCAGACCGTAGGCAGTCCAGAACGGATGCCGCTGCGGCAAAGGCTCCTGACGGCAAACGTCAATCACCGCGCCAGCCAGATGCCCTTCTTTCAACGCCTCGACCAGATCCGCATCGACGACCGCGACCCCACGTCCGACGTTCATGAACAGCGCCGTGGGCTTGAAGCTGGCGAACAGCTTGGCGTCGTACAGGTCGTGCGTCTCGGGCGTGTTGGGCAGCAGGTTGATGACGTAGTCCATCTCACCGAGCAGACGCGTCATGTCTGACAATGCCGTCACTTCGATGAACGGTTCCTGAGTGCGCGCACTGGAGGCCACACCGTACACCTGCACGCCGAACGGCAGGAGGAACTCGGCAACGCGCTGACCGATATCACCGGCACCGACGATCAATGCCTTGCGGCCCGCCAGGCTCTGCCCGGTGCGGTTGTCCCACTTGCGCTCGACCTGACTCATCAGGCGCGCCAGCACCTCACGCTCATGGCCGAGCATGTAGGTCAAAACGAATTCGGCCATGACCTGGCCGAAAATCCCGACTGCACGCGTCAGGCGATAGTCCCGCGACAGGCTGTCGGCCAGCAGCGGTGTGATGCCCGCCCAGGTGGATTGCAGCCATTGCGGCGTGTGCCCCTGCCGCAGCAGATTGGCCATCAGGTCGGGCTGTCCCAGCCAGACCGGGCAGTCGCTGGCCATGCGCGACAACTCGGCAGAATCGCCAGTGCTGAAAACTTCCAGATCAGGCGCAGCCTTGCGCAACAATTGGGTGTAAACGTGGTAATCGTGCTCGGCAATCAGAACGCGCATGTTTCAAAAACCTTAAAAACAGGACAGGCAACCCACGTCGATGTGGGCCGCTTTACAACGTGAGCAACGATTACATGGGATCGTTGCGGCGCAGCAGCTCTTCGGGCAAGTGCTCGATGTAATCGTCTTCAGCCGGCGGCATCTGCAAGTGATAGCCCTGGCTGTCGAGGTTCTCCAGCACCACATTGATATCTTCGCGCGACAGCGCCCGCTCGGGGCTCAGTACCAGATCGAACGCATGAACCGGCTTGCCGAAGGCCACCATCAGCTCGGGCGGCACACGCTTGAGGACGTCACTTTTCAGAACGTAAAGGTACATCTCGTTTCTTTTCGGGCTGCGATAAATCGAGCAGATGCGCTTCAAGACGGTTCTCCGGAGGTGGCCAGGCTGTCCAGCAGCGCCTGCCCCATCAACTCGCGACGCCAGCCACGCAGCGAGTCGGGTAATTGGTAAGGACCGTCGGGATAGCCGCTCTTGAGCAGGGCTTCGAGGGTCTTCTTGCGCAGCATCAGCTCTGGGGCCATGTCCAGTCGCTCGGCGTACTGCTGACCTATGGCCCGCAGACGCTTGATCGACCCGGCCGCATCGATGGGCAACGGCTCGGGCAACGCAGGTGGCCACTCTTCTGGAGGCAACACGCTCGCGGTCTTGATCAGTTCGAGCAGAAACTCGCCGTCATGGCGGACCGTACGCGGGTGCATGTCTTCGATCCGCGCCAGCGCGCCGAGGTTGTCCGGCTGGGTCTTGGCCAATGGCCAGAGCGAATGCTCACGCACGATGCGGTTGCGCGGCAGGTTGCGGGCACGCGCCTCGCGCTCACGCCAGGCACACAGCTCGCGCAGCACCGCCAGCTGGGCGCGGGACAACTTCCAGGCCAGCTTGGCGTCGCGATACACCTCGTACGGGTCCACCTCACGGCGCAGGTTGGCGACCAGTTCGGCGCCGTCATCCAGCAGCCAGGCGTATTTGTCGTCGGACAAGCGCGGGCGCAGGATGGTGAACAGCTCGGCCAGGTGCACGGCATCTTCGGCCGCGTAGCTGATCTGCGTTTCCGACAGCGGACGCTGCAGCCAGTCGGAGCGGGTTTCGCCTTTGGGCAGGTCGATGTCGAGGACCTCCTGCACCAGACGCGAGTAGCCCATGGAAAAACCGAGGTTCAGGTAGGCAGCTGCCAACTGGGTATCGAACAGCGGGACCGGCAGGCTGCCGGTCAGGCGCAGCAACACCTCGAGGTCTTCGCTGCACGCGTGCACCACTTTGATGACGTCGGGGTTTTCGAGCAACGCAGACAGCGGCCGCCAGTCGTTGATCAGCAACGGATCAATCAGCCAGGCGCTCTGCCCGTCGCCGATCTGCAGCAACGCAGCGATCGGATAAAAAGTGTCGACCCGCATGAACTCGGTGTCGAGCGCCACGAAAGGCAGTGACTGCCATTGTGCGCAATGCCGGGCGAGGCTGTCGTCGTCGCGAATCCAGTGAATATCGATGGCCACACGGCTCTCCCTTCAACAATGGCGCGCAGTATATATCGTCATGGGAGATTATCGCGCGTCTGTCGTCCGGGTCTGGCGCATCTTCATGCAAATGACGGACAGGAGGAGCTGTTGCCGGGCAGACGCGCTGCCGATGATCGTCCCCATAACGTGAGAGGACGATCAATACCCGACACGCCGCGCACGTGGTTACTTGTCGGTGGCCGCCAACTCGCTGCGGCATCCGGCAAACATATCGAGACTGGGGTCATAAACCTTGGTATCGACTTTCAACAGGCCGAGCATGGAATGGAAAAGATTGTCCTGACTCAACGGTGCATTACGCTGTTTGGCCAGGCACTCCGGCGTGACGGCAAAGGACTTCTGATAGTTATCGGACAACCAGACCATCATCGGCACATGCTTTTGCTGATCAGGCGCCAGCACATAAGGCGTGCCGTGCAGGAACAGGTTGTATTCGCCCAGCGACTCGCCATGGTCCGACAGATACACCATGGCGGTATCGACCTTGTTTTGATTGGCGCGTAAAAGATCAATCAGCGTGGACAGTACATGGTCGGTGTACAACAACGTATTGTCGTACGCATTGACGATGCTGTCCCGGCTGCAATTGTTCAGCGCATTGCTTTCACACACCGGGGTAAACTTTTCAAACTCTTTTGGGTAACGTTTGTAGTATTCAGGCCCGTGGCTGCCCATCTGATGCAGAACAAGCACCGTGTCCTTGTCGAGGCTGTCGATAAAGGTCTGCAGGTTTTGCAAGAGTATCTCGTCCCGGCATTCGTGGTTGTTGCACAACAGCGGATCCTTGAGATTGCTCACGTCCTGAAAGGTCACTCGATCACAGGTGCCTTTGCAGCCAGCCTGATTGTCACGCCATATCACGTCTATACCCGCGCGCTTCAGTACATCCAGCAAGCCTTCCTGATTGCGCGCCTGGGTAGCGTTGTAATTCTTGCGTCCCATGTTGGAGAACATGCAAGGCACCGACACGGCGGTTTCGGTGCCGCAGGAATACACATCGGTAAACGCCACCAGCCCGCTTTCCTTGTTCAGGTTGGGCGTGGTGTTGCGACCGTAGCCAAGGATACCGAAGTTCTCGGCCCGGGCACTTTCGCCGACCACCAGCACGGTCAAGGATTTGCGGGCATGCGTGGCCCAGTCCGCAGAACGTTTGGCGTCCTCGCCGATCTTGACGAACGGGCGCCTTGCGGAGATTACCTGTTCACTCAGGTAGCCCAGCGACGCACCAATGTAATTGCTTGGCACCACCATCAGGCGCAATTCATGGTGATTGCGAAACAATGACGACAAGCCCTGGTAATTGGCCAGTGCAACGCCGCCGATTGCCACGCAGCACGCCACCGTCACCAGCAGTTTGCTGAACAGTTCAAGGTGCCAGCGACGGTAGCTGATCGGCAGTTTCCAGAGTATCAACGAGGGCACTACGCCCAGCAGAAGGATATACAAGGCCAGTTTTAAAGACAGCAGTCCCTGCACTTCCGTAGCGTTGGTTTCGGCGAAGTTTCGAAACATGCCGGCGTCGATCATGACCCCGTATTCGGTCATGAAATAAACCACCCCCGCGCTGATCATAAACAGACTGATCAACACCGGCTTAAACACACGACGGAATGCCAACAGCGTCAACACAATATTGAACACGCAGAAAATCATCAAGCCAAACGCAAAGCGCATGGCCAACCCTTTGCTATCGGCGCTGGTAATCGAGAAAAGATGCTGCCAGAGATTGAGATTGAAACCCAGTAACAGAAACGCACTGGCAAGTAGGGTTACAACCTCTGGACGAACAGTTCTGGGTGTCGGCATCGTGGTCTGCTTATCGAATTAATATGCATCAGGCGTTCGGGAGCCAGTTAATGCTCCAATGGCGCGCACTGTAGGCAGCGCATCATCAATTTTATGTGAAAACGATGAGAGTATTGGGTTGAATGAAGCTTATTTCACTGTAAAGAAATGCGTTGCAGCATTAACGCATTTGCGAGCAGCGTGTCTCCGCAAGCAAGCTTGCGGAGACATCAGCCGTTCAAACGCGCCTGATCAGACCGAGCGACGGCGGTAGGCCCGGTAGCCCGGCAACCAGAAATTACGCTCGATGGCCTCAAGCAGCGCCTCTTCGGTGGTTTCCAGCGCCAGCCCTTCGGCTTGCGCTTCCCTGGCCACAGCCAGGGCGATCTTGCGGCTGACCTGCTGGATTTCCTTGAGCGGCGGCAACACCGCATCGCCCTTCCCTGTCACCATCGGCGAGCATTCCGCCAGCGCATTGGACGCCGCCATGAGCATCCGATCGGTGATACGCGATGCCTTGCAAGCCACCACGCCGAGGCCGATGCCCGGAAAGATGTAGGAGTTGTTGCACTGCGCAATGTGCACCGTGCGACCGTTGATCTCCACTGGCGCAAACGGACTACCGGTGGCTACCAGTGCATTGCCGTCGGTCCAGCGCAGGATTTCTTCCGGAGTGGCTTCCACTTTGGACGTCGGATTGGACAGCGGCATTACCAGGGGTTTGGCGCAATGCTTGTGCAGTTCGCGAATCACCTGCTCGGTGAACAGACCGCGCTGCCCGGACACACCGATCATTACGGTGGCCCCGGCGTGAGTGACTACATCGAGCAACTGCGGAAAGGCTTCCGAGCCGGCAGTCCAGCCAGACACGTCGGCAGTCTTTTGCGCCAGTCGTTTCTGGAAGTCGAGCAGATTGTCCATGCCTTCGGTCAACAGGCCGAAACGATCAACCATAAAGATGCGTTTGCGCGCTTCGCTTTCGCTCAGGCCTTCGATGCGCATCGCTGCGATGATGTGCTCGGCGATCCCGCAGCCTGCCGAACCGGCACCGACAAACACCACTTTCTGCTGACCGAGGGTTTCATTCTTGGCCTTGCAGGCCGCCAGCAACGTACCCACGGCAACCGACGCGGTGCCCTGGATGTCATCGTTGAAGCAGCACAGCTCGTCCCGATACTTTTCGAGCAACGGCATGGCGTTGGACTGGGCGAAATCTTCGAACTGCAGCAACACGTCAGGCCAGCGACGCTGCACCGCGTCGATGAACAGCGCGATGAAGTCTTCGTATTCCTTGCCCGATACCCGCTCGTGACGCCAGCCCATGTACATCGGGTCGTCCAGCAGCTCACGATTGTTGGTGCCGACATCCAGCACGATCGGCAGCGTGTACGCCGGGCTGATCCCGCCACAAGCGGTGTACAACGACAATTTGCCGATCGGAATGCCCATGCCGCCGATGCCCTGATCGCCCAGACCGAGAATTCGCTCGCTGTCGGTCACGACGATGATCTTGATCCGGTCCTTGGTCGCGCTGCGCAAAATGTCATCGATGCGGTCGCGCTCAGGGTAGGAAATGAACAGGCCGCGATGCGTGCGGTAGATCTTGGAGAACTCCTGACAAGCCTGCCCCACCGTCGGCGTGTAGATGATCGGCAGCATCTCGTCCAGGTGGGAGTCGAGCAGACGGAAAAACAGGGTTTCGTTGTTGTCCTGGATCGAGCGCAGGTAGATATGCTTGTCCAGGTCGCTGGCACACTGTTTGTACTGGCTGTAGACCCGGGTGACTTGCTCTTCGATCGTCTCTACGTTCTGCGGCAGGAGACCGATCAGATTGAATTCGACCCGCTCTTGCGGGGTGAAGGCACTGCCTTTGTTCAGCAGGGGCATTTCCAGCAGTGAGGGTCCTGCGTAGGAAATGTACAAAGGTCGCGAAGTTTTGGTCATTTTCTCTAATCGCCTTTTTCGTCTACTCATTAATTCTTTACGTCGACCGGGGCGGGCAGCCTGGCTCAGTTCTTGTTGTTTTTTCTTGTCGCCAGCTCTCTATCAGGCCATGCCGAAAACCATTCGGCAGATAAGGTCAGGGCGAACATATTACTCGCCTGACAGCGGCTTGCGACATTTTGTCGCGCAAAGAGTGGCTAAGTGACGCTATTGCAGACACAGCTTCCCATGACCAGCCAGTGCATTCAGCACGCTGGAAGCCATCATGGTCTCGGGTTGAAAAAGCCCCGACGGACGTCGGGGCTGCATGGGGTCAGGCTGCGTCAGGCTTTTCGGCGATAAGCCCGATGGTGAACCCATCGACTGCCGAGATTCGCCCCCGCCACAGCACACCGGCATCACAAATCGGGTTGCCGTCAGTGGAATAGGTGCGGCAGTCCTTCAAGTGAATGAAATGGAAGGCCGGGGTGTCTTCAGACGACTCACCGGGCTTGAAGGACAGGATCATCTCCTTCATGGTCGCGTCAGTACCGTTGGCGAACGAACTGAATGGTGCCGAGATATCGTCGGCCAACTGCTCGAAATACGTATCGTGAGAAATCAGATGCCCGGAAACCAGATTCCCGCCCACCGACAACGTCACGCCCATCTCAACCTTGGTGTTGGCAACAAACTTGACCAGCCATTGCAGCAACCAGTCGATCTGCTTGCCCTGCCACTTGAACTGAGCAATCACGTCATCGTGGCTCTGGCTGGGAGAAGGTTGCGACTTTTGTACCTGATCTACGTCTGACATCTGAAAGCTCCTCGCCTCACAAAACGTTGAACCCAAGGTATAGATCAGATCGGGCGAAAGCGAAACCGGGAGGCAGGATTAGTTTGCGAATGGCCGAAGGGTACGTATGAAAAACACGCGATTTCGTAGAAGGATGACGACAGTGTTTCTACTCTGCACGGGCTGCCAGTGGTTCGGTTAAGTGTTGCAGTCCGAATATTGGTGATTTTTTTTCACAATGACTGATCCAAAAGATCGGAGATCCGCCTAAAGGTCATCTATAGAATCGAATGATCGATTTCCGAAACGGAGTAAAACGATGACTCAGAACAATCAATCGCTCGGCCTGGAGAACCATACGGCGTTCAGCGGTACATTCCAGCCTGATCAGTTGACCATCGGATTCATCTCGCCCGCGCGGGGCTATCCTGACGGCCCTTTTCCCAGCCTGGAGGACCAGGCCGAGATCGTGCAGCGCCTCGATCAGAGCGATGCTGCGGCACTGTGGCTGCGCGATGTGCCATTTTACGACCCGTCATTCGGCGATACCGGCCAGGTCCTCGATCCGCTGGTGTACGCGGGCTGGCTGGCAGCGCTCACTCATAGAATCGCCATCGGCACTGCCGGCATCGTCAGCCCGTTGCGAGAGCCGGTTATCACCGCCAAGCAGATCGCTACGGCGGACCAACTCCTGGGAGGCCGCTTTCTCGCTGGCATGGCTTCGGGTGACCGGGCAACAGAGTACCCGGCTTTCGGGGTCGAGTTTGCCAGCCGAGCGGAACGCTATCGGGAAGCGCTAACGCTGATCAAAACGCTGATTTCAGAGTCGTTTCCGCGCCTGAAGACACAGCATTTCGGCCAGTTGCGGGGCGATATCGATCTGATACCCAAACCCGCAGCCCAACGGGTCCCTATCATTGCTATCGGTCGCGCTGGACAGAGCCTGGAGTGGCTTGCGGCCAATGTAGATGCCTGGATCTGGCATGGCGACGCGCTGCGCATGCCGGAGGCTGTGCCGCATTGGCGTGAGGCAACCGCTTCCAGGGGATTCGTCCCTTTCGGCTACGGCGCGATGTTCGATCTCGACACTAATCCTGACGCGCCGCTACAAACGGGGCGGATACTGCGGGGCGGTCGAAAGGCGTTGAAAGACTTCTTCTCCCGGCAACGCGAAGCCGGGATCAATCATGTTGCATTGAACCTCAAGCCCACGCGGCGTCCCTCTGTGGAGGTGATCGATGAACTCCAGGAGCACATCCTCCCCGAGTTTTCCATCACGTCAGGCTGAGGAGACAGGGACAGCTTCGCGCTTCTGTGTTGTCAGCGGCTTTGCGATCATCCCCGATTCGATGATTATTCAAGCCCGCTCAACACGCCCGGCAGGCGTGAGATTGGCTCCCAGGTAGGCGACCAAAGCGCTGACTTTTGGCAGCGCCTCGCGACTTCGAAGCCAGACAAGATTCATCGGAAGGCCTTCGGTAGCATGATCCGGCAGCACCTCCACCAGCCTGCCGCTGTTCAGATGCACCTGGACCAGCCAGGTCGGTAGTTGAGCGATGCCTAGCCCCGCCAATACCGCCATCACCTCACCCTCTCCGTCTCCCACGGCAATGTGCGGATGTATGATCCTGCGCTCCATGTCCCCCGGTTGGCGACCCTTGAAGTACCAGGGGATCGCCATACCGTCATTTTGCCCGTAGCCGATGCACTGGTGGTCATCAAGGTCCGACACTGTTTTGGGCTGCCCATATTGATTTACATACTCGGGCGAAGCGCAAAAAATCAGTTTCTGCGTCCCAAAAAACTGGTGAGCCATGGCGGCTGGCCAGGCATCTGAACCACCAATCCTGACGACGATATCGATGCCCTCGTGCACCGGGTCGACGTACCGATCGGAAAAAGACACATGGGGCTGCAACCTGGGGTGCTGCTTCATGAAATCAAGAATCAACGGCAGGACATGTAAACGCCCATACGAAGCAGGCAAATCAATACGCACTTTGCCCTGTGGCTCGGTCTGGGTCGAAGTCAGCGCAATCTCGACTTCCTCCAGATCCGAAAGGACCGTTGTGCAGGTACGGTAGAAGGTTTCCCCTGCCTCGGTGAGCGACAGCCGACGCGTAGTGCGCTGAAACAACCGGGTGCGCAGACGCCCTTCCAATCGCGCAATGCTCTTGCTGATCGCCGAGTTGGTCAGGTTCAACCGTTCAGCTGCGGCCGTGAAGCTGCCCATGTCGGCGACGATGACGAACACATCGATACCCTTGAGTCGCTCAGACGAAAACATAGACGCTCCGATTATTGAATTTCATTCCACTCACTTGATAGAAACCAGCAAAAATCAAACGCCATTTCTCCAATAGACTATGTCAAAACCTGTTCGGATTGAAGCCTCATACAGCGCTGCACTGGCCCCGGACAACACCTCACGCTCGAACTATCAGTCCTGATGATGGCGTTCGCAACATCCCTGCCGGGCAAATTGGCGGGTGGCTAATGGGCTTCGGAGTGATCGTTGCGCTGCTGCTGACGCGTCGTCAGTCATCCCCTGACAGCCGCCTCCCCCAAGGCTGCTGCCGTCATTGTCCTTTTGATTCCCCCTCCACAGGAGAGACTGCCTTGACTCTGTTCAACGAATTCAAACTCGGCAACACGCCCCTCAGTAACCGCGTCGTCATGGCGCCCATGACCCGCTCGCGTGCCCCCGAGGACATCGCCACCGAACAGATCGCGCTACACTACACCCAGCGCGCCACCGCCGGCCTGATCGTTTCGGAAGGCACGCCGATCTCTCGCGAAGGCCAGGGCTACCTGTTCAATCCAGGCATCTATACACCGGAGCAGATAAAGGGTTGGAAGCTGGTGACCGACTCGGTCCACAGCGTCGGCGGTCGCATGTTCGCGCAGCTCTGGCACGTCGGCCGCGTATCCCACACCTCGATCCAGATCGACGGCCAAGCACCGGTCAGTGCCACCACCAAACAAGCACAGGGCGCAGTCGCATTCGCTTATGGCGAAGACGGCGAACCCGGCTTCGTGCCCACCTCCGTGCCGCGCCCGCTCACCACCGAAGAAGTGGCGCGAGTCGTCGAGGATTTCGCCCAGGCCGCGCAGAATGCGATCGACGCCGGTTTCGACGGCGTGGAAATTCACGGCGCCAATGGTTACCTGCTGGAGCAGTTCCTCAACCCGCGGGTCAACGACCGCACCGACCAGTACGGCGCGAGCAACCTGCAAGATCGCCTGCGCTTCGTCTTCGAAGTGGTCGATGCCGCCTGCGCCAGAATCGGTGCCGACCGCGTTGGTATTCGCATCTCGCCCTATGGTCAGTTGTTCGATATGCCGCTCTACCCGGAGATCGACGAAACTTACTCGGCGCTGTGTGCAGGCATGCGCGAACGCGGCATCGCCTATGTACACGTCATGGACCAGACCCACTTCTTCATGGCCGGCGAAAGCTCCGCCGCGCAGGAGCAGGCATTACGCAAACTGCTCAAGCACTGCAAGGCCGAACTGGGCAACACCGCGCTGATCCTCGCCGGCGACATGACCCGCGAACGCGCTGATGCGCTGCTGGAAGAAAACCTGATCGACCTGGCTGCATTTGGCCAACCCTTCATCGGCAACCCCGACCTGGTCGCCCGCCTGAAAAACGGCTGGCCGCTGACCATCCCGGACCGTGACAGCTACTACGGTGGCGATGCGCACGGCTACATCGACTACGCGCCTTACCGCGCTTGATCTAACGGCCGGGACGCCGCGTTCGAGCGGTGTCTCGGCTGGTCTCGCGGCGAAAGCTGCCTTTCAGCCGGGCACCGGCAACTGTGTAAGCGCAGCCATATTCTTGCCGTGAGCAGTTGGGTCTGAATGACGACGAGTTGGAAGTCCTCAGGGATAGGCTTGTACGGCATCTGACTGAACCGCTAGACGGATGAGAAGCCGATAAAAGTAAACTCTCAGTAAAATCTGTTTTGACTGAACATTGACAAACCCTGTGCGTGAGCAAGTACACTGAGTATACCGTTTAATTTTTCGTATACATTGTTTACAGCTAGCAGCCGTGGAGGCCAATATGGCATCGCCTGTTCTGTCATTCCGAGTAGAAGAAGGCTTGGTCGAAATGCTCGACCAGCTTGCCCGTGCCACGGACCGTGATCGTCAGTACCACCTGAAACGTGCTCTGTCTCGCTACGTTGAAGCAGAAGCGTGGCATTTGAAAGCCATTGATGAAGGCTTGGCCGATATCGATGCAGGGAAGACGATCGATCTGGAAACCGTTAAAGCCAAGTGGGTAGCACGTGCCGCAAATCGAGTTAAGTGAAAAAGCCGATAGCGATCTGGAAGCGATTCATGAGCATTACGCGGGGCTGATGGGCCACCAGAGAGCTGACGAAGCCGTAAATACCATTCTGGAATCCATTGAGCAGCTCGCGACGTTTACGGGGATGGGACGCCCTTCCCAAACCCCGGACGTGCGCGAGCTGGTGCTTACCCGCTACCCCTTCGTAGTGAGCTATGTGGTTCGCACCCGGGTCGTATTCATTGTTCGCGTACTGCATGAGCGGAACGAGCGCCTGAATACTGCAAACATCCCGGATCAATTCCGCTAGGCCCGAGCCTGTAGCCCTGCCATTTACATCCCCCATCAGCTGCGTTTATGCCCGTACCACCGCGCCAAAGGCCGCATGAACGACTTGATAACCCTCGCCAGCCTAATCCGACCGAATGAGGCAGGGATGCGGGACCAATTTCCAGAAGACCTGGAATGATGGTTATTTTGGCCACAAAAAAACCCGTAGCTGAATCAGCTACGGGTCTTTATTTGTATGGCGGAGAGATAGGGATTCGAACCCTAGGTACCGGTGAAGGTACAACGGATTTCGAATCCGTCCCATTCGGCCACTCTGGCATCTCTCCAACGGCGCGCATCATAACAGCATCAACGCAGAAGGCGAAGCCCTTCTGCTGTTTTTTTTCGTGCTATCAAGCGCTTGCGTGTTTTTTCCGCTTACAGCGGCACGCCCAGACGGTTTGCGACTTCTTCGTAGGCTTCGATGACGTCGCCCAGACCCTGGCGGAAGCGGTCCTTGTCCATTTTCTTGCGGGTGTCCTTGTCCCAGAGGCGGCAGCCGTCCGGGCTGAATTCGTCGCCGAGGACGATTTCACCGTGGAATACGCCAAATTCGAGTTTGAAGTCGACCAGCAGCAGGCCGGCGTCGTCGAACAGTCTGGTCAGCACGTCATTGACCTTGATCGACAGCTCTTTCATGCGAACCAGTTGCTCAGCGGTGCCCCAGCCGAACGCCACAACGTGGGATTCGTTGATGAACGGGTCGCCCTTGGCGTCGTCCTTGAGGAACAGTTCGAAGGTGTACGGATTGAGCCTGGTGCCCTCTTCGATACCCAGACGCTTGACCAGGCTGCCAGCCGCGTAGTTACGCACGACGCATTCGACCGGGATCATGTCGAGCTTCTTGACCAGGCACTCGTTGTCGCCCAGCAGCTTGTCGAACTGGGTCGGAATACCCGCGTCTTCGAGCTTCTGCATGATGAAGGCGTTGAACTTGTTGTTCACCATGCCTTTACGGTCGAGCTGTTCGATGCGCTTGCCGTCGAACGCCGAGGTGTCGTTGCGGAACAGCAGGATCAAGCGGTCAGCGTCGTCGGTCTTGTAAACCGATTTGGCTTTGCCGCGGTAGAGTTCTTCACGTTTTTCCATGATGGGCTCCGCTTGCTAAGTAGTTGGGCTAGGCGATATGTCGCCAGTCGAGCCCTGAATCTTGATCGGCCAGTTGCAGCCAGTCCGGGTCGCACCCGAGGGTGTCGACGAAACATTGCCGGGCCAGGTGCGGCAGGTTGTTCTTGCTGCTGAGATGCGCCAGCACCAGGTGCTGAAGGTCCTGCCATCCCAGTTCGCTCACCAGGCTGGCGGCCTGATGGTTGTTCAAATGACCGGTTTCACAGCCAACGCGCTGCTTGAGAAAGACCGGATACTGGCCTCGGGCAAGCATGTCGCGACAGTGATTGGCCTCGATCATCAAGGCATCCAGGCCTTGATAACGCTGTAATACGTTGGAGCAGTAAGAGCCAAGGTCGGTCAGCAGGCCAAAGCGGCGCTTGCCGTCACTGAAGACGAACTGCGTCGGCTCAAGCGCATCGTGAGCGACCGACACCACATCGATGTCCAGTGCGCCGATCTGCAGACTCTCCCCGCCTGCGAGCAGGCCGGTAATCTCCACCGGCTTGCGCATTCCGCGCAACGTCCCGCTGCTGAGGTAGACCGGCACATTGTAGCGCCGCGACAGCAAACCCACGCCATGCACATGATCGGCATGTTCGTGGGTCACCAGTATGGCGCTCAGTTGGCTTGCCGAGACGCCCAGACGAGCCAGGCGCCGCTCGGTTTCCCGCAGGGAGAAACCGCAATCGACCAGTATGTACGTATCGTTGCTTGCGACCAGCGTGCCGTTGCCACGACTGCCGCTGCCGAGAACTGCGAAACGCACTTAACCCAGGTTGTCTTGAATAACGCTCAACACCCGACGTGCGATATCCGCAGGTGCGACGGTGTTGATGTTCTTCTCGACGGTCACTTGAACGTTGTCACCGACCTTGCTCAGGCGGACCTGATAGCGCTCGGCACGGGCATCGATCTCTTCCTTGGTCGACTTGCTGCCAAACATGCGGCCGAAGAAACCAGGCTCGTTTTCAGGCGTCTTGGCCTTTTCAGCCAGGTTGATGTAGTACAGACCCAGGCTGCGGTTGATGTCCTCGACACGCCAGTCGCCCTGATCCAGCGCACGACCAACGCTCGACCATGCGCGGTCCAGATCGGCACCGAGGTTCAAGACCGGGTTGCCGCTGCCGTCTTCGCTCAAGGCAACACGGCTTGGGGTGTCGTAGTCACGTGCCGCCAGCAGGGAAATCGAACCGCCCTTCTCGGCGTTGCGGCCCATGCTGGCCAGCAGATCGTCGGTCAGTGCGGCATCAAGGCCCAGGTTGGTGGTGCGCGTCGGGAAGGCCACATCGGCAGTGCTGCCGGCAGGACGCTCGACGCTGACCACGTAGACTTCACTGGTATTGCGCTGCACGCCCGGCTCGATACGCACCCGCACGCGGGTTTCTGCATCGGCGGCGACGCCAGCAGCGCTCAGACGCTTGGCCACCGAAGCGGACAGCTCATCAAGGCGCTGCCAGGAAGAGCTGAATTCGCCCGTCTGTGGACGCTCTTCAGCGATACGGAAACCGTTGTCTTCGAAATACTGATGAGCCACCGGCCAGACTTCGGCTGGCTGACGCTGAGCCAGGATCCAGTGCGCATCACCACTCTTCTGCAGGCTGAAGTCGCTCGACTCGGAAGTCGTGCCCAGCGGCTGAGGACGGGGCACGATGTACTCGCCGTCTTTCTGGGTGCTGTCAGCCACGTTACGCGGGATCGGCAGCAAAGGATCCAGACGCTTGACGCCGCTAACATCGGCGGGCAACTGCATGGGTGGGGTCTGGGTCGCCTGGAGGTAATCGCTGCCGCGATCACGGAAGTAACCATCTTCGCCCCAGAGCCAACCGCAACCGCTGGTGCTGGAGATAATAAGAGCAAGTGCGGAAAGTCCGGCCAATCGCTTCATTGCGTGATACTTCCTCAATTAAACCAGGACGCCGGACTGGCGCATGGCCT
This sequence comes from Pseudomonas sp. B20, assembly GCF_020515755.1. Taxonomy (NCBI): domain Bacteria; kingdom Pseudomonadati; phylum Pseudomonadota; class Gammaproteobacteria; order Pseudomonadales; family Pseudomonadaceae; genus Pseudomonas; species Pseudomonas sp. B20. The sequence goes on from NZ_JAHPJG010000002.1 coordinate 150,764, forward strand.
GACGCAGCGGTTCATGACAGGCTTCGCTGAGCCAGGTAAGCGGCAGACGGATACCGTCTGGCATCAAACCCATTTCATGCAAGGCCCACTTCACGGGGATAGGGTTGGATTCGATGAACAGGGTGTTGTTGAGCGGCATGAGCTTTTCGTGAATCGCCCGGGCCGTTTGCGCATCACCACGCATGGCCGCTGCGCACAGATCGCTCATGGCGCGCGGTGCAACGTTAGCGGTTACGGAAATATTGCCCTTGCCGCCCAGCAGCATCAATTCGACTGCTGTAGCGTCGTCGCCGGAGTACACCAGAAAATCGCTGCTGACGCTGGCCAGGATGTCCTTGGCGCGTTGCAGGTTGCCGGTGGCTTCCTTGATGCCGACGATGTTTTTTACCGTCGACAGACGCGCAACGGTCTCTGGCAGCATGTCGCAGGCCGTACGGCCCGGCACGTTGTAGAGGATCTGCGGGATGTCGACAGCATTGGCGATGTGGCTGAAATGCTGGAACAGGCCTTCCTGAGTCGGCTTGTTGTAGTAAGGCGTCACCAGCAGGCACGCGTCGGCACCCGCATTTTTGGCGTTGGTGGTCAGTTCGACGGCTTCACGCGTCGAATTGGCGCCTGTACCGGCGATAACCGGAATGCGACCTGCAACCTGAGTGACCACCCGGCGGATGACTTCGATGTGTTCGTTCACATCCAGCGTCGCCGACTCACCGGTGGTGCCTACGGCAACAATGGCGTGGGTGCCCTCTTGCAAGTGGAAGTCAACCAGTTTGCTCAGGCTGTCCCAGTCCAGACGACCTTGTGCATCCATTGGTGTGACCAGTGCCACCATACTGCCCGCAATCATGCAACCGCTCCTGCCGGAAAAAGAGAGCCGTAATGGTACTGGCGCTATCAGCCTTGTACAAGCGAAGTACCGCGCTCTGAGCATTCCCCTGAGCGATGGTTTTCGCTACCCTTCGTCCTTTGATCGGTACTGGTCACCTGCGCACCTCGCTCAATCGGTCGAATTTGTCGCCAGAAGCCCCGCCCCAGCGCACTCCAGCCCAGTCATGGTATATCCATACAGGCCAGGCGCCGAGGGACCCGGCAAGTAATCTTGCGCCATCGATTGTCGAAACAGCCCCGCAAGTCCGAAAAAGTACCGACCGCTCATCGTCTAGGAATGCTGCATGTCGTCCACCCCCACAGTTCGCGAACAATTCCTTGTCATCAGTGCCCTTGGCGCAAACCCCATGGAGCTGACCAACGTCCTGTGCCGCGCCAGCCATGAAAACCGCTGCTCGGTCGTCACCTCGCGTCTCACCCGCCACGGCGAGTGCAGTGCGCTGATTCTTCAGGTGTCGGGCAGCTGGGACGCTCTGGCGCGCCTTGAAACCGGCCTGGCGAGTCTCTCCAAGAAGCATGCGTTCACGACCAGCGTCGTGCGCAGCGCCACTCTGGAGAACCGTCCGGAAGCCCTGCCCTACGTGGCCTACGTCAGCTCGGCGTACCGCCCGGACATCATCAATGAGCTGTGCCAGTTCTTCATCGACCACAACGTCGAGCTGGAGAACCTGATCTGCGACACCTATCAGGCTCCGCAGACCGGCGGCACCATGCTCAACGCCACGTTCACGGTGACACTGCCTGCCGGGACACAGATCAGCTGGCTGCGCGATCAATTCCTCGATTTCGCCGACGCGTTGAATCTGGACGCACTGATCGAACCCTGGCGTCCACAAGCCCCAATGTAAGGAGTCCTCATGACTGTCACAGTAGATCATCCGGTTCCCGATTTTCAGGCACCCGCTACCAGCGGACAGACTGTCGAGCTGTCTGCGATCAAGGGTCAGCAGGTGGTGATTTATTTCTATCCGAAAGACAACACGCCCGGCTGCACCACCCAGGGCCAGGACTTTCGTGACCATATCGCGCAGTTTCAGGCAGCCAACACGGTTGTGCTCGGTGTTTCGCGCGACAGCCTGAAAACCCATGAAAACTTCAAGGCCAAGCAGTCTTTCCCGTTCGAGCTGATTTCGGACAAGGACGAAGCGGTCTGCCAGCTGTTCGACGTCATCAAGCTCAAGAAGCTCTATGGCAAGGAATACCTGGGCGTCGACCGCAGCACCTTCCTGATCGACAAGGAAGGCGTACTGCGTCAGGAATGGCGCGGCGTGAAAGTGCCGGGCCATGTGGCTGAAGTATTGGCGCAGGCAGAAGCCCTGAACAAAGGCTGAGCAACGTGCTCCGCTGCGGCGCGCAAGGTGCCGCAGCGATTCAGCGCTGCGGCTGTGACTATCGCGTCAAAGCAGCGGAGCTACCGTCGGCTCATTGCGTGGCCAGGCGTCGAGCACGGCCTTGAACAGCGTGGCCAGCGGAATCGCAAAGAAAATCCCCCAGAACCCCCACAGCCCCCCGAACAGCAGCACCGCGCAGATGATTGCGACCGGGTGCAGATTGACAGCCTCGGAAAACAGCAGCGGCACCAGCACGTTGCCATCCAGCGCCTGAATGATGCCGTGAGCGATCATCAGGTAGATGAACTGATCACCCCAGCCCCACTGGAACAGACCGATCAATGCCACCGGCACAGTGACCACCACCGCGCCGACATAAGGCACGACCACCGATATACCGACCAGCATTGCCAGCAGCGCCGCGTAATTGAGACCGAGCGCGGCGAAAGCGATGTAGGTCACGCCGCCACAGATGAAAATCTCGATGACCTTGCCGCGAATGTAATTGGCAATCTGGCGCTTCATCTCATCCGCCACCCGGTTGATCAAGGCACGCTCACGGGGCAGATAGCCACGCGCCCAGCGGCCAATCATGTGCCGATCCTTGAGGAAGAAGAACACCAGAATCGGCACCAGCACCAGATAGATCATCAGGTTGACCAGCAAAGGCAGACTGGAGATCGAGAACGTCAGCGCCAACTGACCGATCTTGCCCACCTCACCACGGGCGACTTCGATGGCCAGCAGCACTTGCTCGTCGGACACCAGGTGCGGGTAACGCTCGGGCAGCAGCAACAGCACCGACTGCCATTTGGCGAGCATGCCCGGGGCTTCGTTGAACAAGGTGATCAACTGGTGCCAGAGCAGTGGCACCAATACCAGCAGGAACACCAGCAATACGCCGATGAACAGGGTAAACACCAGACCGACGGCGGCCATTTCAGGCATGCGCAGGCGCTCCAGGGCACTGACCAGGCCGTGCATCAGAAATGCCAGCACCAGACCGGCGATGACCGGCGCCAGCATGCCGCCCAGCGTCAGAACAAGGGTGAACGCCAGAAACAGCAAAACTGCCAGGACCACCGCCTCCTCGTCAGAGAAGTAGCGTTGCACCCAATTGCGAAGCACATTGAACATCAAACATCCTTTTCGGAAAAAAACGCTGCAGTGGGTCAGGCCTTGCGCAGCCAGTAACGATAAATGCCAGTATCGACCTCTTCATGCAGCAACTGGTGCCCGGCGAGCCTGGCAAAGGTTCGAAAATCGCGCTGCGAACCGGCATCGGTGGCAATCACTTTCAGCACCGCGCCGCTGGCCAGGCGGTTGAGCTCCATCTTGGCTTTCAGCAGGGGCAGCGGACAGTTGAGACCACTGGCATCCAGTTCGGCGTCACAGGCCTCGGGGCGCACTACAGCGTCAGACATCGTTTATCTCCAGGCGGACACATCGAATTACAAAGCAGGTCCGAAAAGGCAGGACGAACAAGGCGGCAAGAATACCTCACTCTGGTCAGCACGCCATCGAGCCAGCTACAGTACAGGTTCTTCTGACCAGAGCTTCGTGCATGAATTTTTTGCGTCCTACACTGCTCACCCTCGCCTGCCTGTTCGCTACACACGGCATGGCGGATGACCTCCCCTCGCTTGGTGACGCCAGCTCCTCGATTGTCTCCCCAGAACAGGAGCACCGTCTGGGCCGTGCGTGGCTGGGGTTGCTGCGCGGCCAGGTGGCGCAGCTGTCGGACCCGCAACTCAAGGACTACGTCGAAACTTCGGTCTACAGCCTTGCCGAGACCAGTCAGGTTCAGGACCGGCGGCTTGAATTCATCCTGATCAACAGCCCGCAACTCAACGCCTTTGCCGCACCCGGAGGCATCATCGGCGTCAACGGCGGCCTGTTTCTCAATGCTCAGACCGAGGGCGAGTACGCTTCGGTACTGGCTCATGAGCTGGCTCACTTGTCGCAGCGCCACTTCGCCAGGGGCATAGAAGCCCAGCAACGCATGCAGGTGCCAGTCATGGCCGCGATGCTGGCGGGTATCGTCATGGCAGCCGCAGGCGCCGGTGATGCGGGTATTGCCACCATCGCCGGCTCACAGGCTGCCGCGATCCAGGAGCAACGGCGCTTTTCGCGCCAGAACGAGCAGGAGGCTGACCGCATCGGCATTCTCAACCTGGAGAAGGCCGGTTATGACCCGCGCAACATGCCGACCATGTTCGAACGCCTCATGCGCCAATATCGATTCGACGCCAGGCCTCCGGAGTTTTTGCTGACTCACCCGGTCAGCGAGTCGCGGATCGCCGACACACGCAACCGTGCCGAGCAGGCCAAACCGGGCGGCAAGGAAGACAGCCTGCTGTACCAACTGATGCGCGCCCGTGTGGCACTGATCTACGAAGAAACCCCTGGCATCGCCGCCAAGCGCTTCCGTGCGCAACTGGTTGAAAACCCGAAATCCGATCCGGCGCGCTATGGTCTGGCCATCGCGCAGATCAAGGGCGGACAACTGAACGAGGCCAGGGAAACCCTCAAGCCACTGCTCGAAAAAGCGCCGAACGACATTACCTACAACCTGACGCAGATCGACCTGGACATCACCAATAACCGGCTGGCCGATGCGCAGCAGCGTGTCGATCGCATGTTGACGCTGTACCCCGGCAATTATCCGCTCAACGACGTGCGTATCGACGTGTTGCTCAAGCAGAACCGCACCGCCGAAGCCGAGAAAAGCCTTGAAGCGCTGCTCAAGACCCGCCCGGATGATCCGGACATCTGGTACGTCGTGGCGGAAACGCGTGGCCTGAACGGCAACACCATCGGCCTGCATCAGGCGCGCGCCGAATACTTTGCGCTGGTCGGTGATTTCCGTCAGGCGATCCAGCAACTGGACTTCGCCAAACGCCGTGCGGCCAATAATTTTCAGCTGGCGTCACGTATCGATGCGCGGCAAAAGGATCTGATCGAGCAGGAGCGGATGGTCAAGGACATGATGAACTGATCGTCCGGCGTCCCAAGGCGCCCGATACGACCGGCAATGAAAAAGCCCGACGCTTCAGTCGAGCTTTTTCATCATTGCTGTCAGGCGTTGCCTGCCTGTCGCAAGCGCGCAGCCTGAGTGAAGTCCAGCATGCGCTGCAATGGACGCACGGCATTGGGGATCAGCGCCGGGTCGACGACTATCTCGTTACTGCCCTCACGCAGACACTGCAAGGTGCGCTCAAGCGTATTCATCGCCATCCACGGGCAATGTGCGCAACTCCGGCACGCCGCGCCGTTACCGGCCGTAGGCGCCTCGATAAAGATCTTGTCCGGACACAGCTGCTGCATCTTGTAGAAGATGCCGCGGTCAGTAGCGACGATGAACGTCTTGTTGGGCAAGCGTTGCGCTGCGGCAATCATCTGGCTGGTGGAGCCGACCACGTCAGCCAGCTCGATGACTGCTTCCGGCGACTCGGGGTGAACCAGAATCGCCGCCTCGGGATACAGGGCTTTCATGTCTTCGAGCTGCTTGGATTTGAACTCTTCGTGGACGATGCAGGCACCGTCCCACAACAGCATGTCGGCACCGGTTTCACGCTGAATGTAACGACCCAGGTGCTTGTCTGGCGCCCAGATGATTTTCTCACCGTTGTCCATCAGGCTCTCGACGATCTCCAGCGCACAGCCAGAGGTCACCACCCAGTCCGCACGGGCTTTGACGGCTGCCGAGGTGTTGGCATACACCACCACCGTACGTTCCGGGTGCTGGTCGCAAAAAGCGGAAAACTCGTCGACCGGGCACCCCACATCGAGCGAGCAGGTGGCTTCGAGCGTCGGCATGAACACGCGTTTTTCAGGATTGAGGATCTTCGCGGTTTCGCCCATGAAACGCACACCCGCCACCAGCACAGTGCTGGCCGCGTGGTTATTGCTGAAGCGCGCCATTTCCAGAGAGTCGGCCACGCAGCCACCGGTTTCCTCGGCCAGCGCCTGGATAACCGGATCACAGTAATAGTGAGCGACCAGCACGGCGTCCTGCTTCTTGAGTTCCTCAGCAATGTCGGCACGGTAACGCGCCTGCTCTGCCGGGCTCAACGTCCTGGGCTGTTTGGCATCAAGATGCGCCTGCACCAGGAAACGTTCGGAGATCTGTGTCATGTTCACGGGACCTGAAAGCGCCAGTGCGCGAAAGGCAAGTTTACACCCGAAATACAGGCAATAAAAAAAGCCTGACAGAGGCTGCGCCATCTGTACAAAGGCTTGTGGCTGATATCTGGTGGATATCGGCCAGACTTCTTAAGGCGCGCCGATTCTAGCGCCAAAAAACTGATTTAACAGCTGTTTCTGGCTCAGCAGGCAGCGATGAGAAGCGTTCCTGAAAACCGCTTGCCGAGGGCACGGAAAGCCAGGCTGTCGACCTCGACCTCGACCTCGACCTCGACGTCGGCAAGGCGCTACAGCCTTGCATGCCGACTCCACCGCCTCAATCATGCGTTGCCTTGGATCGGCGGCGCACATACCGGACCAACGCCGCAAGGCTCACCAGTGCTACCACCGCGAGGAAGATCGGCAGTCGATAGGGCTTCAGGTCGCCGAATAGATGCTGTAACGCTTCCCCCGCCCAATAGCCGGCGCAGACGAACAGGGTCGCCCAGACTGCCGCACTCAGCACATTGATCAGCGCGAAACGCCAAGGCGACAGGCGACTTGCACCTATCACCATGGGCCCCACCAGGCGCATGCCGTAGAGGAAGCGAACAGCGAATACCGAGGTCGTGGGGTAACGCTGGATAAGACCCTCGACCCGCTTGATGGCAGATTGGTGACGCTTGAGCTTGGGCAGCAGACGCTCCCCGGAATAACGTCCGGTCCAGAATAGCAACTGATCGCCGAGCATACCGCCCAACGTGGCCAAGCCGATCACGTGCAGCAACTGCAGAGCACCTTGGTGCGCCGCCATACCGCCAAGGATCAACACTGTTTCGCCTTCCAGCAAACAGCCCAGGAAAATCACCCAATAGCCGTAGGCGGCGATCAGCGCGTTAAGGTCGAGATGTTCGAACATGGTCTTTCCTGTACGTCTGACATCACTTGAATCCAGGCTGAAAGGCCAGCTTCGTCACTTTCTTCCCACCAGGTACCGTACGCCATGTTCACCAAAAACTTCCGAATGGGGTTGGTTACATTCCAGGTGAAAAATATCTCCTGAGTTGTAGGTGAAATCGCCATCGGATTTATGAATGACCAGACTACCGTGCAGAACCAGCGCCATCGCCTCGAAGTTATGGGCGTGCGAATCGAGCGTACCAAACGCTTCGCGCTCAACTTCAACAACGGTGCCGAACCCTTCGGCAGCAAGCAGTTGCAAAAAAGCCTCTTTTTCCATTTCCACTTTTCCTGAATCTTTTGATGGGGTGGTGAACCCAATTGGCACCCGGAATGGCGGCGCCGTGACCACCCAATACGACAATGAATACAGCCTCGCAACATTCAAAAACGCCGTTCCTATAGATCACCCCTTGAGAGCAACATTCAATAAGTTTTCCAGCGCTTGGAACGCGTGCCTAAGATCAGCCCAACCTTCCCTGTCGCTGGGGTAATCCGCCGGTAATTAGTCTTTGCCGCCAGGCTAATCCCCTCGTGCTGCATTGCTGAGTTTTTGCAGATCGAGAATTGTGACGGCACCGTATCGAACGACCAACAGGCCTTCGGTTTCCCACATTTTCAGCTGGCGGTTGACGCTCTGACGAGAAACACCCAGTTGTTGGGCGATATTTTCCTGGCTTATCTTCAGGTAGGCCGCTTCTTCGATACCTGGACGTTTGACCAAGGCAATGAGTCGGTTAGCCAATCTGACAGGCAGAGGATTCAGGATCGTGTTCCCGGCCCATTCGAGCGCCATTCGAAATCTGCCACAGACCAAACGAGTAATGGCTAGCAGAACATCCGGTCGGTGCTCAATGATTTGCCAGAATGCGTTTGCCGGAAGAACTGCAATACGCGCTTGCGACGCGGCTCGAACGTCATACGTCCTGGGTAAGCCATCTAAAAGTGGCACTTCTCCGAACCAATCTCCGGACACCAATTGAGTAAGAAAGAGTTGGCGTCCATTAGCGCCCAGGCTACTCACTCGCAAAGTGCCTTGAATCAGACGAAACATTCCCAGTGGTTCAGAGCCTTGAGGGAAGACTGCCTCTGACTTTACCAACGTCCTGACCCGCGAGGCCTCAAGCAAAATCGCGTCCACATCCGGGGGGAGGGAAAAGGATGAGGGAATAGCTTTAGCAGACAACTCAGACATTGCCAAAACCCGACAATCTTGGTTTGAAGGCTCGGATAGTATCAGACGCATCTGGCCTGTAGACGACAGGCATACCTGAATCAGGAACGTAGAATGTACGTAGGTCACTTCGCCATAGGCCTGGCAATCAAGGCACGCTATCCAAGGATCCCCGCGCTCCCCATCATGATGGGAGTCGGCTTCCTGGATCTGCTGGATGGGATATTCATCATTCTTGGCTTCAACACCGCCACCCCGAATTTAAACAGCGGGCCGTATCTGTTCTTTGATCTGACCTTTATCGACTGGGATCACTCATTGCTTGCCGCTGTGTTCTGGTCAGTGCTTTGGGGACTGCTTTTCGTAAAGCATCGACCAGTAGCCATTGTGGCAGCGTTGGCAGCTTTCTCTCACTTCATCGCCGACTGGCCGATGCACAACAGCGATCTGGCACTTTATCCCCGCGCAGTTGAGCATTACGGTTATGGCCTATGGGGCAAGCTGGGGACTGCCTCCTGGATTCTCGAAGGCGCTTTTTCAGCCGTGCTGGCAGCCTATGCATGGCGGCTAAGTAGGCAACGTGGCGTGAGTTTGACCTGGCCTTGTGTGGTGCTGCTTGTCTTGTTCTTGCAGCTATCCCCGTTCGCTTCGCCCATGAAGTTTGTTGCCACTCTCGATGAACCTCTGACGCATATACTTCACGGGGTTCTGGTCTCGTCAGGCTTCCTGATTCCAGGACTGCTGATGTCATGGTTGTTGAATAGAAGTGAGCGTTTACGAGGACAGCGGGGGCAATGAAGCGGTCGTTGGGTCATTGAATTTGAGGCCTGACCCAAGCTGCAAACGCATTGGGCCAGACCTTCAAGCTAGACTTTAAATCGGTTGGTCATCTCCTGCAGCCTGGCGCTGACTCTGGCCAATTCAACGCTTGATGTCGCTGTCTCTTCACTGGCGGAAGCCGTTTGGTCTGAAATGTCCCTGACATTTGTGACGCCCCTGCCTATTTCTTCACCGACGTTAGTTTGCTGCTCAGTAGCAACGGCGATCTGTTCGTTCATCACCTCAATCTCATGAACAGATGCGGTAATACTCTGCAGCACCTCACTGGCTTGCGTGGACAGTTCGACACTGCTGTCCGTCAGTGCCAGATTTTGCTCTAGAACCTGGCCCATATGATCGGTACTGGTTTGCAGTTCGTTTATAAGCAGCGCGATCTCGTCTGTCGACGTGCGGGTGCGCACGGCCAGGCCTCTTACCTCGTCCGCGACGACAGCGAAACCACGTCCTGCCTCCCCGGCACGCGCAGCTTCAATGGCCGCGTTCAACGCCAGAAGGTTCGTCTGATCAGCCACCGTCTTTATCACATCCAGTACGCCACCGATGCTCTGAGTATTCCCTCTAAGCGCCGCCATCGCCGTCCTGGTCATGTTCATCTCACGCGCCAGGGTCTCTATCTGGGAACGAGTCCTGTCAACGACTTGCCCACCTTTTTGGGCCAACTGACTGGCGATTTGCGCAGTATTTACGGCTTGAGCTGCATTACGAGATACCTCATGAGTCGTGGCTGTCATCTGCTGCATCGCAGTGGCAATCTGCTCAGTCTCCAGTTTCTGCGCGTTCACGCCCGCACTGGTCTGCTCCGTTACGGCTGAAAGCTGCTCTGCCGCGCTTGCTACCTGCACGATTCCGTCTTTCATTTCCCCGATCAAGCTTCGAAGCCCGGACGTCATGCGCAACATGCTGCCCTGCAACGCGCCAAGTTCATCGTTTCGAGTCACTTCTGTTCTGTACGTAAAGTCTCCCTCTGCAACGACTTCAACGATTTCAACAGTCTCTTTGAGAGGATGAACAATTGATCGGGTGATCAACCAGGCAGCAAGAACACCCAACAGGGCAGAGAGGGCCAGCCAGAGCAAAATCTTCTCCTGTGCTTTCTCTGCATCGGAGGCACGAAGCTCGTTCTGGATAGCGGTCATCTTGTCCGTAATGCCAAGAATGGTAGCGATCGACGTTGTGATACCGCCTTGAGCCTCATCAACTTTGGCTTGAGCGGCGACTAATGTTTCCAGTTGCCCGCTATAGGTGGCCATTCCTGCCGCCAACGCTTGAACGTCAGCACTGGGCAAACGGGTATTTTTGAGCGTGTCGATACTGGCCACGACCTGCGCTATCGCCTGACGAACAGTGTCTTCCCCGCTTTTACTCGGGGATGCCGTATAAGAGCGAAACGCGGTACGCATCTTCTGGACCGAGATAAACAGTGCCGGCAGTTTCTGACGATCCGCTGCGTTCCCGCTCTCGTCGTTGGCAGCGTCTGCGATCTTCAGCAATAAACCGTTAATCGTTTCGCCGGAGGCGCCGGCCAGCGTCCGTAACTGCTCACGCTCTCGAGTAGCCTCGACTGAACGAGTATAGAACCCACGGTAAAGCTGCATCGTTGCCTGGGCTTCTTTGAGCAGCGCGATGTTATTGGCTGTTTTGAAACGTGGCGAGATACTCACCAACTGGCGCTCCGTTCGCTCGAGTGCCTCCAACCACTTTGAAGCCTGTGCATCATCCGCTTTTAAAAAATAAACCAACCGCTCGATACGCATGTCTCGCGCGATGGAACTGAATTGAGCAATGTCTCCAGACAGTTCAGCCCGACGCTTCAACGTATCGGTGGCTTCCTTTCCCGTATACGCCATTAAGAGAATCATCAAAATCAACAGTCCGAAACCTACCAGTAGCTTCGCCCGAACCGTCATATTACTTAACACACCTGATGTTGCGCTGGACATATATCTTTACTCATTGATTTTTTTGAAAACAAAAGCCTGCCGGACAGGTATCTGAACATAAGGTCCAATACGCATCAGGATGAATCGATAATGTAAATCCTGCTGAAACCCTCGATAAAAAGGGTCACGTCACAGATCTGAACTCACTGCGGCGTCATCCGGAGGGCCATTGAAGTACTTGAGTAAATACTCGAACTGTAAGTGTATTCTGGACAAAGCGGTGCCGAGGCAGGATAAACCTGTTCATAATCGAGGATCTCGAGCTAAAGCTGAAAGGCCGATCCATGGCAATGAGCCATTTTGTCGTCACTCTTTTAATTTTCTATAACTTTTTTAGCGCATATCGACGAACGGACGAATCAAATTCATCTCGGCACATGCATCGCAATGCCGAAAGCTACAGCTCATGATAATAATTAGTTACACAGAGAGGCAGCGACAATTAACTTTATTATCAAACAAACCGTTTGCATTATTTGCCATCGCTGGCGCACTCATTTTGAAAAGACGTAATGAACGCTGCTGTCGTTTGGCACGCTCGCCGTTGGCTTTGGCAAGACTATCAGCGCTCACGACACCAAAGCTCGGGCATTGAGTTTGATATCGGACGGATCAGAAACGCCAATTGACATCGCCGCTTGCCGGCGCATGTTTCGCGACAGGTGGCTGCGTTTCTTAACGGGTCTCACGCTTGAACGGCCTTACCTGCCTTCCGCTTCGAAAGACCTGTCAGGCGCTTTACAGATCGCTGCATCAACCCCATGACGGAAGCACAGAGTAGCTATCCGAACATGACAATCCGCAACGCAAAAAAAAACCTGGAAATCCGCATTTTCATGGGCCTTCCAGATTTTCGAAATGGTGGGTCGTGTGGGATTCGAACCTACGACCAATTGGTTAAAAGCCAACTGCTCTACCAACTGAGCTAACGACCCTCTGTTGTGTGGCGCGTATATTACTGATTTCTATCAGTAATTCAACACCTTTTTTAAAAAACTTTAAAAATAACGAGTCGGGTCTGCGATACCGGCGGCAGTAAAGCCCTCTGCGCGCAAGCGGCAGCTGTCGCATTTGCCACAGGCACGGCCCTGGTCGTCAGCCTGGTAGCAGGAAACCGTCAGCGAGTAATCGACTCCCAACGCAGCGCCTGCCTTGACGATGTCCGACTTGCTCAGATTCTGCAGCGGCGCCCTGATGGTGAAGCCCTGCCCTTCCACACCGGCTTTGGTCGCAAGATTGGCCATGCGCTCGAATGACTCGACAAACTCGGAGCGGCAATCCGGGTAGCCCGAGTAATCCACGGCATTGACGCCAATGAAGATATCCCGTGCCCCCAGGACCTCTGCCCAGCCCAGGGCGAGCGAGAGGAAGACGGTGTTGCGTGCCGGTACGTAGGTAACCGGAATGCCTTCAGAAGGCGACTCAGGCACGGCAATGGAGTTGTCGGTCAATGCCGAGCCGCCAATACCGTTGAGGTTCAGGCCGATGACCTTGTGCTCCACCGCGCCGAGATCACCAGCAACGCGTGCAGCGGCATCCAGCTCGGCGCGATGACGCTGGCCATAATCGAAGCTCATCGTGTAACAGACGTAACCCTCGGCGCGTGCCATGGCTACGACGGTCGCAGAGTCCAGGCCACCTGACAGGAGGATCACGGCTCTTTTTTCAGTCTTGGTCAATTCACTCATATCAGCGCCCCGGCTCGTCATCCCAAAGAATTTTATGCAGCTGCATCTGCAGGCGTACCGGCAGGTTGTCAGCCACGATCCAGTCCGCCAGATCACGCCCCTTGAGCTCGTGGTGACTGGCCGAGAACAGAACTTCGCCCGCACGACGATCGAGGCCGTACTGAATCAGCTTGGAAACGGCCCAGTCGTAATCTTCACGCGAGCAGATCACGAATTTGACCTGATCGTTGGCCGTCAGCAACTCCATGTTCTCGTAGCGGTTACGCGAAACTTCTTTTGACCCTGGGGTCTTGAGGTCGACTACGCGACTGACACGAGGGTCCACCGCCGAGATATCCAAAGCACCACTGGTCTCCAGAGACACTTCATAGCCAGCATCGCAAAGACGCTTCAGCAAGGCAATGGCATTGGGCTGGGCGAGCGGCTCACCGCCGGTGACGCAGACGTAGCGAGGGCGATAGGAGGCCACTTGCCCAAGAATGTCGTCCAGCGTCTGAATAGTGCCGCCGCTGAACGCGTAGGCACTGTCGCAGTACTGACAGCGCAAAGGGCAGCCGGTAAGGCGAACGAATACGGTGGGCAGGCCAGCCGTACGGGTTTCACCCTGCAACGAGTGAAAGATTTCGGTGATGCGTAATGTGTCTTGCATATCAGCCACGGGCGTAACAGCTAAACAGGCCGTCCGCCTCCGTCAGGCACTTCAAGGGACTCGGCAATCGCGGAATCCAGAAAAGCGTAAGGTGTACCGGAATTTCGGGTGCGAGATTCTAACGAAAAAAGCCGCGACTAGCGCGGCTTTCTTGATCAGCGGGTCAGAACATCAAAGGCGCTGGAGATCTCGTTGCGCCAATTGTGCAGCTGAAGTGCCCGGATACTGGGCAACGACCTGCTGCAATATGCCTTTTACCTTATCGGTATGACCCAGACGGCGTTCGACATCAGCCAGCTTGTACAGCGAATCAGGCACCTTGGCATGCTTCGGATACTGCTGACTGACTTTGGCGAACGCCTGACCAGCGCCCTGAAGGTCGCCTTTGGCCAGGTTTACTTCACCCAGCCAGTATTGGGCGTTGCCCGCATACGAGCTGTTTGGGTATTTGCGCAGGAAAGCGGTGAAGGCCTGACTGGCCTTGTCGAAATCCTTTGCCTTGATCAAATCGAAGGCTGCTTCGTAATAAAGCTTTTCCTTCGCCGGATCAGGAGGCTCGGTGCCTGCTGCCGGTGCCTGCTGAGCCGATGAGGCCGAAGGCGTCCCGCCGGCGTCGATAGCGCCACCAGCGGGTTGGGAATTATTGGTAGCCGGAGCGGCTGCGCCACTGGCTATACGTTGATCGAGTTCCTGATAACGCTCCAGAGCTTCCTGCTTCATGCGCTGGATGTCATTTTGCTGGACCTCGACAACACCGCGCAAACGCGCGATTTCGTCCTGCATTTGCTGCAGCTGCATGAACAGCTGACCTTGTGCCGAGGCAGGGGCCGTAACCCCTCCCCCGGCATAGGCGCCGGACGTGCCATAACCCGCTGGCGGATAACTGCTGCTGCCAGAGCCAGAATTGTTATCGACCACAGGTGCCGCACCCAACGCTGAAAGCGGAAGGGCGAGGGCCAAAACGGTTAGAGCACGTCGGCACGTTCGCATGTCAAATTACTTACGCAGTTCGACGCGACGGTTTTGAGCCCAGGACTGCTCGTCGTTGCCGGTAGCAACTGGACGCTCTTCGCCGTAGGAAACCAGTTCCAGCTGAGCTGGGGAAACACCTTGCAGTACCAGGTAGCGCTGAACGGCTTTCGCACGACGCTCGCCCAGTGCCATGTTGTACTCGCGAGTACCACGTTCGTCGGTGTTGCCTTCCAGAACAACGCGAGCGCCGTTAGCTTTCAGGTCTTTGGCGTGCACGTCCAGGGAGCGCATGGCTTCTGGCTTCAGGTCCGAACTGTCGTATTCGAAGTAGAAGGTGGTGATTGCGCGCAGAGCAGCTTCTTCGCTCAGGGAGCCGTCAACAGCACCCGAGTTGGCGCCGTAACCAGCGTTAGGATCAACAGCAGCACCGCCTGCACCGGCATTGTCGCCGCCTTTGGACGAGCAACCTACAGCTACAGCCATGGCCAGAGCCAGCGCAGCAAATTTACCAAACTTCAGCATTTCCATCTTGAAACTCCTAATGAACCCCAGTGTGTTAAGCAAATCGTGTAGCGCCGCGTCAGTTCAGGTAAGGGGACCAGGAAGGTTCTCTGACTTCGCCTTGAGCGGTAGGAAGCGGGAGCCTTACGCGTCCGTTAATGGACACGAGCATCAAGACTCCCCGGCCCTGCTGGCGGGTGGCGTAGATTACCATGGTGCCGTTGGGCGCAACAGTAGGCGACTCATCAAGGTTGCTATCTGTGAGGATTTTTACGCTACCGCGGGCCAAATCCTGCACTGCTACCTTGAAATTAGTGAAGCCGTCCTGCCGGTGAATCATTACCAGCGTCTTTTCATCGGCTGACAATTTCGGGTTGGCGTTGTAGTTACCCACGAACGTCACGCGTTCGGCACCGCCGCCATTGATATTGGTCTTGTAGATCTGTGGCTTGCCGCCACGGTCCGACGTGAAGTATAGCGTAGACCCGTCCTTACCGAAGAAAGGTTCAGTATCAATCGAAGAATCGTTGGTGACGCGGCTCAATTGACGCGACGCCAGATTCATCACATAGATCTCCGGGTTGCCATCCTTGGACAGCACGAACGCCAGCTTGCTGCCATCCGGCGACCAGGCAGGCGCGCCGTTCAGGCCTTCAAAGTTGGTGATCTGTTCGCGACGACCGGTGTCGATGTGCTGAACAAAGATGCGTGGACGCTTCTGTTCAAACGAGACATAGGCAATACGCTTGCCGTCCGGCGCGAAACGCGGCGACAGGATTGGCTCACGGGATTGCAACAGGGTTACTGCACGAGCACCGTCGTAATCCGAACGCTGCAGGGTGTAACGCGTGTTGTTCTCCGAGAAGCGTTCGGCCGTCACGTAGAGCATACGAGTGGAAAACGCACCCTTGATACCGGTGAGCTTCTCGAACGACTGGTCGGCAATGTAATGCGCCATGTCGCGCAGTTGATCATTGGTACCCGACACGTTGCCGGTCAGCACTTGCTGCTCGGTGGCCACGTTGAACAGTGCGTACTGGATCTGCAGACGTCCGCCGGCAGGCGTGATATTGCCGACCATGACGTACTGGGCACCCAGCGCTTTCCAGTCACGGAAAATGACTTCGCTGGCCTGGGTCGGCAAGCTGATCATGTTCTGCTTCGGGATCGGCGCGTAGTAGCCGGAGTTGCGCAGATCGTTGCTTATGATTTCGGCCATGTCTTCAGGCAGGACGTTACCGCCCTGCCATCCGAAAGGCACAACAGCGATGGGCGCTGCACGGTCACTGCCGCTGGTGACCAGAATGTTCTTTTCTTCTGCCGACACCATTGCGGATGCGAAACAGAGAACGACCAGCAGTCCTCGAAAAAGGTTGATCACAAGGCTAGATCTCCAGGTGTGAATGTCATCTTGAATGAACGATAGGGCGCGAAGTCAGCCGGCTTCAGACCCTGCATTTCTGTCAAACGTCCAATGTTCTTCACCGCAGCAACCGCAGAGCTGTCAAACGGCCCGTCGCCACTGGATTTGGCAATCGATACAGAGGCAATCGTACCGTCGGGCAACATCCCGATCTGCAACGTTACCGACATGTTGTTACGTGCCGATGGTGGACGACTCCAGCCTTCGGAAGCCCTGACACGAATCAGGTCATCGAAACTGCCAGCCGTTTCATCGCCCCGCTCGTCAGCCAAAGCCTGTTGCCGCTCCGGTTTATCGGAGAGCAAATCGGCCAGTGCCTGCGCCTTCTTGTCTTCAGCGGATTTACGAGCTGCTTCCTGCGCCTTCTTGGCGGAATCGGCAGCGGCTTTTTTCTTCGCGTCCTCGGCAGCCTTTTTCTTGGCGTCTTCTGCGGCCTTTTTCTTGGCCTCATCAGCAGCCTGTTTCTTGGCTTCCTCGGCAGCAGCTTTCTTGGCGTCTTCTTCGGCTTTTTTCTTCGCCTCTTCTTCGGCCTTTTTCTTGGCTATATCAGCCTGTTGCTTATCTTCAAGCTTTTTGGCGTCGGCAACCTTTTTGGCTTCATCGGCTTTCTTGGCATCGTCAGCCTTTTTGGCCTCCTCTGCTTTCTGTTCGGCCTTTTTGGCTTCGTCGGCAGCTTTCTGCTCTTCGGCTTTTTGAGCGGACTCTTCTTTCTTTTGTTCCGCAGCTTTTACAGCTTCCTGTTTTTGCTGCTCGATCTTTTTCTGCTCCAGCTGTTCGACTTCTGTTTGTCGCGCAGCGGTTTTCTTCGCCTCACCGGCAATCTTCTGGTTGGTCTGGGTAGTGGCCTGGCTCTTGGACTTGAGCTGATAGAGCGTTGCCTGAACGATAGGCTTGGCTTCGGGCAGATCCGGAGTCATGGCAAAGCTGACGAACAGCATGCCGAAAATCAGAATATGCAATGCCACGGCCCAGACACTGGGCCAGAAGTAGCTTTCCGAGGCGGACGGCTCTCGAATCGGCTGCATCAGGGTGCCTCGGTAATCAAGCCAACGTTCCCTACCCCAGCCTTCTGCAGCCCGCCCATGGTGCCCATGACCGAGCCGTAATCGACGGTCTTGTCACCACGAATGAAAACCTGGGTCTGCTTGCCTGCGTCACGACCGGCAGCGACGATCTTGGTCACTGCGGCAGTCAGCTGTGGCAGGGTCATTGCCTTGTCCATCTGCTTGTCGGTATCGACTTCGCTGCCAAGGTTCCAGTAATAGGTCTTGTCAGCCTTGATCGAAATGGTCAGGACCTGATTGTTGTTGTCTTGCGGCAAAGCCTCGCTGGAGACCTTGGGCAAGTCGACTTTCACGCCCTGGTTGATCATGGGAGCCGTCACCATGAAAATCACGAGCAACACCAGCATCACGTCGATGTAGGGCACTACGTTCATTTCGGCGACCGGCTTGCGTTTTCTGCGACGATCTCGAGCGATTAAAGCCATGGGGAATTACCTGCTCACTCTTCGCTGGTGTGCACTTTACGGTGCAGGATGGCCTGGAACTCGTCAGCAAACGTGTAATAACGGCTGATCAAGGTCTCACTGCGCGCGGCGAAACGGTTGTAGGCAATAACGGCCGGAATGGCTGCAAACAGGCCGATGGCCGTTGCAATCAGTGCTTCGGCAATGCCCGGTGCAACGGTAGCCAGCGTTGCCTGCTGCGCAGTCGCCAGACCGCGGAAGGAGTTCATGATCCCCCAGACAGTACCGAACAGACCGACATAAGGACTGGTAGAACCGACGGTCGCCAGATACGGCAGACCGGCTTCGAGTTTCTCTTCCTCGCGGGAGATGGCAACACGCATTGCGCGCGCCACACCTTCCATGACCGCATCAGGATCGACGCCGGACTGCTGACGCAGACGCGAGAACTCCTTGAAACCGGCACGGAAGATCTGCTCGACGCCCGAGTCCGGATCGGGATTGCTGCCCGCCTGACGGTACAGTTTGGACAGATCGATACCCGACCAGAAACGCTCTTCAAAGCTGTCCAGTGCACGTCGACCTGCGCGCAGCATATTGCTGCGCTGAAAAATCACGATCCACGAAGTGACCGAAGCAGCTACCAGAATCAGCATTACCAACTGAACAACAATGCTGGCATTGCTGACCAAACTCCACATGGAGGAATGGTCGACGACGTTAGCTTCCACGCTTTATCTCCTGCTCTGAATGTATGCCCGCGCCGCCCTGGTCGGCGAAGGCCGCTCGCAGAGCTTCGGGAATGGCCCGGGGTTTAAAACTATCGGCGCGTACACACGCCACCAGGAACTGCCCTTCACAGAGCAGCGTTGCATCCGACGCCCGCCTGATCTGCTGTTTAAAGCGCAGGCTGACGCGATTCAATTCGGTTACTTCTGCACTGACGAGCAGCTCGTCATCCAGCCGCGCCGGCTTGTGATAACGAGCCTCACTGGAGTGCACGACAAATAAAAGGTTTTCCTGCGCCAGTTCGGATTGGGCAAAGCCCAATTCCCGTAGCCGCTCGGTACGAGCCCGCTCCATGAATTTCAGATAATTGACGTAGTAGACGATGCCGCCGGCATCGGTGTCCTCGTAATAAACGCGACAGCGATGTGCGAACGACTGAACCCCGTTTTGCGCGCGCATACTCTAGAGCTTACTCCTCAGGTTGCCAATCGGGTCAGGCAACTGTTTTTCAACGTTTTGCCACTTAGTTACAGGTATCGGCGGCAGGACTGGCAATGTGACCACGCAGACTGCAAATAAATTGCAAAGCATCGCTATAAATCCACAGGTTCGTCGCCAAAATCATCCGGCACCGGTATCTCGCCCATCCTCGACGGGATATTCAGGCCGAAATGCAGATACGCATGCCGGGTCACCACACGCCCTCGAGGTGTGCGCATGATATAGCCTTGCTGGATCAAATAGGGCTCGAGTACGTCTTCGATCGTATGACGCTCTTCGCTGATGGCCGCCGCCAGGCTGTCCACGCCCACCGGACCACCGTCGAACTTCTCGATCATGGTCAGCAGCAAACGCCGGTCCTGATGATCGAAGCCGTGCTCGTCGACGTCCAGCAGGTTGAGGGCCTTGTCGGCTGTCTGCCGGGTAATCTGCCCATTGCCACGAACCTCGGCAAAATCCCGTACGCGACGCAACAGGCGGTTGGCGATACGCGGCGTGCCACGGGCGCGCCTGGCAATCTCGAAAGCGCCCTGCGGCTCAATGACCAAACCCAGAATGCCTGCCGAGCGCGAGACAATCGTCGAAAGATCGGCGATGTTGTAAAACTCGAGTCGCTGCACGATGCCGAAGCGGTCGCGCAACGGATTGGTCAGCATGCCGGCACGAGTGGTCGCGCCGACCAGCGTGAACGGCGGTAGATCAAGCTTGATCGAACGCGCTGCCGGCCCCTCACCGATCATGATGTCGAGCTGGAAGTCTTCCATTGCCGGGTACAGCACTTCCTCGACGATCGGCGACAGACGATGGATCTCGTCGATGAACAGCACGTCATTGGGTTCGAGATTGGTCAGGATCGCGGCCAGATCGCCGGGCCGCTCGAGGACCGGGCCGGACGTACTCTTGATCGACACGCCCATTTCCTGGGCGATGATGTTGGCGAGCGTGGTCTTGCCCAGGCCGGGCGGACCGAAGATCAGCGTGTGGTCCAGCGCTTCGCTGCGACCACGGGCAGCCTGGATGAACAACTCCATCTGCTCGCGCACGGTCGGCTGGCCGATGTAGTCCGCGAGGCTCAGTGGCCGAATCGCGCGGTCCATCTGTTCATCACGATCACGGCCACCAGTGGCGGTTATCAGGCGGTCGGCGTCTATCACTTAACCCATCCCCTTCAACGCACGGCGAATCAGATCCGCACTGCTCAAATCTTTTTCCTTGATGGCGGAGACAGCCTTGCTCGCCTCCTGAGGTTTGTAGCCCAGCGAAATCAGTGCGCTGACCGCATCGGATTCTGCCGACGCTACAGGCTCAGCCTGATTGGGGCCATTGGAAACCAGCGTAAAGGTGCCTGGCAAGGACTCCCAGGCCTTGAAACGATCCTTGAGCTCGACCAGCAGACGCTCGGCGGTCTTCTTGCCCACGCCGGGAATGCGCGTCAGCGCCGACGTGTCCTGCGCCTGCACGCAACGCACCAGCTCATCGACTTCCAGACCGGACATCAGCGCCAGTGCCAGCTTGGGGCCGACGCCATTGAGCCGGATCAGCTCACGAAACAGCTCGCGCTCGCGCTTTTCGTAGAAGCCGTACAAAAGGTGCGCGTCCTCACGGACCACCAGGTGGGTGTGCAACGTCACCGTCTCGCCAACATGCGGCAACCGGTACAGGGTGGTCATCGGCACTTCCACCTCATAGCCGACACCGTTGACATCCAGCACCAGATGCGGAGGCTGCTTTTCGGCGAGAGAGCCGCGTAAACGTCCAATCACGTTTCAGATCCTTTCGTGTTGCCTGTCGCTCGCGCGAAGAAGTTGAACACCGTCATCATAGAAAATATGCGGACACATAATGCCAGTCAGAGCCGCAAGCGGCCGCCGCGACTGCGCGCAGTGGCCAACCCGTGAGGAATCAGACTGGAGCGCGTATGCGCGTGGCACAGGGCGATGGCAAGGGCATCGGACGCATCGATTTGCGGCTTTTGGGTAAGCTTGAGCAGATGCATGACCATCATCATCACCTGTTCTTTATTGGCACCGCCGGTTCCTGCAACGGCCTGCTTGACCTGGGTTGCGGTGTATTCGGCAATTTCCAGCGCTTCCTCGGCACCCGCCACGATGGCTGCGCCCCTGGCCTGCCCCAGCTTCAATGCCGAATCGGCGTTACGCGCCATGAAAACCTTCTCGATGCCCATCGTCACCGGTCCGTAGGTCTTGATGACCTCCCGCACACCGCGATAAACGATCTGCAAACGCTCGTGCAGCTCGCCGCTGCCAGTGCGGATGCAGCCCGACGCAACATAGACACAGCCGCGTCCGGTGTCGCGTACCACGCCATAGCCGGTGATTCGCGAACCGGGATCGATACCAAGAATAAGAGTCATAACGCCTGCAGCTTGAGAAGGTCACGCAAAACAATAGGTGCAGCATAAAGGCAGAAGCCGGGGGCCGATAGCTGCGTGTTGCTCACAGCTTCGTTCCCCCGGCTTCCGACCTGGTGTTGCCTGTGAGCGATCAGCCCAGATGTTCCATCACTTCGTCCGGGATTTCCGCGTTTGAATAGACGTTCTGCACGTCATCCAGGTCTTCGAGCATATCAATCAGCTTGAGTACCTTTTCGGCGGTTTCCAGATCAAGCACAGCGCTGGTGGTCGGCAGCATGACGATCTCTGCATCTGCAGCCTTGAAGCCCGCCGCCTCCAATGCGTTACGCACCGCATAAAACCCGGAGAACGAGGTGAACACATCGATCGAGCCGTCTTCATTGGTCACGACATCGTCAGCATCGGCCTCCATGGCAGCCTCGATCAGCGAATCCTCATCGACACCGGCAGCGAAGGAGATCTGGCCCTTGCGATCGAACAGGTAGGCAACAGAACCGTCGGTGCCGAGATTGCCGCCGCATTTGGTGAACGCGTGGCGTACAGCCGCCGCAGTACGATTGCGGTTGTCGGTCATGGTTTCAACCATGACCGCCACGCCGCCCGGACCGTAGCCCTCGTAACCCAGCTCTTCGACATCATCACCGTCGGAGGCCCCTACTCCTCGCGCCACCGCACGATCAATGGTGTCACGGGTCATGTTCGCACCAAGCGCCTTGTCCAGCGCCAGACGCAGACGCGGGTTGGAACCGGGATCACCGCCACCCTGACGGGCAGCAACGGTCAGCTCACGGATCCACTTGGTGAAAATCTTGCCTTTCTTGGCATCCTGACGCTCTTTGCGGTGCTTGATGTTCGCCCACTTAGAATGACCTGCCATTTTTCGCTCCAGATTCTTTTTGAAACACCTTCACCTTTCGCCCTGAAAAACCGGGCAAAAAGCTTCACTCAATAAGGGCAGATACAGGGCGTATCGACGATACGCCCTGCCCGGCATCACTCGGCCTTCGGCTGCTCGCGCAGACGGATGTGCAGCTCGCGCAACGCTTTGGCATCGACAACGCCAGGCGCCTGGGTCATGACATCGGCCGCGCTCTGGGTTTTCGGGAACGCAATCACTTCACGAATCGATTGCGCGCCGGTCATCAGCATTACCAGACGGTCCAGACCGAAAGCCAGACCACCGTGCGGTGGCGCGCCGTATTTCAAGGCATCGAGCAGGAAGCCGAACTTCTCCTGCTGCTCGTCTTCGGCAATGCCCAGCAGACGGAAGACCGCCTGTTGCATTTCCTTGCGATGGATACGGATCGAACCGCCGCCCAGCTCGGTGCCGTTGAGCACCATGTCGTAGGCACGCGACAGCGCGGTCGCCGGGTTGGCTTCCAGCTCTTCAGGCGTGCACTTGGGTGCCGTGAAGGGGTGGTGCAACGCGGTGAAGCTGCCGTCGTCGTTTTCTTCGAACATCGGGAAGTCAACGACCCACATCGGTGCCCACTCGCAAGTGTGCAGCTTGAGGTCATTGCCGATCTTGATACGCAGCGCACCAAGGGCCTCGCTGACGATCTTGAACTTGTCCGCACCGAAGAAAACGATGTCGCCATCAACCGCACCAACACGATCGAGGATGACGTTCAGGTTGTCTTCCGGAATGAACTTGACGATCGGCGACTGCAAGCCTTCCGGCCCCTTCGCGCGCTCGTTGACCTTGATGTAGGCCAGACCCTTGGCACCATAGATGCTGACGAACTTGGTGTAGTCGTCGATCTGGCTGCGCGCCATGCTGGCGGCGCCCGGTACACGCAGTGCGGCAACGCGTCCCTTGGGATCGTTGGCCGGGCCGCTAAACACCTTGAATTCCACGCCGGTGAGCTGATCGGCAACATCCACCAGTTCCAGCGGGTTGCGCAGGTCCGGCTTGTCGGAACCGTAGCGGCGCATGGCCTCTTCGAAGGTCATGTGCGGAAAATCACCGAACTCCAGGTCCAGAACTTCCTTGAACAGCTGACGAACCATCTTCTCGGTCAGACCGATGATGTCCTCTTCATTAAGGAAGCTGGTTTCGATGTCGATCTGGGTGAATTCCGGCTGACGGTCAGCACGCAGATCTTCGTCGCGGAAGCACTTGGCGATCTGGTAGTAACGGTCGAAGCCAGCCACCATCAGCAGCTGTTTGAACAGCTGAGGCGATTGCGGCAGGGCAAAGAAGCTGCCCGGGTGTGTGCGGCTTGGCACCAGATAGTCGCGAGCGCCTTCCGGGGTGGCGCGGGTCAGGATCGGCGTCTCGACGTCGAGGAAGCCGTTGTCATCCAGATAGCGACGGATACTGGTAGTGATGCGCGAACGCAGACGCAGCTTCTCGGCCATTTCCGGACGGCGAAGATCGATGAAGCGATAACGCAGACGTGTTTCCTCGCCGACGTCGGAATACTCATTCAGCGGGAACGGCGGCGTTTCGGACTCGTTCAACACCTCGAGCTCGTAACCCAGAACCTCGATGGCGCCTGACGCCATGTTCGCGTTCACGGCACCTGCCGGGCGAGCACGAACCTTGCCCACGACCTTGACCACGTACTCACTGCGCACGCGATCAGCGGCAGCGAAGCTGTCGGCACGATCCGGGTCGAACACGACTTGAGCCATGCCTTCACGGTCGCGGATATCGAGGAAGATAACGCCCCCGTGGTCACGACGACGGTGGACCCATCCGCAAAGGGTAATTTCCTGGCCTTCCAGACTCTCGTTCAGTTGGCCGCAATAATGGCTGCGCATCATGATGGTGTTTTCACTTCTCGTAATTCGAATTCGGTGGCGATTTCGCTCCTGGCTTGCGCTCAGAGGTACAAGGCACCGGCACAAGGCTAAAGCCGGCCCTGGCCCACGCAGAGTCACGCCCGCTAGCAAGACGGAGGATTATATAGAGTTAATTGGCACCGTGCAGCCGGACGAACCTATTAACGACCGGATAAGCTCATGATCACCCCGCGCAGCCGAGCCGTTCGCTCGCGCTGCGGGGGAAAGCGCAGGCCCACCTGAGCGAGCCCACAGGAATGAGGATAAAGCCACGCTAGACGTGAGAATTTTCCAGGCAGTCGCCCTTCAAAAGATGCGCCACACAGACAACACGAATCAAACCACTGAAATTCTTCACACCTCCGTACCGTAAGTGAACCTCCCGATCAATGTAGGACAGTACCGCATTGACGGAGCACTCATTACTACTGGCGATACCTGAAAGAATGTTCCAGTACACTTTCTCCAGACGCAGGCACGTCGCCAGGCCGTTAAGTCGAACGGATTTTGAGTGCGGCTGCGCCAGCGTCATATTGAAATCCTCGACAAAAGGATCATGGCGTATTTCCACCTCTCGGTGCAGCAACTTAAGCTCTCGCTCAGCACTTCGTAACATCATAACCGCCACCTTCGAATCATTGAATTTTAAACACCAAAAGAAATATTCAAAAACAAATAAATGTCCCGATGTATAAAACATGATTGGCGATTTTATAGCCAGAAGCCCCTACACGTTGTCACTGTAGGAGATGGCTACAGGAAACAACGGAATATCGTTATTAACCTTGAAGGGGACACCAATAAAAGCGAGAAGAGCTGCAGCGCAGCGCGCGACTGCTGGGCTTCGGCTTGCCCGAGCGATTGCGCAATGAAAGCAGGTGCAGGAAGTGACAGGTGTGACGGGCGAAGAACAACTCAGGAACGGGACGAGTAGCACTTGAAGCCACTCGTCCCTGGCCGTTACTTGGACTCAAGCATCGAGCGCAGCATCCAGGCGGTTTTCTCATGAACCTGCATGCGTTGCGTCAGCAGGTCAGCCGTCGGCTCATCACTAACCTTATCCAGAAGAGGAAAGATACTACGAGCAGTACGGACAACAGCCTCTTGACCCTGCACCAGACTTTTGATCATATCTTCAGCACTGGGTACGCCTTCTTCTTCCTTGATGGAAGACAGGCGCGCATACGTCGAATAAGTACCCGGCGCCGGAAAGCCCAGAGCACGAATACGCTCGGCGATGGAATCAACCGCCAGTGCCAGTTCGTTATACTGTTCTTCGAACATCAAATGCAGCGTGCGAAACATCGGCCCGCTGACATTCCAGTGAAAGTTGTGAGTCTTGAGGTAAAGCACATAAGTATCCGACAGCAGATGCGACAGACCGTCCACGATCGATTTGCGATCCTCTTCACTGATACCGATATCGATTGCCATGTTTCATGCCCTTTTGGTGAGGATTGAAAAGCAGTAAAGACGACTACTCTATCAAGAGAACCCGAATGGCGCAGCTTTCCGTTGGCAGGACGATGTCTGCTGGCAGCGACTCACACCAGCCCCACGGCTATTCACACGGGGCTACAGCGGGCGCCTGGGAGAGAAAATCCTCGCGCGCCTCGAAGAATCATCAGCAAAATACGCCAGAGCGCTCTGTTTCGGCATCCGCAGACGCATTAAAGGACAGAGGACTGCCAGGGCCGGAGAGGCCCCCTTACCATTATCGATTGCTGATTTGAGTAGGATCAGGCTTTGCTGTTAAATACACGCCGTGTCGCCAACGAGTTGTCATCCAGCGCTGGCACATAGGCCGGCCCGGCGCCCGTGCATCACGCCTCATCTTGTTCAGAAGCGTACCGGGCGTTACCAGCTATTTCTTGTAATCCTTCTTGCATGTGAGCTTTTTAAAATGTTGAAAATCGTCCATCTGGTAACGGGAGCAGCAGCCCTGTTGCTTTCTTTCATACCGAGCCTGCGTAGTGAAGCGGCATCTCTCTACCTGCAAAATCCTGACGCGATTTGCCTGGCTTTTCTAGGACTGCTTAACCTGATACTCGCTCCGGTCATTCCTTACTGGAATCGAGGCCCGCGTCATAATCTGCAAAATCTGGTCAGTGCACTGCTTGTCATCGCGGTAATCGTACAAACGTTAACCTTGCTTGTTCCTCTACCCGACATCGCCGGTCAACCTGCCATTCTGGTGAGCCTGGCTGTCGCCATCGTGGCCGTCGCCCTGCACCTGGGCGTCAGCTTTTACAGGTCTTACACCCCCTCGTCCGCGCCGCAAAGCCACGATATGGGAAATCGTGATACTGGCACCGTAAAGTGGTTCAACACCTCCAAGGGCTTCGGCTTCATCTCCCGGGATTCCGGCGACGATATTTTCGTGCATTTTCGCGCCATTCGCGGTGAGGGTCATCGCGTACTGGTCGAAGGACAGCGCGTCGAATTTTCCGTGATGAACCGCGACAAAGGCCTGCAGGCCGAAGATGTCATTGCAGCCCTGCCCCGCCGCTGATTGTTTCAAGCAACAAAAAACCGCGACCTCCTGACGGAAGTCGCGGTTTTTTTATGGCAGCTGATCAATAGTGAGGTGGCGGCGCATCTTCCTCGAAGGTCTCGAACTGACTGCCCATTTCCTCCTGACGCTTGAGCATCGCCGCCATCTGCAGTTGCAGATGATCAAGCTCGCGCCGCTGCTTTACCAGCACGTCATTGAGTGCCTGGATCGTATCGTCCTGAAAGGCCATACGGCTTTCAAGCTCCATGACTCGCTCTTCAAGGCTCATGATTACTCCTCCTCAAATCGAAAATCATTTGTCAGTACCGACTTCAGCTGCCGGCGGATTGCCGAGAGCTGTTCGTCGGTATAAGCGATGGCAGCCTGCTTGCCCCACACGGGCGCAGGCCAGGCGGCATCGTCACGTTTGCGCACGATGACGTGCATATGCAGCTGGCTCACTACGTTGCCCAAGGCGGCAACGTTGATTTTATCCGCCTCGAAGAGCTCGTTCAGCACCTTGGCCAGCGCACTCGTTTCCTGCCACAACTGCATCTGATCTGCTGCACTCAGCTGAAAGACTTCGGTGATATCTGCGCGGCGCGGCACCAGAATGAACCAGGGGTAGTGGCTGTCGTTGGAGAGCAGTAACCGGCACAGCGGAAAGTCGCCAATCGGCAAGGTGTCTTGTTGAAGACGGGAATCCAGAACGAACACGATAAAAAGCTCCTGATTGCCAGGTGAATGCACCTGCCCTGTCGGTAACAGGGTGCTGCGATAGACAGGCAGGATACTAGGCTTCGCGTAAGGCTTCACCTATGCACCAGAATGCACCCACCACAACGGTCGCCGCACCGATTTGACGCCACTGACTGACTGCGGATCCCGCTGTAAACAGCCTCACCTTGAACCACCGCCTTACAATTGCCTGCCTCGCGTACATGAAAATGAAACATCCATTGCATCACCATGACCGCCATCCAGAGCAATGCTCCAGGTTCAGGCGAGCCCGATGGGGAATGCACCAAAATCACACACTGCTGTTGCGACAGCAACACAACGGATTCGTTTTCTACTCAATTTAAGCCTATACCGGTAACGTTTTTGGGCGAGAGGGGCAGAAACCACCCTTGGTGCAGAAAAGCCAGAAGCATTTTCAAAAAATAAAAATAGTCAATTAAAACAGCTAGATGGAGCAAAAATGCGATCTTGATTCTGATTTTTCACAAAATTTTTTCATTTTCGGAAACTTTGTGCACGCTTGTTGCTTTATCACCCATATGATCACGACATCCCTGGCGGAAAACAGGGGTGACAGAATCAAGGGAAAAACAAGGCTTGCGACCCTGAGGGACGCCGTGACGGACCGCACTTTGATCGATCCGACAATGTGCAGAATGCCACTACAGGCTGGCTCGGCTGCGCGTCGTAAAGATTCTGAAAGGATAAGGCTGTAGCTATAGCAACCCAAGTCAGCGTGATATAGATTCCGCCGACAAAAATAGAAAGAGCCGCCCAGATAAAAAAACAGGTGGGACGGCAGACAAATCTTCTAAAAACCAAAGGAGCAATCACGATGAGAGTGATGAAGTGGAGCGCAATCGCACTGGCCGTTACGGCAGCCAGCGCCCAAATGGCAACAGCCGCACCTTTCGTCAGCGATCAGGCTGATGCCAAGGGCTTTGTGGAAGGCAGCACGCTTGACCTGAAGTTGCGCAATTACTATTACAACCGTGACAAGAAAAACAACCCTGCTCCAGGCGGCCGCAGTGACAAAGACTGGACCCAGGGCATCTGGGCCAACTTCAGCACCGGCTACACTCAAGGCACCATCGGTGTAGGCGTTGAGGCATTCGGCTACGGGGGCCTCAGGCTTTGGGGTCTCGACAAATACTCAGGCTCTGGAAACCTGGTCACTGACGCCAATGGTGATAACGAGGCTACGCAGGGCAAGCTGGGCGGCGCTGTAAAATTCCGCGTATCGAAGACTGAATTGAAAATCGGTGATATGCAGCCTACCAGTCCAGTATTTGCGGTTGGCGGATCACGCCTGCTACCTCAAACCGCTAGTGGTCTAAGCCTGCAAAGCAGTGAGATTGCAGGTCTTGATCTTGAAGCAGGACACTTCTACTCGGGCACAAGCCAGGATGACACCAGTCACGACGGCAGCATCTGGGCAACTTACGCAAACGGCTTCAACGGCCTGAAAGCCAGCAGCGCAGATTTTGTTGGCGGCAAGTACGCAGTGACCGACGGTTTGGGCGTAGCTTTCTATGCAGCCAAACTCGAAGACATCTGGGATCAGTACTACGGTAACGTGAACTACGCATTGCCTTTGGGGAATGATCAGTCACTGGCTTTCGACGTCAACCTGTACCGCACCCTTGACGAAGGCAGCGCTAAAGCCGGGTCGATTAACAACACCACTTACTCGGCATCGGCAGCCTATTCATTCCTGGCAGCGCATACCATTACCGTTGCGTACCAGAAAGTCGACGGCGATACACCGTTCGACTACATCGGTATAGGCGACAACAATCGTGGCGGCGACTCGATTTTCCTGGCCAACTCTGTTCAGTACTCTGACTTCAACGGCCCAGGCGAGAAATCGTGGCAAGTGCGCTACGACCTGAACATGACACCTTACGGCGTTCCTGGCCTGAGCTTCATGACACGCTACCTCAACGGTGACAACATTGATGGCACCAAAGTAGACGCGTCCAGTGCCTATGCCAACATGTATGGAGCTGACGGCAAGCACCACGAAACCAACCTTGAAGCCAAATACGTTGTACAGACTGGCCCGGCCAAAGACCTGTCCTTCCGTATGCGTCAGGCATGGCACCGTGGTAACGATGCCCAGGCAGATGGCGACGTCAACGAGTTCCGCCTGATTGTCGATTACCCGATCTCGATCCTGTAATCCCCGCTCAGCACTCGTTAATAGAAGAAGCCCGGCACATGCCGGGCTTTTTCATGAGCCCATGAAAGCGCTTCAACTCCACCTGCAAGCCAGCCCCGCCCTGTACGCGACCGGCACAGCGCCGTACAATGCCAGGTCATTTCCTGTCTCAGCAACCGACAACGGCCAACCATGCGCACCAGTCAATTTTTGCTCGCCACACAGAAAGAAACCCCTTCCGATGCGGTCGTGGTCAGCCATCAGCTGATGCTGCGCGCCGGCATGATTCGCAAGCTGGCCTCCGGCCTCTACACCTGGCTGCCCATGGGCCTGCGCGTACTGCGCAAGGTCGAAGCCATCGTTCGTGAAGAAATGAACGCCGCAGGCGCACTCGAAATTCTGATGCCCGGCATTCAACCCGCAGAACTGTGGCAGGAATCCGGACGCTGGGAGCAGTATGGCCCGGAGCTGATGCGTCTGGTCGACCGCCACAACCGTGAGTTCTGCCTGGGCCCGACCCACGAAGAAGTCATCACCGATCTGGCACGCAATGAGCTCAACAGCTATAAACAGCTGCCGATCAATCTGTACCAGATCCAGACCAAATTCCGTGACGAGATCCGCCCACGCTTCGGCCTGATGCGTGGGCGCGAGTTCGTCATGAAAGACGCCTACTCGTTCCACGCCGATCACGCATCACTGCAGGTCACCTACGACCGCATGCATCTGGCGTACAGCAACATCTTCACCCGACTGGGCCTGAAGTTCCGCCCGGTCGAAGCGGATAACGGCTCGATTGGTGGCGCCGGCTCTCACGAATTCCACGTACTGGCCGAATCCGGCGAAGACGATATCGTGTTCAGCGACGGCTCCGATTACGCAGCCAACATCGAAAAGGCCGAGGCGATTCCTCGCGAGAAGACGCGCCCTGCCGCTACCGAAGAGCTGCGTCTGATCGACACGCCGAACGCCAAGACCATCGCCCAACTGGTCGAAGGTTTCGGTCTGCCAATCGAGAAAACCGTCAAGACGCTGGTGGTGCATGCCGCCGAAGAAGGCAAGCTGATCGCCCTGATCATCCGCGGTGATCACGAGCTCAATGAAATCAAGGCCAGCCAGCTGGAACAGGTCGCCAATCCGCTGGTCATGGCGTCCGAAGCCGAGCTGCGCGACGCCATCGGCGCAGGCGCGGGCTCACTGGGCCCATTGAACCTGCCACTGCCGTGCATCATCGACCGCTCTGTCGAGCTGATGAGCGACTTCAGCGTCGGTGCCAACATCGACGACAAACACTATTTCGGCGTCAACTGGGAGCGCGATCTGCCGGTTCCGACCGTTGCCGACCTGCGCAACGTGGTTGCGGGCGACCCGAGCCCGGACGGCAAGGGCACGCTGGAAATCAAGCGCGGCATCGAAGTAGGCCACATCTTCCAGCTGGGCACCAAGTACAGCGAAGCGATGAAGTGCCAGGTGCTGGGTGAAAACGGCAAGCCGGTCAATCTGGCGATGGGTTGCTACGGCATCGGTGTTTCCCGAGTGGTTGCAGCTGCCATCGAACAGAACAGCGACGAAAACGGCATCATCTGGAACGATACCCTCGCGCCGTTCCAGATTGCGCTGGTCCCGCTGCGCTACGAGACAGACGCCGTTCGTGAAGCGACGGACAAACTGTACGCCGACCTGACGGCTGCCGGTTTCGAAGTATTGCTCGACGACCGCGACAAGAAGACCAGCCCGGGCATCAAGTTCGCCGACATGGAACTGATCGGTATCCCGCACCGCATCGTGGTGAGCGACCGAGGCCTGGCCGAAGGCAATCTGGAATACAAGAGCCGTACCGAATCGCAACCGCAAGCCATTGCAGTCGCGGACGTGCTGTCGTTCATCCAGGGCAAAGTGAACCGCTGAGTCAAAAGGCGCACCTGCTCGCAGGTGCGCCGCTCTTCACTCGCCCAATCCGCATCAGAGATCCCATGCTCAAACGAAGCACCCTAAGCCTCGGCAGCGCCGTTCTGTGCGGCTCATTTCTCGTCGGCGGCTGTGCCAACCAGCTCTCTCAGCGCAGCGAGCACGAGGAGCGAGTCGAACGCAAACTGCTCGAACATACTCTGCAAGTCGATATCGGCGAACCCAAGACACTGGAGTTGCCGCAACGCCGCGTGCGGATTCACGAGCACAAATCGTTCGAGGTCACCGACTTTGAAGTCACCCGCCACTATGACCGCTACACGCCTTACCAACCGTGGCGGGAGGTCTACGAGATCCCGCTCGGCGCAGTCGCTGTTGTCGCAGGTGTCGGGGCCAACGTGGTCAACGTGTTTGCGCTGGGCAATTTGCCGGAAAGCATGACCAAGGACTGGATTCACTATGGCGTGGCAGGTCTCAACCCGTTCATGAATGCCCCGTCCCACGGTCGCGCCGAGCAGAATCTGGCGAGCATCGACGAGGTTCAGAAGGACAAGCGGATCGAGAACTCCACCCTGCCCTGGAATGAACGCCCGGTGATGGTCAAGGCCGGCAATGAAACTCACGAAATGAGCACTGACCGCAACGGCATCCTGCGCCTGAACCTGCTGGACAGTCCGTTTGCCGAACAGGACCTCAGCCGCATCACGCGCATTTATATCAACGTCGAAGACGATCAGGACAGCGCGCACACGAGCGCCAGTTTGCCCATCAGCCATTCGCTACGCGGCAAGCTGCTGGAGGCGCACGCCCTGATCTACGACGACCTTGAAGATGATGAGGTCAGCCAGTGGGTGCATCGCGTCAAGCGTCTTTCTGATATGGGGCTGGAAGAAGAAGCCAGCGAGCTGGAACAGAACCTGATCGAACTGACGCGCAACGATCCACAGTTGCAGGGTGAATTTCTCAAGTCACTCGCCAGAGACGCTGGCCGCCTGGTCGCCGTTCCTGCCCAGAGCCAGTAACAAGTGCTTGTAACATGAAAAGCCGCGGCGTATAACCGCGGCCAGTCATTATCGAGAGAACAATTCCAGCTGCTCATGGGCTGCACGCAGATCGTGCAGACGCACGCCTATGCCCAGTAATCGCACCGGCTTGCCACCGCGGGCGAACGCCTGAGCCAGCAGTTGTTCATAACTGCCCAGATCCCTGCCGGCTCCCGATTGCTCGAGAGTTGTCTGCGTAAAGTCGTGAAACTTCACTTTGACGAACGGCTTGCCGGGCCGGTACTGCCCTTCCATTCTGGCCATGCGGCCACTCAGGGTTTCCAGCAGGTCGGGCAGCTTTTCCAGGCAGGCCGCCAGGTCGGGCAGATCCGTGTCGTAAGTATTTTCAACGCTGACTGACTGACGTCGGCTGTCATTCTGCACCGGTCGGTCATCGATCCCGTGCGCCAGACTCCAGAGGCGCTCGCCAAAGCTGCCGAACTCGCGAACCAGCGCGAGCTTGCTGCGGCTTCGCAGGTCGGCGCAGTCGATGATACCCAGCCGGCCGAGCTTGTCTGCGGTGACCTTTCCTACGCCATGAAGCTTGGTGACCGGCAAGGAAGCGACGAAATCCTCGACCTGATCCGGCGTGATGACGAACAACCCGTTGGGCTTTTTCCAGTCGCTGGCGATCTTGGCGAGAAACTTGTTGGGCGCAACGCCCGCCGACACGGTGATGTGCAACTGATTCGAGACCCGGCGACGGATGTCCTGCGCGATGCGCGTGGCGCTGCCGGAAAAGTGCCCGGCATCGGACACGTCCAGAAAAGCCTCATCCAGAGACAACGGCTCTATAAGGTCGGTGTAATCGCGAAAGATCGTGTGGATTTCCCGCGATGCTTCTTTATAAGCATCCATGCGCGGCTTGACGATGGTCAGGTCCGGGCAGAGCTTGAGCGCATGCCGGGACGACATGGCCGAACGAACGCCATAGGCGCGCGCCTCGTAATTACAGGTCGCAATCACCCCGCGCCGCTCCGCAGAGCCGCCTACCGCCAGCGGCTTGCCAGCGAGGTCGGGCTCGTCACGCATTTCAATGGCTGCATAAAAGCAGTCACAGTCGATGTGGATGATTTTGCGCTGCGTCATGACCTGATGGGATTTTGCAATCAATGGCCGCGCAGTATCTCATTCGTACCGCCAAGTAACATCCAATGATGCGAAAGGCCGCCATGAAAAGTAGTCAAAAGCCCATCATGCATGACCGAAACAGCTGCAAAGCCCCGTCATGCAAGCGCCGATACCGTGCAGACCGATCATCTGGATCCGCTAAGCATTTGAAGAAAAAGCACTTTTTTGAAACTAACCATTGACACCTCGTCATCTCTCTGTAGAATGCCGCCACACAGACGCGGGATGGAGCAGTCTGGTAGCTCGTCGGGCTCATAACCCGAAGGTCGTCGGTTCAAATCCGGCTCCCGCAACCAAACATCAAGAAAGGCTACTCGAAAGAGTGGCCTTTTTTGTGCGCGCCTGAAAAGCACCCTTCTCAAGCCCGGACATCGGGCCATGCCTCGCGCAGATATACAGCGCTCCCCGGCGCCCTGCGGTAAATCCTGACGGCCCGGCCGTACGCTTTCCTGATAATGCTCCACGCAGGCATGCTGCTCTGAAAACCGCGCATCCGACCCCCAGCGTGCAAAATGTGCACAATCCGCTGCTCATTTGCATACTTTGCGGATTAAGGGTTGACACTTCGGCGTTCGGCTGTAGAATGCCGCCACACAGACGCGGGATGGAGCAGTCTGGTAGCTCGTCGGGCTCATAACCCGAAGGTCGTCGGTTCAAATCCGGCTCCCGCAACCAAACATCAAGAAAGGCTACTCGAAAGAGTGGCCTTTTTTGTTTCCGGTAAAAAAGCAGCGCGGGCAACGGCTAACTGTCTGACAAAAAAGACTATTTCCAAAGCCCTTTGAAACCCTATCATCACATCTGTAACGTAATGCGTGCATTTACGACAGTTTTTGCGTGCGCTGCCGATAGGTGTTACTAAGCTGAATCACGACTGAACCGTAGCTGAACAGCATCACCCGGCTCGATTCGCTATTCGCTCGTTAGACGTTGACGCGCTAACATCCTGAAATATTTTCTGCGTAGGGATTGGTAACTTGGCTGCATACCTCCATCCTGTCGCGCACGATCCAAGGAGTGATTGATGCGCGACAACATGTCCGATTCCAATGAAACCATTGATGCAGAGCAACCCGTCAGCCCACCGCGCCATAACTGGCGGGAGCTGCTGAGCAAATACCGACAGCCCATAGGGCTAGCGGTGATGCTGCTGTTGTTCAGCCTGGCCCTTATAGCCTGCCGCCACATGCTGGTCGAAATGGACTGGTATGCGCTGCATGACTCGCTGTTCGCAGTCCCCCTGCCCGCCCTGGGCGGTGCGCTGCTCGCGGCAATCGTCGGCTATATCATCCTGATGGGCTATGAACTGTCCGCCAGTCGTTATGCCAACGTCGACCTGCCCATAAAGACGCTGCTTCTCGGCGGCTTCACCTCGTTTGCCATCGGCAATGCGGTCGGCCTGTCGATGCTGTCCGGTGGCTCGGTGCGCTACAGGCTTTATTCACGCCATGGCGTAGGCGCAATCGAAATCGCCCGCATGACCGTGTTCGCCAGCCTGTCACTGGGTTGTGCGCTGCCGCCGCTGGCTGCACTGGCCACGCTGAGCAACCTGTCAGGCGCGTCACTGGCACTCAAACTTCCCGTGGACGTGCTGGCTGTAGTCGCTACAGCGGTGTTGATCGGCAGTCTGTTGCTGGCGGTGTTCGTCTACCGTCGGCGCCTGCCGGAACAGGACATCCCGCACAATATTCTGGTTCGTCTGGGTCGTCGCACCTTGCGCCTTCCGGATTTGAAGCTGACGCTGATTCAATTGGTGATCACCGCGCTGGACGTCGCCGCCGCAGCGATGGTGCTGTACCTGCTGCTGCCGCATGCGCCGCCGCTGGGTGCATTCATCCTTATCTACCTGCTGGCGCTCGCGGCTGGCGTGCTCAGCCATGTGCCTGGCGGCGTCGGCGTGTTCGAGGCGATTCTGCTTGCGGCCTTTGCCAACGAGCTGGGTGCCGCCCCGCTCGCCGCTGCGCTGCTGCTGTATCGCCTGATCTACGTGATCCTGCCGCTGCTGCTGGCCTGCCTTACCCTGCTGTTTACCGAGGCCCAGCGCCTGCTGCCGACCCGGCAGGCCATGCGCGTCGCTTCAGGGCTGGCGGCACCGATTCTGGCACTACTGGTTTTCTTGTCGGGGGTGGTGCTGCTCTTCTCTGGTGCCACCCCTGAAATCGATACCCGCCTGGAAAACGTTGGCTTCATGATCCCGCATCGACTGATCGATGCGTCGCACTTCGGGGCCAGCCTGGTGGGTGTGCTGTGCCTGCTGCTCGCCCAGGGCCTGCGTCGTCGACTGTCGGCTGCATGGATGCTGACCTCTATTTTGCTGCTGGTCGGTGCAGTGCTGTCGATACTCAAGGGCTTCGACTGGGAAGAAGCCAGCATGCTGCTGCTGACCGCCTGCCTGCTGCTGACCTTCCGCCGTTCCTTCTACCGTCCAAGTCGCCTACTGGAGCTGCCGTTCTCGCCGGTCTACCTGATTGCCAGCATCTGTGTGGTCGGCGCCTCGATCTGGCTGCTGCTGTTCGCCTATCAGGACGTACCCTACAGTCACCAGTTGTGGTGGCAGTTCACGCTCGATGCAGACGCGCCGCGCGGCCTGCGTTCGGCGTTGGGCAGCGCAGTACTGCTGGTGGTGGTTTCGCTGACCTGGTTGCTGCGTACTGCCAGACCGGTCATCAAGCTGCCCGACGCGGCAGACCTGGACAAGGCAGCCGAGATCCTCAAAGCATCCAAACAGCCGGATGGCGGCCTGGTGCTGACCGGCGACAAGGCGATCCTGTTCCATCCGGCCGGCAATGCGTTCCTGATGTACTCGCATCGCGGCCGCAGTCTGGTAGCGCTTTACGACCCGATCGGCCCCACACAGCAGCGTGCCGAGCTGATCTGGCAGTTCCGCGACCTGTGCGACGTGCACCATGCGCGTCCGGTGTTCTACCAGGTACGTGCAGAAAACCTGCCGTTCTACATGGACATC
Source organism: Pseudomonas sp. B20 (assembly GCF_020515755.1). NCBI lineage: Bacteria > Pseudomonadati > Pseudomonadota > Gammaproteobacteria > Pseudomonadales > Pseudomonadaceae > Pseudomonas > Pseudomonas sp. B20. The sequence goes on from NZ_JAHPJG010000002.1 coordinate 187,557, forward strand.
GGTCTCACCGCCATCAAGCTGGGTGAAGAAGCGCGCGTCGACCTGCGGCGCTTCGACATCGACGCCAAGGGCAAGGAGATGAAAGACCTGCGTTACACCTGGAACCGGGGTGGCCGCGACGGGCTTTCGCTGGAGATCTACGAACCGGGCCAGGCGCCGATCGACGAGCTGAAAGTGATTTCCGACGCTTGGCTGACGGGCAAGAATGTCCGTGAAAAAGGCTTCTCGCTGGGCCGCTTCAGCACTGAGTACCTGAAGTACTTCCGCATTGCCATCGTGCACTTCCAGGGCAAGCCGGTCGCGTTCTCCAACCTGTTGGAAACCACCAGCCCGGAACTGGCCAGCCTGGACCTGATGCGCTCTCACCCGGATGCACCCAAGCTGACCATGGAGTTCATGATGGTCGGCCTGATTCTGCATTACAAAGCCCAGGGCTACGCGCGCTTCAGCCTGGGCATGGTGCCTTTGTCGGGCCTGCAGCCACGACGCGGCGCACCCATCACCCAGCGTCTGGGTTCGATGATCTTCCGCCGTGGCGAACAGCTGTACAACTTCCAGGGGCTGCGTCGCTTCAAGGACAAGTTTCAGCCCGATTGGGAACCTCGTTATATGGCCGTGCCTGCCGGACTCGATCCGCTTGTGGCACTGGCTGACACCGCCGCCCTGATTGCGGGCGGCCTGACTGGATTGGTGAAACGCTGATGATTCGACGCTCCTGGCGCCTTTTGCTCGCAGCTCTGGTAATTGTTCTTTTAATCGTGGCGCTGGGAGTCTGGGTCTGGACCCGCCCCGCTCCGCCCGCATCACTGGAACACTCGAACCTTGACGGTGGCGCGCCGCTGACCAGCGTAACGCCGGCCACCAGCATCAAGACCCGTATCGCACTGGCCGTTACCGCTGAAGACATGCTGAGCGACAAGCAATTGCTGGCGATCAGCAAGGATGCGTCGGCACGCATCATTCAGGTGGTGTTGCCCAAGGACGACTGCGTCTTGCAACAGAAGACCTTTCAGGACGCCCTGACAAAGCTCGACGGCCCGGCAAAGGTCGTCGGCGGCATAGGCCCTGGCGCGACACTGGCCTGGCGCTGGCTGGCCGGACAGACCGATGACAAGGCGCAGGCCATTTCGGTAGGTTTTGCGCTCGAGCATGCCTCGAATCCGCCGCCCGTTTTGGAAGAAGACGAGAAGCCGCCACAGATCTGCGACGTACCGCTGCCACAAAAGGCTGCGCACGGGCACTGGCTGGCCGCCTGGAACGACGCGCCGGATGATCCGAGCGCAGCGTTCGTGCGCGACCAGAGCAACGCCGACACCAGCATCAGCGACTACGACATCCCGCTGCCCCAGGTACTCAATACCGAACTTCGTCATCTGCTGCTCGGCGAGAATGACAGCGGCGGACTGGGCATACCGACGGTCGAAGTTCCGGCCAGCCAGCCTTCCGACACCGTGACGCTGTTCATGTCCGGTGACGGCGGATGGCGCGACCTGGACAAAGTCGTGGCCGGCGACATGGCCAAGATGGGCTACCCGGTGGTCGGCATCGACGTGCTGCGCTACTACTGGGAACACAAGACGCCGGAACAGACCGCCGTCGACCTCACCGACCTGATGAACCACTACCGTCAGAAATGGGGCACCAAGCGCTTCATTCTGGCTGGCTACTCGTTCGGTGCGGACGTCATGCCGGCGATCTACAATCGCCTGGCAGCAGACGATCAGAACCGGGTTGACGCAATCATTCTGCTGGCCTTCGCACGCACTGGCAGCTTCGAGATTCACGTCGACGGCTGGCTTGGCAACGCAGGCAAGGAAGCCACCACCGGACAGGAAATGGCCAAGCTGCCAGCCGCCAAGGTGTTCTGCGTTTACGGCGTCGAAGAGAAGAAAGACAGCGGTTGCACTGACACCACCGCCATTGGCGAAGCGGTCCAGTTGCCAGGCGGTCATCACTTCGATGAGGACTATCCGGCGCTGGCCAAACGTCTGATCGACGCGATCAACAAGCGTCAGGGCAAGACTACCGCTCAGTAACGCTGCAGTCTGCGACCCAAAAAAATCCCGGCACCGTGAGGTGGCCGGGATTTTTTTATCTGCGCTGCCGGACGACCCGGCCAACGTTTACATCTCCACTTGGGTACCCAACTCGATCACCCGGTTGAACGGCAGCTTGAAGAAGCGCAGGTTGCCGTTGGCGTTCTTGAGCATGAAAGCGAACAACGCTTCACGCCAGCGCGCCATGCCGTCCATCTTGGACGGGATCACCGTCTCGCGGCTGAGGAAGTACGTGGTGCGCATGGGACTGAAGTCCAGCTCCGGCAAATGACACAGGGCCAGCGCAGCCGGTACATCGGGCTCATCGATAAAGCCGAAGTGCAGGATCACCCGATAGAAGCCTTCGCCATAGGATTCCACTTCGAAGCGCTGAGCGGACGGTACACGCGGCGAATCTTCATACACCACCGTCAACAGCACCACTTGCTCATGTAACACCTGGTTGTGCAGCATGTTGTGCAGCAGCGCATGGGGCACGGCGTCCGAACGTGCTGTCAGGAACACTGCCGTGCCCTGTACCCGATGCGGCGGCTGGACGCGAATACTGCCGATGAAGATCGGCAATGGCAGGCCGCCCTCGTCGATTCGCTCCGCAAGCAATTGCTTGCCGCGCTTCCAGGTGGTCATGAGGATAAACAGCACCGCGCCCGCCAGTACCGGGAAGGCCCCGCCCTGGAAGATCTTCGGCACGTTGGCCGCGAAGAACAGACCGTCCACCAGCAGCAGGCAGATCAGCAGCGGAACGGCCAGCAACGGCGGCCATTTCCAGAGCATAAGCATGACGGTCGACACCAGAATGGTGGTGCAGAGCATGGTCCCGGTCACCGCGACGCCGTAGGCAGACGCCAGCGCACCAGACGACTCGAAGCCGATCACCAGCAGAATCACACCCGCCATAAGCGCCCAGTTGACGGCACCGATGTAGATCTGGCCTTGCGCGTCGCTGGAGGTGTGCTGGATATGCATGCGTGGAATGTAGCCCAGCTGGATCGCCTGCAGTGTCATCGAGAAGGCGCCGGAGATCACCGCTTGCGAGGCAATGATGGTGGCCATCGTCGACAGACCGATCAGTGGCAGCAGCGCCCAGCCCGGCGCCAGCAGGTAGAACGGGTTACGAACCGTTTCAGGATTGCCCAGCACCAGCGCACCCTGGCCGAAATAGTTGAGCAGCAGCGCAGGCAGCACGAGGATGAACCACGCACGTGAAATCGGCTTGCGGCCGAAGTGGCCCATGTCGGCATACAGCGCTTCGGCCCCCGTCAGGGCAAGCACCACAGCACCCAGAATGGCCACACCAATGCCCGGATGGATGATGAAGAAATTCACACCCCATGCCGGATTGACCGCTTTCAGCACTTCCGGCGACTGCATGATGCCGTAGACACCCAGCGCGCCGAGCACCAGAAACCAGGTCACCATCACCGGGCCGAACAGCACGCCGATGCGCGCGGTGCCATGACGCTGAATCAGAAACAGGCCCACCAGCACAACCAGCGCCATGGGCACGATCCAGTGATCGAGGCCGTCGAACGCCAGTTCCAGCCCTTCCATCGCCGACAACACCGAAACTGCCGGGGTGATCATACTGTCACCGTAGAACAATGCGGCGCCGAACAGTCCGAACACCACCATCATCATTTGCAGCCGGGGATGCTTGGCCGATGCACGCCGCGCCAGGGCCATCAGCGCCATGATGCCGCCCTCGCCCTGGTTATCGGCACGCAGGACGAACGCCATGTATTTGAAGGAAACCACCCAGATCAGCGACCAGAAGATCAGCGACAGCACGCCGAGAATCGCGTCATGGGTCACGTCCACACCGTAACCACCCTGAAACACCTCCTTGAGGGTGTACAGCGGACTGGTGCCGATGTCGCCGTAAACCACCCCTACCGCGGCGATCAGCAACCCGATGGGCTTGGCAGTGCCTCCGGCCTCCGCATGACTGTTTGCTTGACTCATCCACTACTCCCGGAAACCAGACATGAGGTTCAACACTGAGAACATCACAAGGCGTAACAATTCAGATTCAGCCAGACATTGACATGCCTCGGCGCGATGGCGCGAAGCATAACGCAGCACTCGTCGTAATTCTTGGTGAAACGCAGATCGTCGCAACGATCCGGCCTGCCACCCTGCCTTGATCACTCTCTGTTGAAGGCGTTTTTTGAGGCAACGTTTCTCATGGAACGACAAAAATATCGGCCGGTCATTACTTAAGCCTGCCGCATCAGGGGTCTTCAAGAACCGCATCGACGCCCGGGCACCCTGATTACCTCTGATCGAGATGTCCTGATGACTACACAAAGCCTGACTGTCCAGCCCTTGCCCTTCCAGCCCTCATTTGAAGTCGTTCCGGACGATGAAGCGCAGACCAGCAAAGAGCTGGTCGAAGCCATGCACTCCATCCTCGAGACCACGTATCAAGACACGGGGCACGCCATTCGCAGTGTGCACGCCAAGGCTCACGGCTTGCTCCATGGTCAGATTCAGGTCTACGGCGACCTGCCCGAGCCGTTGGCCCAGGGTGCCTTTGCCAGGCCCGGCATCTTCCCGGTGGTCATGCGCTTTTCGACCAACCCGGGCGACATTCTCGACGACAAGGTGTCCACGCCCAGAGGCCTGGCCATCAAACTGGTCGGCGTCGAAGGCCCGCGCTTGCCTGGCAGCACAGAGGCAACCACTCAGGATTTCGTCATGCAAAACGCCAAGGCCTTTACCGCCAAGGACCCCAAGGCCTTCCTGAAGACCTTGAAGCTGCTGGCCAAGACGACCGACAAGGCGCCGAGCATGAAACGCGCGCTGTCTGCCGTCCTGCGCGGCATCGAGTCGGTGATCGAGTCTGCCGGTGGCGAAAGTGGCACACTGAGAAGTCTCGGCGGGCACCCGATGACCCATATCCTCGGCGAGACGTTCTACACCGTCGTACCGTTTCTATACGGCCCCTACTACGCCAAACTCAGCGTCGTGCCCGTCTCTGCCGAGCTGACTGCGCTGACCGACAAGGCTGTGGACCTGAAAGACAACCCGGACGGTCTGCGCGAAGCGGTCAAAGCGTTCTTTCTTGAACACGATGCCAGTTGGGAAGTCCGCGTCCAGTTGGCCACGGATCTGGAGAAAATGCCGATCGAGGACGCCTCGGCGATCTGGCCGGAAGACCTCAGCCCTTACGTAACCGTCGCTCGAATCGATGTGCCCCGCCAGTCTTCGTGGTCAGAGCAAAACATCCAGGAAATCGACGAAGCCATGGCATTCAGCCCATGGCATGGCCTTGAGGCGCATCGTCCGTTGGGCGGCGTCATGCGCGTGCGCAAACCAGCCTATGAACACTCGGCGGGCTTTCGCAGTCAGCACAATGGCTGCCCGATGCATGAACCGCGGCGCTAAGAGCATGTGAAAGTCAGTTCAGGCCTGCACAGGTGGGCCTGAACTTCATTCAAAATGTCCCCGTCACCCGTTGCAACATCGGCCATCCTCCTCGATACACTGCGTGTAACCGACTTACTGTCGGTGGTAATGCAATCGGCTGAGCACGCGCTGGCCTCGGCTGCGTCTCGCGTACGTCGTAATTCTCATGCAAACGCTGGTCATCCTGCCCACTCGCCGCTAGAATTGCGCACTTTTTGATCAGAGGCGCAGCAAGCGCCCAGTCAGCGCCTGCGCTTCGCGTCCGGGTGCCCTTCACGCCGAGGTTTGCCATGTCCACCGTCACCACGCCGTCCGCCCCCAAGGTTGGATTCGTTTCACTGGGTTGCCCAAAGGCACTCGTTGACTCTGAACGCATCCTGACCCAGCTGCGCATGGAAGGTTACGAAGTCGTTGCGACCTACGAGGACGCCGACGTGGTGGTGGTCAACACCTGTGGCTTCATCGATACGGCCAAGGCCGAGTCGCTCGAAGTGATCGGCGAAGCCATCAAGGAAAACGGCAAGGTCATCGTGACCGGCTGCATGGGCGTCGATGCGAGTGTCATTCGCAATGTGCATCCGAGCGTGCTGTCGGTGACCGGCCCGCAGCAGTACGAACAGGTGGTCAACGCGGTGCACGATGTCGTGCCGCCCCGCCAGGATCACAATCCGTTGATCGACCTGGTGCCGCCACAAGGTGTCAAACTGACCCCGCGTCACTACGCGTATCTGAAAATTTCCGAAGGCTGCAACCACAGTTGCAGCTTCTGCATCATCCCGTCGATGCGCGGCAAACTGGTCAGCCGCCCGGTGGGTGATGTGCTGGACGAGGCCAAGCGCCTGGTCAAATCCGGTGTGAAGGAACTGCTGGTCATTTCCCAGGACACCAGCGCCTATGGCGTTGACGTCAAATACCGCACCGGTTTCTGGGACGGTCAGCCGGTCAAAACCCGCATGACCGAGCTGTGCCAGGCGCTGGGCTCGATGGGCGTCTGGGTGCGCCTGCACTATGTCTACCCGTACCCGCACGTCGACGAACTGATCCCGTTGATGGCCGCTGGCAAGATCCTGCCGTACCTGGACATCCCGTTCCAGCACGCCAGCCCGAAAATCCTCAAACTGATGAAGCGTCCGGCCTTCGAAGACAAGACCCTGGCACGCATCAAGAACTGGCGCGAGCAGTGCCCTGACCTGATCATCCGTTCGACCTTCATCGTCGGCTTTCCCGGCGAAACCGAAGAAGACTTCCAGTACCTGCTGGACTGGCTGACCGAAGCGCAGCTGGACCGGGTTGGCTGCTTCCAGTACTCGCCGGTTGAAGGCGCGCCCGCCAATCTGCTGGACGCGGCCATCGTGCCGGACGACGTCAAGCAGGATCGCTGGGATCGTTTCATGGCTCATCAGCAGGCAATCAGCGCTGCGCGCCTGCAGATGAAGATCGGCAAGGAAATCGAAGTGCTGATCGACGAAGTCGACGATCGTGGTGCCGTGGGCCGCTGCTTCTTCGACGCCCCGGAAATCGACGGTAACGTGTTCATCGGCCTGGAAGACGGCAGCACCGTTCAGCCCGGCGACAAGATCATGTGCCGAGTGACCGATGCCGACGAATACGACCTGTGGGCCGAGATGCTCTAAGTATTCTCCCTGGTCGCAAACCAAAGCCCTGCCCTTTAACCGGCAGGGCTTTTTCGTCTCTGGCTGTTGTCTATCCAGGACCGGCTTAAAGGAGGACGCGATATGCAGCTATACACACCGGATACCCATGATTACCCGGAATTGACCGAGGTATGGGAACGCTCGGTGCGCGCGACCCATGACTTTCTGCCAGACGCCTACATCACCCGGCTCAAAGGGCTGCCGCCGCAGTATCTGGGCAGTGTGACCCTGTTCTGTACGAGGGATGAGCAGCTCAACATCACCGGCTTTGCAGGCGCGCACAAAGACAGTCTGGATATTCTGTTCATCGACCCGAAGCATCGCGGCCAGAAGCTGGGCACGCAGTTGCTGACTCATGCAATCGAGCAGTTCAATATCCGCGAGCTGGACGTCAACGAGCAGAATACGCAGGCATTGGGGTTTTACCGCAGGCAGGGTTTCGAGGTTGTCAGCCGCTCTGAAATCGATGGTCTGGGCCAACCTTACCCCATGCTCAGAATGCGCCTGATCAGTCGTAACTGACACCGATTGCAGCGCAAATGCAATGTTGCCGCGATTAACCGTCGCCGGGCGGTTACAATGGCGACTTTATTTTAGCAAACGGCTTTTTTGTCATGACAGACCCCATTCGCCTTTCCAAACGCCTTATCGAGCTGGTCGGTTGCTCCCGCCGGGAGGCCGAACTGTTTATCGAGGGTGGCTGGGTCACTGTGGACGGCGAGGTCATCGAAGAGCCGCACTTCAAGGTCAGCACCCAGAAAATCGAGCTCAGCCCGGATGCCAAGGCCGATTCTCCGGAGCCTGTGACAATCATCTTGCACAAACCCGCCTCGGCAAGCGCCGAAGAGGCTTTGCAGATGATTACGCCGGGCACGCTCTCCGTAGAGCACAGCTACAGCAAGCGTCCGCTCAAGGGCCATTTCATGCGCCTTGAAGCGATTTCAAGCCTGCAGGCCAATGCCAGCGGCTTGATGGTGTTCAGCCAGGACTGGAAGATCCTGCGCAAGCTCACCGATGACCGCAGCAAGATCGAGCAGGAATACGTGGTGGAGATCTCGGGCGAGATGGTTGCTCATGGCCTCAACCGGCTGAACCACGGTCTGACCTACAAAGGCAAGGAGCTGCCAGCCGTGAAAGCCAGCTGGCAGAACGAGAACCGCCTGCGTTTTGCGATGAAAAATCCGCAGCCCGGCATTATCGCCCTGCTGTGCGAGGCCGTCGGCCTGAAGATCGTCGCCATTCGCCGCATCCGCATCGGCGGCGTGTCCATGGGCAAACTGCCCGAGGGCCAGTGGCGCTACATGACGGCCAAGGAAAAGTTCTGACCCTCGCGCCACCCACCTTATTACAGCGCGCATGGCCACCGTCATGCGCTGCCCTACGACTTATCAGGAAACACGCCTCATGATGAACAACGACGTACTGCGCAGCGTGCGCTACATGCTCGATATCAGCGACAGCAAGATTGTCGAGATCACCGCACTGACCGGTTTTGAAGTGTCGAAAAGCGATGTCATCGCCTTCATGAAAAAAGAGGAAGAAGAAGGCTACCTGGATTGCAGCGATGAAATCATGGCGCACTTCCTCGATGGCCTGGTCTACTTCAAGCGTGGCAAGGACGAAAGTCGTCCGCCCCAGGCGATCGATTTGCCGATCACCAACAATATCGTCCTGAAAAAACTGCGCGTGGCGTTCGAACTGAAAGAAGACGACATGCACGCCATCCTCAAATCGGTCGACTTCCCGGTTTCCAAACCAGAACTGAGCGCCCTGTTCCGCAAGGTCGGACACACCAACTATCGCGCCTGTGGCGATCAACTGCTGCGCAATTTCCTCAAGGGCCTGACCCTGCGCGTGCGCGGCTGAACCAGCCTCGATGAGCTACAACGTCTCCCCTGTCGGCTTCGTGCGCTCCTGCTTCAAGGAGAAATTCGCCATCCCGCGCCAGCCACAACTGGCCCCGGCGGCACGCGGTGTACTGGAGCTGGTGGCACCGTTCGATCAGGGTGAAGCGGTTCAGGGGCTGGAACAGGTCAGTCATGTCTGGCTGCTGTTTCTGTTCCACCTGGCGCTGGAAGACAAGCCCCGCCTGAAGGTGCGCCCGCCGCGCCTGGGTGGCAACCAGTCAATGGGCGTGTTCGCCACCCGCGCCACCCATCGCCCCAATGGCATCGGCCAGTCGGTGGTCAAGCTGGACAAGGTCGAGCCTGGGCGACTCTGGCTGTCCGGCATCGACCTGCTGGATGGCACGCCGGTGCTGGACATCAAGCCCTACGTACCCTACGCCGATGCAATCGCCGACGCGACCAACCACATCGCCAGTGCTGCGCCAGCCCTGATACCGGTGCACTGGCAAGACGCCGCGCTGCAACAGGCTCGCGAACACGCGCTGCGCCTGAATGAGCCGCTGGTCGAACTGATCGAGCAGTGTCTGGCCCAGGACCCGCGCCCGGCCTATCAGCTACCCACGCCGGAACGTCGCTATGGTGCTCAGTTCTGGGATCTGGACGTGCGCTGGCACTACCCGCAGGCGGGTGTGATTTGCGTGCTGGAAGTGCTGCTCGCCTGAAGCCGCTGCTTGCCTGAGCTGATTGGGGCGAAAAAACCCGCGCAACAAAAACCCGCCTGATCCACTCAAGGAAGAGGCGGGTCTTGTGCAGCCGGCTTACTTCTCGACGAAAGCACGCTCGATCAGATAGTCGCCCGGCTCACGCATACGCGGCGAAACGGTCAGGCCGAAGCTGTTGAGCACTTCGCTGGTCTCGTCGAGCATGCTCGGGCTGCCGCACAACATGGCACGGTCATCCTGCGGGTTGATCGGTGGCAGGCCGATGTCGCTGAACAGCTTGCCACTGCGCATCAGGTCGGTCAGACGACCTTCGTTCTCGAAGGGCTCGCGGGTGACCGTCGGGTAGTAGATCAGCTTGTCACGCAGCGCTTCGCCGAAGAATTCATTCTGCGGCAGGTGCTCGGTGATGAATTCGCGATAGGCGACTTCGTTCACGTAACGCACGCCGTGGCAGAGGATGACTTTCTCGAAACGCTCGTAGGTTTCGGGATCCTGGATGACACTCATGAACGGCGCAAGGCCGGTACCGGTGCTCAGCAGGTACAGATGCTTGCCCGGCTTGAGATCGTCCAGCACCAGCGTACCCGTAGGCTTCTTGCTGATGATGATCTCGTCACCTTCCTTGAGGTGCTGCAGCTGGGAAGTCAGCGGGCCGTCCGGCACCTTGATGCTGAAGAATTCCAGATGCTCTTCCCAGTTCGGGCTGGCAATCGAATAAGCACGCATGAGCGGACGACCGTTTGGCTGCTGCAGACCGATCATCACGAACTGACCGTTCTCGAAACGCAAACCAGGGTCGCGGGTGCACTTGAAACTGAAGAGGGTGTCGTTCCAGTGGTGGACGCTGAGGACACGCTCGTGGTTCATGTTGCTCATGTACGTGAGGACTCCTGAAAAAATAGTGCGCGCAGAAGCACTGCGCTATTGCGCGACATTCTAGTGGCAGACACAATATCTGTTAAATGAATTATCAAGATATAGGTTATCGGTTATATAGATATGCGATTTACTCTCCGTCAGCTCCAGGTATTTGTGGCCGTCGCCCGGCAGGAAAGCGTCTCCAAAGCCGCGGTACTGCTTTCGCTTTCGCAGTCGGCTGCCAGCACCTCCATCACCGAGCTGGAGCGCCAGTCGAGCTGCCAGCTGTTTGACCGCGCCGGCAAGCGCCTCAGCCTCAACGCCACCGGCAGGCAATTGCTGCCGCAAGCCGTCGCGCTGCTCGATCAGGCCAAGGAAATCGAAGACCTGCTCAATGGCAAGTCGGGCTTCGGCTCCCTGGCGGTCGGGGCGACGCTGACGATCGGCAATTACCTGGCGACGCTGCTGATCGGCGGCTACATGCAGCGCCACCCGGAAAGCCAGGTCAAGCTGCATGTCCAGAACACCGCGCATATCGTGCAACAGGTTGCGCACTACGAGATCGATCTGGGCCTCATCGAAGGCGATTGCAGCCACCCGGACATCGAAGTGCAATCCTGGGTCGAAGACGAACTTGTGGTGTTCTGCGCCCCGCAGCATCCGCTGGCCAAGCGCGCGCAGGTAACGCTGGAGGAGCTGACCCATGAAGCCTGGATTCTCCGGGAACAGGGCTCCGGCACACGCCTGACCTTCGACCAGGCGATGCGTCATCATCGTAACGGGCTGAATGTCCGGCTGGAGCTCGAGCACACCGAAGCCATCAAGCGCGCAGTCGAATCCGGGCTGGGCATTGGCTGCATTTCCAGACTGGCGCTGCGCGATGCCTTTCGTCGCGGCAATCTGGTGGAACTGGCCACGCCCGAGCTGGACCTGGCCAGGCAGTTCTACTTCATCTGGCACAAACAGAAATACCAGACCTCGGCCATGCGCGAGTTCCTCGAGCTGTGCCGCGCGTTCACCGCCGGAGTGCAGCGCAGCGACGAGATCGTGCTGCCCAGCCTGTATTGACGGTCTGTATCGAAAGGCGTCAGCCCAGCAGAATGATCGCCCACACCAGACCGATCATGCTCAGGGCGATGAACTGTGCAGCACTGCCCATGTCCTTGGCGTTCTTGGACAGCGGGTGCAAGTCCAGGGAGATACGGTCAATGGCCGCCTCTACGGCCGAGTTAAGCAACTCGACGATCAGCGCCAGCAGGCACACGGCAACCAGCAGGGCATGCTCGCCCTTGCTGACGTGCAGGAAAAACGACAGCGGAATCAGGACCACGTTGAGCAGCACCAGCTGGCGGAAGGCCGCTTCACCTTTGAAGGCTGCGCGCATACCGTCCAGTGAGTAACCAGCGGCGTTAAGAATACGTTTCAGACCGGTTTGGCCTTTGAAGGGCGACATAGAGAGACTGCTGTGTAAAAAGATGAGGAAAGCTAAGGCAATACAGGTCAAAAAAGCGTGAATGCTCGCAACCTGAAAGCCGTCAGCTGGACGAAATGGACTCAAGCTGCTGTAACAACAATGCTGCCTGGGTACGCGTGCGTACGCCAAGCTTGCGGAAAATCGCCGTGACATGTGCCTTGATGGTGGCTTCGGACACGCTGAGCTCGGAAGCGATCTGCTTGTTCAGCAAGCCTTCACAGACCATCGTCAACACTCGAAACTGCTGCGGCGTCAGGCTGGCAAGGCCTGCGCTGGCAGCCTTTGCTTCGTCTGAAACACTGATCACTTCATTGACCTGCGGCGGCCACCAGACGTCACCGTCAAGCACCGTGCGTACCGCCTGCTGAATGACTTCCAGCGAGCTGGATTTGGGAATGAAGCCACTGGCGCCAAACTCTTTGGAGCGCACCACGATGGAAGCTTCTTCCTGCGCCGAGACCATCACCACCGGTATCTGCGGGTACTGGCCACGCAACAGGACCAGCCCGGAGAAACCATAGGCACCCGGCATGTTCAGGTCCAGCAGAACCAGATCCCAATCAGCTTTTTCCCCCAGCCGCGACTCAAGCTGGGCAATGCTTTCTGCCTCGACCAGCCTTGCTTCAGGCCCCAGGCCGATGCTCAGCGCCTGATGCAGCGCACTGCGAAACAGGGGATGATCATCAGCGATCAGGATGTCGTAGGTCATGTAATGATCCTGTTTTTATAGTGAGGGGCCGAAGAATCGGCCGCCCAGCGAGGCTGGCGAACGCTCGGTGCGAAACCCGTAGCGGGCTCCGGCGCACTGCCAGACCAGATGAATCGGCTTCCAGGCGGCGCCAAGCATGCCCAGCATGGCCATGACGGTCAAGCGCGAAGCGTCGATACCCGGGAACATAGATGGCAATTAGCCAAACCCGCGCAGTTCGACCAACCCTGGTTTTCAAAAGCCTTCAAATGAACGCCTTCAAATGGGTATGCGCCACATCATCAGGATCAATCGGGTTCTGGAACTTGGCGCCCAGATAATGAGCGCTGAAGACGTCCAGATAAGCATCCAGCACGCCGCTGGCACTGGTGTCACCGGCCAGTTCCAGACACAGGGCGGCCACTTCCGCCGTGCAGAAGTGGTCGTCGCGCCTGGATCGACGCAAACGGTAGCGCGAGATCTGCTCGGGTTCCAGACTCAAGACCGGAAACCGCTCCAGATAAGGACTCTTGCGAAACATCTTGCGCGCTTCGGTCCAGGTCGCATCCAGCAGAATGAACAGCGGGCGCTTGCCATCCAGGCGCGAGACCTTATTGACCACGCGCTCCTCGGCGACAAATTCTCCGGGAAACACGATGTAAGGCTGCCACTGCGGGTCGTCCAGCAAGGCGAGCAGTTGCTCATCGACTTCTATCCGCGACCAGAGGAAGGCATGAGTGTCCTTGATCACATCGGCGATCAGCCAACCGGTGTTGGTCGGTTTCAAGGGCTCGGTGTCATACATCAGCAGGCAGATGCCTGAATCGGCAGCGACGCTGGGGCGCCACTCGCACAGACAATAGCTGGAGATCACCCGGCATTCCGGGCAGCGCGGCGCGCGCGAGCCACGGGCAATAAAAGGCCTGGTACTGCGGGCCAGACGCTCATCGCGCAGGCGGGAAACGGCATGGCTCATTACAGGACATGCCTGCGGGGGAAAGACATCGACACCACAAAGACTCGGCAGGATTAAAGTCCGCGCAGTTTATCAGAGGCCCGGCACTTCAACGCGCTTTCGATCCGGCGGCCTCTTTTCATACAGAGCCTAGGCCCGATCAAGACTCCTGCTCTATACTGCTGCGCCATCGCACCCCGCCCTATCGGTGGGCGGCCCGGAACGCACTTTGAAGTCGCTGGTCCAACGGCCAGTGACTTAATCAGGAGAGTTTAATGCTGCGCCTTATCGTACCCACCCTTACGCTTTTGCTCGTTGCTCCACTGTGCGCCCAAGCGGCGTCGAAACAGGAGTTCGAACTCAGCAAGATGCTGGAAAAAGTCGCTAAGGAAAGCAGTGTCGGCACGCCGCGAGCGATCAACGAAGACATCCTCGATCAGGGCTATACCGTCAGCGGCAACCAGTTGATCAACCACCTGAGCGTTCGTGAAGGCCAGGCTCAGCAGATGCGCGCCAATCCGGACGTGATGCGCAACCAGCTGGGTAACAGCGTTTGCCACAACAATGGTTTCCGCCAGTTGATGACCAAGGGGGCCGTACTCAAGTATCAGTTCACCGAGTACAAGACCAACCGCCCGGTTGTGACGCAGACCTTTCAGGCTTCCGACTGCACTGTAAAGCCCAAGCAGTAAGCTACGCCCGACATGTAGCCGCCCCCCGCGCGCCTGTCCCTCAGGCGCGTCAGTCGAGCAATACTCAAGACATCCTGCAACTAATCCACCCTGATAATGAACAGGGTATGGGTAGCCTTTCTCTGCAAACCGGGACATCATCGATTCAACACGCCCCACCAGGCCATTGATCCAGCAGGAGGAAAAATCCCGAATGCCGTATGTACCTGACGATCTTTTATCCCGACACTTTCAAAGCGACGGTCTCGACCTGACCAGCAAGATTGAAGAGCACCTCAATGAGGTGGCTCCGGACACGAAAAACCTGCCGCTGTACCGCGACATGATGCTCACGGTGCTGCGCATGGCCCAGGATGACCGCAACCGCTGGGACGTCAAGATAACGCTGCAAACCCTGCGCGAACTGGACAAAGCCTTTCGGGTGCTCGAGCGTTTCAAGGGCCGCCGCAAAGTCACTGTGTTCGGCTCCGCCCGTACACCAATGGAACATCCGCTGTACGCACAAGCCACAGAGCTGGGTGAAAAACTGGCCCGCTCCGACATGATGGTGATCACCGGTGCAGGCGGCGGCATCATGGCTGCAGCCCATGCCGGTGCAGGCTTGAAACACAGCCTTGGGTTCAACATTACCCTGCCCTTCGAACAGCACGCCAACCCGACTGTAGAAGGCAGCGAAAACCTGCTGCCCTTCCACTTCTTCTTTACGCGCAAGCTGTTCTTCGTCAAGGAAGCCGACGCGCTGGTGCTATGCCCAGGCGGCTTCGGAACTCTGGATGAAGCCCTGGAAGTGCTGACACTGATACAAACCGGCAAAAGCCCGTTGGTGCCTGTCGTATTGCTGGACACGCCTGGCGGAAGTTTCTGGCAAGGTGCACTGGACTTCATCAAGCATCAGTTGCAGGACAATCACTACATTCTGCCAGCCGACATGAAGCTGATGAGGCTGGTTTACAGCGCCGATGAAGCGGTAGAAGAGATCGACCGGTTTTATGCGAACTTCCATTCCAGCCGCTGGCTGAAAAACAAGTTCGTGATCCGTATGCATCATGCGCTGAACGAACAGGCCCTGGAGCACATGCAGGAAGCGTTCGCTGACCTGTGCATCAATGAAAACTTTCATCAGCACAGTTATCAGGGCGAAGAGCACGATGAAGCGCAATTCAGCCACCTGACACGACTGGCGTTCACCTTCACAGGACGCAATCAGGGCAGGCTTCGGGAACTGGTGGATTACATCAATCAACAGGAAAACTGGGAAGACGCTTCAGTGACAAGGGACGCAGCTCGGAATCGGGCGCCACAGTAAGCGCCCGGATATATCAGTCATCCCCGCCACGGCCGCTTAACAAGCGGCCGATCATTTCCAGCGGATAGCCGCGATAACTCAGAAAACGCCCCTGCTTGGCTCGCTCGCGCGCATCGACAGGCAGGGCACCGGCAAACTTGCGCTGCCAGAGCTCGTGAAGCTTCTCCTGCCAATCAACGCCGCACTCCCTGAGCGCCTGCTCAATGTCGGCACGTTGCAAGCCTCGCTGGCCAAGCTCTTCTCGAATACGAACAGGACCGTAGCCCGAACGTGCCCGGTAAGAAACGAAGCTTTCGAGGTAACGGGATTCAGAGAGCAGACCTTCCTCGACCAGACGATCAAGGGCTGCATCGATAAGCTCGGGGGGAGCGCCGCGCTGACGCAGTTTACGCGTCAGCTCGACTCGACCGTGCTCGCGACGAGCGAGCAGGTCCATTGCAGTGCGCCTGACGGCGACGGGTGTATCGAGCACGGCAGGCATGGCTATCAGATATCGACATCTGCTTCAGACATGTCATCGGCAGCCACTGCTTCACGGGAGCCGACAGCCTTGGTATCAACGCCAGGGGTCAGCAACTTGTCGCGGATCTGCTTCTCGAGCGCTTTGCAGATTTCCGGGTTATCCGCCAGGAACTTGGCCGAGTTGGCCTTGCCCTGACCGATCTTGCTGCCCTGGTAGCTGTACCAGGCGCCGGACTTCTCGACAAAACCGTGCAGAACGGCCAGATCGACGATTTCACCGTTCAGGTAGATACCCTTGCCGTAAAGAATCTGGAACTCGGCCTGACGAAACGGCGGAGCTACCTTGTTCTTCACAACCTTGACGCGGGTTTCGCTGCCGACAACTTCATCGCCTTCCTTGACCGCGCCTGTACGGCGGATGTCCAGACGTACCGAAG